>JAHCHX010000001.1:2647500-2950000 GCA_026129545.1 Saprospiraceae bacterium
GTCGAAATCGGGCATATTCGGCGAAAAATTTAACGAAGCCAGTCGGAAAAAGGGCTTTCCCTTTGCCAAAGGCCTCCACCGCGACAAGTCTAATGTTTAAGGGAGAGGCAGCCCCCGAAACACATCCCGGGCGCTGCCCCTTCATATCTGATTTGGTGCCCCTGTTGGCCTCCCCGCCAACAAGGGCAGAAGAGGTAGAGAAACAGCTTCTAAACCCTCTGAAAATCCCTGACCGCCGCGGCCATATCCCTTATCACGGCAGGGTCTTGCTCCACCATGCTGCCCACCACTATCAAGTCCGCGCCAGCGCGAAGGTTGGTGGCCACTTTTTCCGGCGTGCGAATGCCGCCTCCCACAATCAGCGGCACACTCACGGCCCCACTCACCGCCTCTATCATCCGCTCCGCGACGGGCGTTTGGGCACCCGAGCCCGCATCCAGATACATCAGTTTCAAGCCCAGCAACTCGCCAGCCAATGCCGTGCACACGGCGATGTCGTCCTTGTGCGCCGGGATGGGATAGGTGTTCGACATATACTGCACGGAGGTCATTACGCCGCCATCCACGAGTATGTAGCCGGTGCTGATGATTTCGAGCGGCGACATTTTCAGAAAAGGCGCGGAGATGACATGCTGACCGATGAGCAGCTCCGGGTTGCGACCGCTGATGAGCGACAGGAACAGGATGGCATCGGCGCGATAACTGAGCTGGAAAGAATTGCCCGGGAAAAGAACAAGGGGAATGGCACAACGCTGCCTGATTTGGGCAAGCAGGCCGTCGAGCATGTTGTTCACCACCAGACTGCCGCCGATAAAAAAGTAGTCCACCCCACACTCGACGGCCAATTCCAGTGCCGCTTCCATCTTTTTAAGGCGGAGCTTATCGGGGTCGAAAAGCACGGCCAGCCGTTTTTCGCCCAGTTGCTTGGCTTCCAGTAAGCCTGTGTAGATGCCTTTGTCTTTTACTGTCATTCAATAGGACTTCGCCGCGATTTGAAGCAGCTGTTGTTTGATGTCTTCGGGCTGATTGCCAGTAGGCTTGTCGGCAAAAGAACCATTTTTGGTGATGATGAAATACTGCGGCACCGTCTCTACCCCATAAGTGAGGGCAATGTTGCGGTCGTAGCCCGACGATGCCAGCACATGGTAGCCTTTGAAGCCGCGTGCCGTCAGCGAGGCACGCCAGTTCGCCGGATTTTCGTCAATGGATACATTCACTATTTCGATGCCCCGGCTGTTGAGCTCGGCAGCGTAGTTGTCGAACATTTCCATTTTTTTCAAACAGGCGCTGCACCAGCTCGCCCAAAAATTGAGATACACCACGCGCCCGCGAAATTGTGCCAAGCGAACCGCCCGGCCATCCGAGTCATTCCCGGTAAAAGGCGGAGCCACCGTGCCCGGCGACACACGGGCTATTTTCTCATACAGACCCGTGATTTTCGCGTCGTAGGCCGGGTACTCGTTTGTTTGCAAAAATTGGGTGTAATAAGGCAAAATCTCGCGGTAGCGTTCGCTAGTGAAAGCCATGCGTATCATCTCAGAGTGAAAAAACGCAAGCGACTTGCCCGATAGCATCTGCCCGGCCAGCTCGTATTGGCGGGCGTAGAAATTGTCCAACTGGCCCGTCTTTGCCACTTGTCGCGCCATCAGCACCTGCAAAAAATGGCGGTACCAATCATTGCCAATCGCCTCGCTGATGATGGGAGCCTCGTCGAGAAAGTCGAAAAACGGGGGCTGAATCTGATAGCGATTGGCGTACACCTGGCCATAGAACAGCAGGTGGTAGGCCCAATCGTAAGTAATGTCAGCTGCCATCCAGTCGAAAAAAGCAGGCGTGAGCGTGTTGGGGTGTTTGGCCGAAAAGTCGTCGAGCAGGGCGGAGGCAGCCTCCCGGCGCTTATCCAAGAAACCCTTGAAATCCGTCGGGGACAACGCTTCCATGCGCTCGTTCATCACCTGTTCCACCACCGCCCACCACTGGCCGATTTTGAATCGGATGTTGTTCAGTTCGTCGTAGTCGGGCGGGTTGATTTTGAAATACTGCTGCAAGAGGCGGTTGTTCGCGCTGCCGCGCCCGTTGAAGGCGACGACCACCGGGAACTGAAAAATATCCGCTCGAATACCCAGCGTATCGTCTGGCTCGAGAAAAATCGGCAAGCGGTCCTCGTTGTATTTCAAAAAAGCCAACTGTGCCTCCGGCAATTGCGCTTCCATGACGAACGACAGCTGGCCGTCCAGCTCGGCCCAGAAATGGCTGCTGCGGCCATCCACATAGTAGTGGGGCACAAACAGTTCGACCCGGTCGCCGGGCGCGGCGTTTTTGAATGTGCCGCTGATATGCGCGGCTACGACCACCGTGGCGATGCCGACAAAGAGGGGGATGAAAAAAAATCTTTTCAACATATTGGGATGAAAAATTACGGTTGAGGGTAAGGAGAGATGCCGAATTTCCTTTTGCAACACCAGTGCCTCATTGGAGCAACACGCGCACGGTCTCTATTTTCTTGTCGCTCACCAGCTCGAGCACGAAGGTCTTGCCATCCAATTCCAGCCGAGCGCCCTGTTCGGGAATCGTCTGGGTCGTCATCACCAAATACCCCGAAAGTGTGTTGTAGTCACCTTCCGGCAAGGCGAGTGCGGGATATTTTTCGTTGAGATAATCCACATCGAGGCGCCCGGAGAACAGATACTCCCTGTCCGATATTTGCACCTCGATGAACTCTTCTTGGTCGTGTTCGTCGTCAATGTCGCCAAAAAGTTGTTCGAGCGCGTCCTCCAGCGTGACAAGCCCCGCGAGACTGCCGTACTCATCCACCACACAGGCGATGTTCGTGCGGTTTTTGATGAACTTGTTGAGCAAATCATTCACCTGAATGGTCTCCGGCACAAACTTGATGGGCATCACTATGCTGCGGATGTTGCTCGGCTTGGAAAACAGCTGTTGCACATGCACATAACCCAACACGTTGTCCAGCTCGCCCTCGGTCACAAGGATGCGCGACAGGCTGCTCTCTATGAACAGTTGGCGCAGCTCGGCCACCGATGATCGCACGTCAATGTGCACGATTTCGGGGCGGGGAGCCATGCAGTCGTGCGCGCGCACCTGCTTGAGATGAAGCGCATTTTCGAGCAGTTCCATCTCTACCTCTTCCTCGCCGGGAGTGCCCGACACGTTTTGCTGTACCAGATATTCCAACAAGGCCGCCTCCCCCTCTGTGGGCGCGTTTTTGTATATGTTTTTAAAAATCAGATTTTTGAAAAACATCAACGCAAAAAAAAGAAGCAGCGTCAATACCAAAGGAGCCACCCAGCCCGTGCCAAAAACAAAATGGAGCAACGGCCCCAGCCCCAATGCCGCAAACGTGGCCAACATCACGAGCAGCAGCGTAGCGGGGAAGGTGTGGCTTCCGATGCGCAGGGCGGAGGCCCAGGAGAGAAATCGGTCTTTCATCGTTGCGGTGGCGGACGCGGTTGTTCGGAAATGTTGCTGCTCGATGCCTCAGGTAAGGGAAGCGACCGAATGGGTTCCGAACATCAATTTTTTTGAGGGGAAAGGTATATTTTTTGACGGAAACGAACGCCCTCGCCCTTTGGCAGCACCATTAAATTTTTTCAAACAAACAACGAGCGGCGCGAACCCGCACTATCAACCACCCAATCGTCGTATTGTTTGTTTCTCCGCAACAAGCGCTCGCCATGAGCCGCATCACAAGTCTATCGTCATTCTCAACGGGCAATGGTCGGAGTGCGTCACTTGCGTCAAATGCCCGACTTCCGCGATGTGGCCCTTCAGGTTGTCCGACACGGATTGATAGTCAATCCGCCATCCCTTGTTGTTGCCGCGCGCGCCGGCGCGAAAACTCCACCAGCTGTACTCCACCAAGTCGGGGTGTTTGTAGCGAAAAGCGTCGGTGAAGCCGCTCTCAAACCATTTCGTCATCCAAGCCCGCTCTTCGGGCCGGAAGCCGCTGGTATTTTTGTTGCCTTTGGGGTCGTGAATGTCAATTTCAGAGTGCGCGATGTTGTAATCGCCGACGACGATGAGGCGCGGGCGTTCCTTTTTCAACTCCTGAATCCATCGAAAAAAATCGTCGAGGAAAATCATTTTGAACGCCTGCCGCTCTTCGCCCGTCGTGCCGGAGGGGAAATAGCAATTTAGCAGGCTCCAGTCGTCGAAATCGGTGCGAAGGATGCGGCCCTCGCGGTCGTATTTTTCCATTCCGCAGCCGAACACGACGTTGTCGGGGGCTTTTTTCGAGAAAGTTGCCACGCCGCTGTAGCCCTTTTTTTCGGCGGAATGGAAGGCATGGCGGTAGCCGAGCGCCTCAAGTTCCAAGAGCGGCACGTCGTGCGGTTGCGCCTTTGTTTCTTGCAGGCATATTAGGTTGGGCGATTCTTCGGCAAGCCATTCCCAAAAGCCTTTGGAGATGGCCGAGCGGATGCCGTTGACGTTGTAGGAGATGATGTTGAGCATAGAAAAGGGTCATTAAGAGTCATAAAGTCATTAAAACCCAACAGTCAATAACTCTTGATGACATGAAATAATGACTTTAATTACCCTTCCACGAGTGTTCCCACCTCTTCGCCCAGCACAATGCGCCGCAGGTTGTCGGGCCGATTGATGTCGAAAACGATGATGGGCATGTTGTTCTCTTGGCAGAGCGTGAAGGCCGTCATGTCCATCACTTCGAGGCCGAGGCTGATGACCTTGGCGAAGGTGAGTTTGTCGAATTTGACTGCCATGGGGTCTTTTTCAGGGTCGGCGGTGTAGATGCCGTCCACGCGCGTGCCTTTTAGGATGACGTCGGCGTTGATTTCATTGGCACGCAAGGCGGCAGCGGAGTCGGTGGTGAAATAGGGGTTGCCCGTGCCAGCGGCGCAGATGACGACACGGCTCTTTTCCAAGTGCCGGATGGCGCGGCGGCGGATGTACGGCTCGGCCACGTTCTCCATGCGCAGGGCGGTCATCAGGCGGGTTTGGATGCCGATGCTTTCGAGGGCGCTTTGCAGGGCGAGGCCGTTGATGACGGTGGCGAGCATCCCCATGTAGTCGCCCGTCACGCCTTCTATGCCAGACCCCTCCGCCTGAATGCCCCGAAAGATATTGCCTCCGCCGATGACGACGGCGATTTCGGCACCCATGTCGTGCAACTCTTTGATTTGGAAAGCGTAGTGTTGAAGCATATCGGCTGCGATGCCGAATTTTTGCGTGCCCATGAGGCTTTCGCCGGAGAGTTTCAGTAGCAGGCGCCGGTATTTTAATTTGCTCATCGAACTGGGTTTGGTCGTGAAATTAGCGGGGAGATTTTGTGGCGGCAAAGGTCGAAAAAAAAGTGCCACGCTTGACACAGCGCGGCACTTTTAACTGGTAAAGTTTTGCAAATAACAGCTCACTCCGCAAATCTTCTGTCCCGCAAAAACTCCTCGTCGGTCAAGGTTTTTAGGAACGCGAGCAGTTTTGTTTTTTCATCTGCGGAAAGCGGGATGCCCAATGTGCCGTCGGGCTGTCGCAGCAGCGGGTCGAGCGTGGGCGAGTCTTTCACCCCGCTGGCGTAGTGGTCGAGCACCGCCGAAAGGGTCTTGAATTTTCCGTTGTGCATATAGGGGCTGGTGGCCGTCGCGTTGCGGAGCGAGGGCACGCGAAAACGCCCCACATCGTCGGGCAAGCTGCTCACCTCAAACCGGCCTTTGTCGAGCGAAAAGTCGTCGAGGATGCCGTTGTTCCGATAGGTCTGGTCTGTGAAGAGGTCAGTAGCGTGGCAGGATGCGCATTTGAGTTTGAAAATGGCCATACCCTCCAATTCGTCCGTGGAGAGGCTGCCGCCCGGCTCGTTGCGCACATACTTGTCGTAGGGGCTGTTGGCGCTCACGAGCATGGCCATGAATTGCGAGAGGGCTTGCAGGAAACTGGCTGTGGAGACTTCCGGCGTGCCAAAGGCGGCATCGAACATGGCAGGGTATTCTGGGTGCGCGCGCAGCTTTTTCAACACGTTGGGCAAGTTGTCGTCCATTTCCACCGGGCTTTCGATGGCGTTGAGCGGCACGAGGTCGAGGTTGGGCACGCCCCCATCCCAAAAGAACTCTTTGCTCCACAGCATATTCTGCACGGGCAGCGCATTGCGCCGCCCGAAAAGATTGTCTATCCCGTGGCTCGTGGGGTGGTCGGGGTGGCTGAATGCCGCGTAAGAGATGTGGCAATCCGCACAGGCGATGCTGGTGTCGCGGGAAAGCAGGCGGTCGAAGAACAGGCGCTTTCCCAACGCAAAGCCCGCTTCCGTCACCGGGTTTTTGTCCAAGTTATAGACTGGTTGCGGAAAATTGGAGGGTTGTGGCACTCCGGCAAATGGTTGTTCGTCTTTGCCGCATGAGGCGAGCAACAACACTAGTAGCGACCATACAATGCACGAGTTCTTCATTTTCAAAAAATTGAAATCAGGCAAGAGCCGCGCGCGACGAGGCTCTTGCCTGCCGTGAACAAATTAGTTGTGAACGTGGTCAATCGAGAACATATCCGCGTAGTTGTCTGCGACCGTTTTGGAGAATGGTCCACCGTGCGAGGTCGGATTGCTCGCCACGCTGATGTTCGTCGGATTTTTGAACATCTCCAAAATGTCCACAAAGAGGTGGAAGTGCGGCGAGTGATGTCCCTTGCGCACTTTTGCCACGTCGCCATGTGGGATGTCGAGCGTCACCGTTTTCAGGTTGTTGAGCGTAGGCGTGGTGAAGCCGCCGTAGAGTCCCGTGTGGTACTGGAAAATGCGCTCGCCCGAACCCGGCTCGATGGGTGCGGCTGGCGAAGTGCCTTCCACTTTCACGAAAATATAGCCGGAGTTCCAGCTCCAGTACATACCGTTGGCTGCCCCCGCAGGGTCGAGCACGCCTTGCCGCTCGCTGATGTCGCTCACGCTTTTGAGGCTGTCCACGCCTATCGTGAACCGCAACTTCGAATAATCGCCCGCTGGCACATTGCTCAGTTTGATTGCGCGGGTGCTCGGCTCGTCGTGCTTGACGAGGAAGTAGGAATCGTTGCGCGGCACCACGAATTCAGTACCGTCCCCTTTGATGAGCACGATGTTGCTGACGAAATAGTTGAACGTGGTGAATTTCAACTTTTCGCCCGCCGCGTTGGTATATTCAGAACCAAACACCAGCGCGTCGGTGCCTGCTCTGTGGTCGAACTCTATTTCCACATCGCCCACCCCTGTGAGGTCGTCGTCGTGGTCATGGTCTTTTTTGCAAGCATCGAAGATGAAGGCGCCAAACAACAGCGCGAGTATTAGCAGAAAATATTGCTTTTTCATGTTGAAAAATGTGTTTAAGAAAACGAAGGTTAGAGTGTTCAAAAAATGTAGTTGAGGGTCGCCATCCAACGGTTGCGGCTATGCACCTTCCCATCGCCGAGGTGCTGCCAAAAAGGGTGTTGGAAAGTGAACCCCGTGGAAAAACGGCCCATGTACACGTCCAGCCCGGCAGTCGCAAGTGCAATGGCACCGCCCGTGCCTTCCGTGAAATCGCGGTCGCCCGTGTTGGCTTGCGCCGCGTCGGCAAAGACACCCGCGTTGGGCAGGAATGTGAGACGCCCCTTGTTTTTCCAGTAAAAAGCTTTGGCGGAGCCGCTGATACGGTTGCCGAAGCGATAGTCATGCTGGCGGTTGGTGGTGTTCAGTCGGCCCAATGCATCAGCGGTGAACCCCCACGCGCCGCGTCGCAAGGTGTAGGTGGCGGCCAGCATGAAGTCGGTGGTGCCGGAACCAGACTGAAGGTTTGGGTGCAGCAGTTTGCCTTCCGGGCTGGTGCGGTTATGGTCGCCAGTAGGGAGCTTCACTCCCCCATTCAGCGTCAGCGTGTGCTGCCATTTTCTGTCGAGGCTATCGCCCGTGTCGAGCAAGATGTAACCCGCCATGATGGATGCGTCGCCAAGACCCTGCGTATGCGTGGTTTGGGCCCCTTCCAGGCGGCGAAAATCATGATACGGCATCAACACGAGCATCTGTATCCGACGAAACGGATAGAAACGCCCCAGCAAATCCACCGTGCGAAACGACTCGTCGGAGTCGAAATGCCCAGCCTCTGCGGCATTGCGGCTGTGCGCCGATTGGAACGACTGTTCCGACCAACGCAGCCCCACAAAGTGCCGGTGGAATTGCGGCAAGATGCCGAAATAATTGCCACCGATGGAACAACCGCAAACATCACAAGCCGACGCACCTGGCAATATAGCCAGCAACGCCACCGCGATGAACAGTGTTCGCATAAGAAAAGAAATGTTTGGTGAAAAACCTGATGTCAATCTGTGGATTTCTCAGGCGGCGGGCGGCTTGAAAATGGCCGCGTGTGGCGCGTCTGGCAAGCGCCGCTCCAAATAGGCGGGGCGTGATTCGGCCAACAAACCCGAAGCACAGAATCGGGGGAAAAGCGCCGCAGACTCGAAAAAAAGTTGAATATCCCGAACTTGATGGAAGCCTTCGGGGAGCTGCGGCTCTTTGGGTCCGCTCTGCTCGCTGACGGCCATTTGCTTTTTCAAGTAGCACTTGCCGTCGCATTGCATTTCGGGTTTGTCGCGATTTTCGCAGTTTTTCAGGTACACAGCCCGATTCCACTGATAATGCAGTGTCCAAGCCGTGCGGACGGAGGCTTGGCCAAGCATGCTGCACACCAGTATGAATGAGAAAAACTGCTTCATGGATGTGGCAAAAATAGGGATTGGTTTGGAGGGCTTGGTTGCAACTTTTGACAAAATCCGTCATCAGTGCGATAAACGGCCCCAATTTGTTTCGTTAGCGAGGAAAAACGGCCACCCCTCTTGCGAAGGGCAGCCGCTGCACTTTTCCGCTTTCAATTCAAAAACAAGTATTGTTCAATGCGCTGTCTGCCTCAGCCATGTTTTCAGCGGGCACCACCCCATCAAGCCACGCAAAAACATGGGAAGTGCCAAGAAGCAAAGCCATGTCATGCCAGAAAAAAGACCGATGAAAATGATGAGCATCATCAACAGGTAGGAAACTATGATTTCGGTCATGGAGAGGTTGAATTCGAATTTCATATCGTGCGGTGATTTTTGTTTAATGATGTCACAAAAGTCTGGCTGCACGAGTGGGGAAAGAATGACGCAAGTCAATCGAAAGAATGATACTGGTGCGAGGGCTTAGATGATTTTTGCATCCGGTGCCAAAAACTCGAGGTAGTTTTCTGGGTGTATCACTTTGAACTGCGTATCGGGATATGCATCTGAAAACACCGAGGGGAGAGAAGCGCCTTTGGCAGGGTTCCACTTGAACTCGTAAGCGTGCAAGCGACCGTCATATTCTTCAAGATAATCAATTTCTTGTTGCTTCACGGTGCGCCAGAAATAGGAACGGCCATAAAACTCCCGAAACAGATTGTGCTTCATTCGCTCGGCTACCAAAAAGTTCTCCCACAGACCTCCGATATCATTTCGAAGTTCGAGCGGTCGGAAATCACCTACCAGCGCATTTCGGATGCCACAATCCCAAAAATAAATTTTGCGGTTTTTTTTGATCTCATTTCGCAAATTGCGACTAAACGCTTGCAACCGAAAAACAACGAAAGATTTCTCCAGCAAATCCACATACCGCTGCACCGTGGAAATGTCACTCGAAATTACCTCTGCCAAATTGTTGTATGACGCTTCGCTGCCAATTTGCAAGGCCAGCGCCTTCAGCAACTTGTCGAACAGCTCTGGTTTACGCAAATCTTGAAATGAAAAAATATCCTTGTAAAGATAGCTGCCAGCGATTTGGTTAAGTGTTTGGCGCTCCAAGCCGGGATGAGTCACCACTTCTGGGTACATCCCGAAAATCATGCGTTGCCTGAGATGACGCTCCTCTTCAAATGTCCCATGATGTCGCACCATTTCACTTGCCGAGAGAGGCAAGAGCATGAACTCCCACTTGCGACCCGTTAGCGGTTCGTTAATTATATTGGCCAGCTCAAAAGCAGATGAACCCGATACCAGAAGGCGAGGTGTTTTGATTTGGTCAATGATGATTTTTAAGGTTAAACCGATGTTTTTGACTCGCTGTGCTTCATCAATCAGCAGCAGCTCTGCATCTCCCACAACGTTTTGCAGGTTGGGAAGCGTCTGAACCTCCAGACGCAACCGTACTGCTGCGTCGTCACAGTCAAGCCTCCTAACTTTGAGTGTGCTGTGCCGCCCAACTTCGTCCAAAATAGTACTTTTACCAGCCTGTCGCGGACCAAACAAAATGACTGCTTTGCCCGGCGCAAGCCGTTGAAGAATGGTGTCAAATAAAGTACGTCGAATGAGCATCAGCGTTTTTTAAACACAAAAATAGGCATTTTGCTCGGTTGTAACCGAGAAATATTTGCATTTTTCTCGGTTACAACCGAGCAAAACGCTTTTTCTCCACAAAAAAAGAGCGGCGGTTGCCCGTCGCTCTCTTTTTTGTGCGCAAATCGCCGCCCTTACCAACGCTTCTTCTTGTCGCCTTTGAAGGGTGGGCGGTTGTCACCCGTTTTGTTGTCCTGATTGCGGTCGTCGCGGTCCCGATAGTTTGGCTTCGGCTTGGGCGGGCGGGCCTGTTTTTCGATACTTGCGACTTCCAGTATGGAAGCAAAACGATTGCGCATGATGCTTGCCACTTCTTTGGCAGCTGGTTTCTGTTGCGAGCGGTCGCGGTCGTCGCGGCGAGCAGGGCGAGCGTCGCGGCGCGAGCCTTGAGATTGTTCGCGGCGTTGCTCATTACGCCTATTGTCGTCGCGGCGGTCATTGTTTCTGCCGTTGTTGGCGCTCCTGCCGTTATCGTTCCTGTTTCTGCCGTTATCCCTGCCAACAACACCTTCTGCCCTTCTGTTATCGGCATCCCTGCCTTGCCTGCCATTGTTGGCATCCCTGCTGTTGTTGGGGTTCCTGCCGTCTCTGCCATTGTTGGCATCCCTGCCAACAACCCCTTGCACGGGGTGTCCGTTTCGCTCTTGGCGTTGGGTGTCTGGTTTGCGTTCGGGCAAGGGTATCGTGCCGGGACGTTGTGGCGCGGGAGTCTTTGTGACTTGAGCGGGCTGCTTTCTGCCGCTCTTGCCGTCACCTTTCCCGCCTCGCGGTTCTGGCAAGCCTGGCGCGGCGAGGTCGGCGGCAAAGGGATGGTCGCGTTCCACCGGTACGAGCTGGCCCGTCAGTTTTTGAATATCTTTCAGGTATGCCACTTCCTCAGCGTCGCAAAAAGAGAGTGCGATGCCACTCGCCCCCGCACGGCCCGTGCGACCGATGCGGTGGACGTAGGTCTCTGGGATGTTGGGCAAATCAAAATTGATGACGTGCGAAAGCTCCTCGATGTCAATGCCGCGCGCGGCAATGTCGGTGGCGACCAATACGCGGAGTCTGCCTGATTTGAAATTGCCCAACGCGGCTTGGCGGGCGTTCTGCGACTTGTTGCCGTGAATGGCTTCGGCGCGGATGCCTGCTTTGGTAAGGTCGCCCGCGATTTTGTTCGCGCCGTGTTTGGTGCGCGAAAAGACGAGCGCGGAGGTGATGGTTTTGTCTTTTAGCAGGTGGATGAGCAATGATTTTTTGTCTTTTTTCTCCACAAAAAACACCTTCTGCGCCACTTTTTCGGCGGTGGAGGCAATGGGGGTGACTGCTACTTTCACCGGATTTTTCAGAATCGAATCAGCCAGATGCGCGATTTCGGGTGGCATGGTGGCGGAGAAGAAAAGCGTCTGGCGTTCGGTCGGCAGTTTGGCGATAACCTTTTTCACGTCGTGGATGAAACCCATATCGAGCATTCGGTCGGCCTCGTCGAGCACAAAAATGCCGATGTCACGCAGAGAGACGTAGCCTTGGTTCATCAAGTCGAGCAGACGGCCCGGGGTGGCGATGAGGACATCGGTGCCGCGTTTGAGCGCGTCAGTTTGGGGCGTTTGGCCCACGCCTCCGAAGATGACGAGGTTGCGCACCCCAGCGTTTCGGCCGTAAGCGGTGAAGCTTTCGCCGATTTGGATGGCGAGTTCGCGGGTGGGTGTAAGGATGAGGGTACGGATGGGGCGTTTGCCTTCGCGTTGGCCCGCGGCAGTACGTTCAGCGTGCAGAATCTGAAGAATCGGCAGGGCGAAAGCGGCGGTTTTGCCAGTCCCTGTTTGGGCGCAACCCAAGAGGTCGTGGCGCTGAAGGACGGGGGGAATGGCTTGTTCCTGAATAGGCGTGGGGCGCTCGTAGCCCTCGGTTTCGAGCGCGCGAAGAAGCGGCTCAATGAGCGATAAATCTTTGAATAACATGAATTTGAATTGGCCGGAATCGTACGCGGCGGCCAGCCTTTGGCGGGCCTTCATGGGGCAAAGCCTTTTTGGGAAAGGCTTGTTGTCCAGGGCGGACAAGTACCGGGTTTGGTAAATGATGGGGCAAAGGTAGAGGCTATTTTGCCAAATAAATTTTTTTTTCAACAATTTCTTTCAAATCTGACAGCCGCTCCGCGATTCTGTGTATTCTCCCCACATCTACCTGCCCATCTGTTTCAATGCCCGATGCGATGTCCGCGCCGAGGCAATTTTCATAGCTCAAAATGACTTCCAGATTTTCCTCGTTGAGGCCGCCTGCCAGTAAAAACGGATATGGAAAACCAGCTGGAATCGCTGCGCCAACGCGCTGCCCGCTGCCTGGCGTGGCTCCGTCGAGGATGAAAAAATCCACGTCGGCAGCAAAAGGTTCAAGTTGCTGCAAATCAGCCGTTTCGCGTATTGACATGGCGAGCATGACTCGCTGTTTGAGGCTGCGCACGAACTCCGGCGACACCTCGTGGGCATACAACTGGACGGCATGGAGGGGGTATTTTTCGAGTGTCTCGCGGATGTCGGTTTCGGTGTTTTTGTAAAAAACAGCCACCGCGTTTGAAACCTGTGAGTTTTTCAAAATCTCACAGGTTTCGGCATCCACCCGACGGCGGCTTACGGGGGAAAAATTGAGGCCGATGAAGTCAGGGGAGTTTTTGGTGACGGGTTGACTCGAAGTCAACCCGTCACTAAAAGCAGTCAGCATTTCCGGCGTTCGGATGCCACAGGCCTTGAAAAGAAACTTCCCTCGGCCTTGAAAATGAGCTTCAAATCGAGTCGGCAATTTTTCTGCTCGCATCAGTCCCGTCCCAATTAAAAAGCCATCGGCGTGGCGAACGGCCTGAAAATCACGGTAGTCGCGGATGCCGGATTCGGCAACGACGAATCTTCCGCCCGCCTGTTTTTTCAACACGTTGACCCGGTTGAGCGCCGTGCGAAAGGTTTTTAAATCGCGGTTGTTCACCCCCAAGACCGGAAAATCAAGGTGCTGGATTTTTGCCAGTTCTGCCTCGTCGTGTACCTCTACGAGCACGCCCATACCCAGTGATTCAGCTATTTTTTTCAAATAACCCAATTGCTCCGGCTCCAAAATGGCCGCGATGAGCAGGATGATGTCCGCTCCGTGCAGTTTGGCCAGATAGATTTGGATGGGGTTGAGAATAAAGTCTTTTTGCAATAACAAAGGTGGAGGATGGAGGGTGGAAGAAGGTAAAAGGTGGAGGGTTTGGGCGGCTAATTTCAAGTCGGCGTAGGAGCCGCCAAAAAACGGCTCGTCGGTCAGGACGGAAATGGCGCTCGCGCCTGCTTGGGCGTAGGCACACACTTGGGGGGGCAAGTCCGCGTCGTGGTCGAGCCAGCCTTCGGAGGGGCTTTTGCGCTTGAATTCGGCAATGAAAAAATGCTCGCCCCGTGCGCGGGTTTCGGCGAAGGCTTGGTAGAAACGCGGCGGAGCGTTCGGATGATTTTGAGCCACCAGCTCTTGCAGTTCGCGTATATCGTGCTGCGCGTGCAACCGCTCGATTTCGCGCTTTTTGGACTCGACTATTTTTTCTAAAATACTCATGCCACGATGGGGGTGTTGGTTTGCCAGACCGCTATCCAAAAATACTGAAATTGAATGCATTGCAGTGTCGAGCATTTTCCTTGAAGGGCGTTTTCAAGGTCAGTTTGATTGGGGAAATTTTTCAAAACAAGGTAGGTCTCGCCATTTTGCAATTGTCGTCGCTGGTAGGTGTTCCCCGTTTCGTCGCGGCTGAAAATGGGGGTGCTGCTGCCTTCGACGTAGCGATTGTCCATCATCACGACCGTGCCGCCTGCCGCAACCAATTCGTTTGTTTTTTGAATAAACTTGGGCAACGCTTGCAACGGAATGTGCGACCACAAAAACCCTCCAAACAGGGCTTCCGAGGGTCTGAGCAGATTTAGTTGATAGAGGTCGGCGACCTCAAAGGCGACATTTTGGTTTGGATACCGCTTGTGTCGAGCAATTTCCAAGACGCTCTCGTTGATGTCCGTTGCCTTGATGGAGCGAGCGGTCTGGGCGATTTTTTCTGTCCAATATCCTGTTCCGCAGGCGACTTCCAAGACTTCTTTTTCTTTAAAAAAGGCTTGCAGCACTTGCGTCGCGGCCATCAAATCGGCCTGTCGCTCGGGTTTGGCGTATATAGCCTCGTACTCGGTGGCGCGTCGGTCGTAGTAGGTGGTTAGGTCATCGTTCATGCCGTTCAAACGGGTTCTGACATTGCTTCCGTGCATTCCAGGTATTTTTCCAAGACCTCACCCATCGCGCCTTCAAAAATCAGACGCTCCATCTTTTCGTAGGCTTCTGGCAGGGGTATGGTTTCCACAAATTTGGTGTAAACGAATGCCGCATTCGCCGCCACCAATTTGTAGTGTTCTGTCGTCGGAATGCCCGCGAGCATGGCTTGAGCGATTTGCAGACATTCTTCGGGGTTGGCGGCGCTCACGGCTTCGAATGGCAGGGGCGAGAGACCGAAATCTCGTGGCGAAACTTCATAGTCGCGTTTTTCGCCGTCACGATATTCCAACACGCGGGTCGGGGCACTCACGGATATTTCGTCCAAGCCATCCTGCCCGCGCACGACGATGACGTGGCGTTTGCCCATTTGGATGGCTGTTTCAAAAATCACCTCCATCAAGTCGGCGAAGGCGGTACCGATGAATTGTCGTTCTGGCAGATAGGGATTGACCAATGGCCCCAGCACGTTGAACACGGTTGGCACGCCGATTTTTGCCCTAACGGGCGCAAAGTGCCGGAAAATAGGATGCACATCGGGCGCAAACACAAAGGCGAGGTTGGTGGCCTCCAACGTCCGTGAGGCCTCTTCAGGAGCGAAGTAGGCAGGCACGCCGAGGCGTTCCAGCAGGTTGAAACTGCCGAAACGCCCCGCCGCTGCGCGGTTGCCGTGCTTGGCGATAGGAAGGCCGCAATGTGCCAACAGGAGGCTCGCCAGCGTGGAGGTGTTGATGCGCGGCAGGCCGGAGCCGCCTGTGCCGCAGATGTCTGTCAATGAGGATTTGGGAATGTGGGGACTTGGGGATTTGAAGTCCATGATTGCCTCGATGAAGGCGCATAACTCGTTGGCATTGCGCAGCTTGTGGCTGAGGGAGACGAGCAGGATTTGTTTTTGGTCTTCCGAGAGTTGACCTTCCTCGACGGCTTGGAGGAAGGCGCGAAGCGCGTTTGTTTTGAGCAATGTCCCTGTTTGCAGTTTTTCAGAGAGCGTGTGATAGATGCGATTGCCAGCGGAGAGTCGGCCTGCCACCACGTTGCGGAGCATCCGCATTCCGACTTGATTTTTCATGCTTAGCACCGATTCCGGGTGGAATTGGATGCCTTCGATGAGCAGGCGTTTGTGGCGCACTGCCATCACCGTGCCGTCGTGGGCACGGGCGCTGATTTCGAGTTCAGGCGGCACGGTGTCGGCAGCCCATGAATGGTAGCGCGCCACTCGGCAATCTTGCTCCAGCCCGGTGAAGATGCCTCGTCCGTCGTGCTGAATGGGAGATGATTTGCCGTGCACGGGGGCAATGTTCGCTAAGGTGCCGCCAAAAAACTCAATGAGCGCCTGATGGCCGAGGCACACGCCGAGGATGGGTTTTTCGCGGTAAAACCGACCGATGATTTTGAGCAAATTACCTGCCTTGCGCGGCACGGAGGGGCCGGGGGAAAGCACGAGGAGGTCGAATGGTGTCTGCGCGATGGTCTCTGGGTTGGCGGTGTTGCGAAAGACAGTGACCTTGCAACCGAGCTGGCGGAAAAAGTCCGCAAGGTTGTAAGTGAACGAGTCGAGGTTGTCGAGGAGGAGGATGTTCATAATGTGATTTTAAGTCATTGAGGGGTTATTAGGGGTCATTGGGGGTTATTAGGGGTTATTAGGGGTCATTGGGGGTCATTAGGGGTCATTAGGGGTCATTGGGGGTCATTAGGGGGCATTAGGGGTCATTGGGGGTCATTGGGGGTCATTGGGACTGCAACATTGTATCGGTACAATGATGCAAAGATTCAAATAAAAACTCCGGGTGTGCAAGTGCCCGGAGGAAATAATTTTTTGAACCAACATAAAAGATCTAGTCTAGTAAGGTAAAAGGCGGAGGGAAGATGGGCTGCTTTGGGTTCATTGATTCTATGTTCAACTCAAAAATCCCTCTCCCCCCCACTACTTATCAAAGGTTTCTCGAACCAACAAAAAATGCTGCACACCGTCCCGCTGTGCGGGACAATGTACAGCATCTATCGAGTTGAAAATCTGCTAAATGGCTTTTAAGCAGCGAGTTCTTCCACCAAGGAGGAAATCTGACTGAGGCGCTCTTTGTCCAACGAATAGAAGATAAACTTGCCTTGCCGGTCGGTGCGAACCACGCCCGCACGCCGCAGGATAGCCAAGTGTTGGCTGGCCACGCTTTGTTCGAGTCGAAGTTTCACATAGATGTCCGTCACCGTCAGAGTTTTGTTCTCTTCGAGCAGGTCAATGATGCGTTGGCGCAGTTTGTGATTCACTGCACGAAGCACAAGAGCGGCCTTGCGCAGCTCCATGTAATCGAGGGGAATGTTGCTCCCATTTTTCAACGCGACCGTTTCGGCGTTTGCTTTTCTCATACTAAATGTTTTGAAAGGATAATAAACTCGGATTTTGATGGGTTACTGCTTTCCAAAATTGTGCCAGTTCTCCTTCTTAAAAACTGACATACAAATTTACCCTAAAACATAAAACCCTTGATAGCCTGACGAAAACAATCGCCGGATTTAACAAATTGAAACCGGAGTGCATTTTTTGCTAAAACAGCGCCTTAGAGGAAGTCGTGATGTTGGGCGCTTTCATATAAAATGGCTCGAAATACGCTGTGTTTTGAAATTCAGCATTTTGGAAAAACCGCTCCGCGAGCTCGGACAAATGCCGTGCCGAACAATTTTTCACAGGCGAAAAAACCGTATTCTCAGGCATCGGCACATTTTCGAGTTTTTGACTACCGTTTCCTCCTGCCACAAGCACAGCGCCATCAAGCGAAGGGAAATGGTCAGTCAAATACTTCCCAAACAAATCGTTTTCCAAAATGAGCGGTTGTTCGGGCGCTATTTCCCGCAGGTCGGCATCGTAGGCAGCCAGCCAAACCTCTTGTCGCCGGGCATCGAGCATAGGGAGGAAAATAGGGTTGGGCATATCAGCGATATATTGGCGACTTGCCCATGCGAGCGACAGGAGCGTGTTGATGGCAATGAGAGGTTTGTCGAGCGCGAAACAGATGCCTTTTGCCACGGAAGCGCCTACTCGCAGGGAGGTGTAGGACCCGGGGCCTTGACTAACCGCCACGGCATCCAACGCCTCCAACGGGATGCCTGAACGCTCGGAACACGCTCGAACCTGCATGGTGAGCAGTGCCGCGTGATGGGGTGAATGTGGTTCTTCGACGATGGCTGTCACTTCGCCATTGACGGCAACAGCGGCGGAGCAAACTTCGGTAGCGGTCTCGATAAGCAGGATGCGGGCCATAGGCGCAAAGATGCGGCGGGAATGTGTGAAATGGAATGGGCGTGTCTAATAAGTAGCCGCCAACAGTCCCTCGCGCTCGCTCAGATACACCAGCACACGGTGTTCGCCAAAGTCGAGCAATATAGAGTCGTTGAGATAGAGACCTTCTTCGTCGCGCGTGAGGCGGATATGTTCCAGCATTTTGCCCACCACTTCGCGCCAAAGCGGTTGGATGCCCGCCACGGCACGCTGCATGACTGGCTTGCCGTGCATCTGTTGTAGCCTGCGGGCTGTCTCCGTCAGCGCCTCCGCTGTGAGCAGTCGAATGGCTTCCGAATCATCGCCCGAAGAAAGGAGAAGCGGCTCCCCTCCGTCGAACAGGAGCTCCACTGCGTATAAAAAACGGTGAGGTATGGTACCTGCCTCGGTCTGGTTGTGCCAGATGTAGTAGTTCACTCTTTCAAGCACTTGTTTCTCAAAGGTTTGCAATGCTTGTATCTCCTCCAGCAGGAAGCGGTGAGGCGGAATGGGTGCCTCGTGGTGCGAGCTGTTTTCCATGTGGCAAAGGTAGTGATGGGGGTGAAAAAATGGGGGAGGCGCTCGATTCTTCGTTACTTCGCGCTCTCAAACAACTTCCTATCGAGAATCGAAAATCGTTTTCATGCTTTTTGAGAGGCTGTTTGAATTTTAATTTTTTGCTAATCTGATAGCCAGAATTCGGATCATAGCGAGATGAATAAAGGCTTCAGGAGATTCAGTTCGTCGTTCATAATCTTTTGAAAGTCTACGCGACCAAGTCAGCCATTCGAAGGTTCTTTCGACGACTCATCGTTTGGGCAGGACTTGGAATTTGTGGGGTTCGTTTCGTTTGACTATGTTCAAAACCTAGTTCAATTTTTTGAAAGTTTTGTCCACCCAACTCAGCAAATGTCCGGCGTACCCCCCCATCGGCGAAAAAGACTTTCAGACGGGGAAAATCCCATCGGTTGTCGAACAAACGTTGGAGCAGCATTTTTGCCCCATCGCGGTCTTGAATATTGGCCGAATGGACAAAAACCGCCAAAACCAAGCCCAAAACATCTACTACGAGGTGTCTTTTGCGCCCTTTGACCAATTTTCCGGCATCAAAACCGGACTCTTGATGGCTAATGGCGATAGTTTTTGAACTTTGCGAATCCATGATCCCCGCGCTGGGGGAACGTTCCCGCCCTTGTTTTTGGCGGAAATCGCCGCTCATTTCAAGGTTCAACAACTCGAAAACACCGCCGTCTCGCCAAGTTTTGAAGTAATAATATACGGTGTCGTGCGGGGGAGATCCTTGGGCAAATCGTCCCACACAATGCCGTTTTTGAGCACATAAAGGATGGCATCAAACAAAAGGCGCAACGCCCATTTGCGCTTGCGTTTGAGCATTTCTTGTGGAAGTTTGTTTTCGACATACTTCCATTGGGTGTCAGTCAGAGAAGATGAGTAGCGTTTTTTCACACCACAATACCTTCTTTTTCTGGCTGACTCCCAATACTCAAATCACCGTTTTTGTAAATTCAAACAGTCTCTTAGCGTGTCAACCTCGCAACCCTTGCGCAGGGGTGTAAACACCACACTACTGGATAACATTATTTTTGTACTTTAAAGGCACAAAGGCACAAAATGCGGCAAATCAATGAGTATTTTGCTTTGATTCTTTGTGACTTCGTGGCAAATTTGAAAATATCCGGTAGTGTGCGAAGCGCCTCTCGCGCTCAGTCAATCAGGGCTTTGATGTCGTTCAAATAATAGTTTTCCTTCGCTCGCATCTTCGCTTCTTGTTCAGGGGTTTTGTCGCCATATCCGGCAATATGCAACACCCCGTGCGCCATCACACGGCATAGCTCTTGAAGGAATGATACACCATGCTCGCGTGCGTTGTCCGTCACGCGCTCCGAGCTGATATAAATCTCTCCCCGCATGGTCGCTTCATCGTCGCTAAAATCAAACGTAATGATATCCGTGTAGTAGTCGTGGTCGAGAAATTCCACGTTGATGTGGCGCAATTGTTCGTCGGAGCAAAAAATAAAATTGACCTCGGCGATGGGCTTGCCTTCTGCTTGGGCGATTCCCATGAGCCATTCGCGCAGAGCAGCTTCTTCAGGCAAGTTAAATACCACGTCGTCGAAAAAAAACTCGATAGGCTGCCGAGAGATGTCGGGGCTGTCTATTTCTGGAAATTGCATGGCGACCAAAGACAAGACCTCCGAAGTTGACTTGAACTTCGGAGGCCTTATGTTGAAAATAATTTCTTGAGAATCAGCAGAGTTTGAAGCGCATTTCCACTGTGCTGCCGTTGCGGATAAACTTGCATTCGTCGCTCAAATGGCGCATGAGAAAGAGGCCGCGACCGCCACATTTTTCGATACATTCGGATGTGGTGGGGTCGGGCACGCACGCGGGGTCGAAACCAGCGCCTTCATCCGAAACACGAATCGAAAGTGCGTCTTTTTGGCGGCGCAAAGAAATGGACACGCACTTGTTGCCATCAGCTTGGTTGCCATGCAGAATCGCATTGGTGACTGCTTCCGTGAGGCTGACAAGTATATTTCCTTGAATATCGGGAGAAAGATTGTAGCGGATTGCTACGTCGTGTACGAAAGGTTCTACTTTGGCTACGTTATCGGGGTTGGACGGCAACGTCAAATTTGTGTGTAAGTCGCTCATTCGCAAATCTTTGTTAGAAAATAACTTGACTGTTGGTATTACTATCGCTTTCATCAAGGTTGGGCTGGGTGGGAAATCGGTGTCAAGGGAAAAGCGCCACAGTCAAATTAACACAGTTCGGGTCGGCAATAAGGATTAGCGAAGGGTTGATTTTGGGTTAGCGTTCATGCGGATTAGTTTGAAAAACGGTGCAATTTAAGATTTTCTTAATGCCGAGCGCAAGGGGGTGTGGAAAATTTTTTCCATTTTCTTTCGAAAAAGGCGGATTTCAGACGTTTTTTCGTCCATTCCGTCACGTTTGCCACAAAAAAAATTTCAAAAAATGTTAAAAACTATAAACCCGGATGACTTCCACGCGCCTCGCCGCCTTCAAAACTCCGCGTTGCCCGGATAGCGCGGGAACGCAATCACGTCGCGGATGTTGGTCATGCCCGTCACGAATTGAACCAGTCGCTCGAAGCCGAGGCCAAAGCCTGCGTGAGGGCAAGAACCAAAACGCCGAGTGTCCAAGTACCAGTAAAGTTCTTTTTCGGGTATGTGCATCTCTTTCATGCGGGCTTGCAATTTCTCCAGTCGCTCTTCGCGCTGCGAGCCGCCCACGATTTCGCCGATGCCCGGAAATAGGATGTCCATGGCTGCCACCGTCGGGCCGGGCACTCCTTCTTTTGCCTCATCCTGCCGCATATAGAATGCCTTAATCGCAGCGGGGTAGTTCGTCAGGATAACAGGCTTTTTGAAGTGTTTTTCCACCAGATACCGCTCGTGTTCGCTTTGCAAGTCGGTGCCCCACCCTTCCACCGGGAACTGGAACTTGCCCTTTTTGTTCGGGTTGGAGTTTTTCAGGATATCAATCGCCTCGGTGTAGGTCAGTCGAACGAAGTGATTATCAATGACAAACCGCAATTTTTCGGTCAGACTCATCTCACTGCGCTGGTCTTGTGGCTTGGTCTTTTCTTCCTCTATCAGGCGGTCTTCCAATATTTTTAAATCATCAGCGCAGTGTTCCAACGCATAACGAATGACGTATTGAAGCATTTCCTCCGCGAGGTTCATGTTTTCCTCCAAGTCATAAAAGGCCATTTCGGGCTCTATCATCCAAAACTCGGCGAGGTGGCGCGTGGTGTTGGAGTTTTCGGCGCGAAACGTGGGGCCAAAGGTGTAAACCTCGCCCAACGCGAGTGCCGCTAGTTCGGCTTCCAATTGGCCGGACACAGTAAGGTTGGTGGCGCGGCCGAAGAAGTCTTGCGAAAAATCGATTTCACCACTTTCGGTGCGGGGGATTTTGTGCAACGGCAGTGTCGTCACCTGAAACATCTCCCCCGCGCCTTCGGCATCGCTAGCCGTGATAATGGGCGTGTGCTGATGGTAAAAACCCTTGTCGTTGAAGAACTTGTGAATCGCGTAGGCCAAAGCGTGGCGGATGCGAAACACTGCCGCGAAAGTGTTGGTGCGGAAGCGCAGATGGGCGTGCTCGCGCAGGAATTCGAGCGATTGTCGCTTGGGTTGAAGCGGGAATTCTTCTGGGTTGCAGTCGCCGTATATGGTGATTTCGCTGGCCTTCACTTCCACTTTTTGGCCTTTCCCCTGCGATTCGACAAGTTGGCCGCGAGCGCCGATGGCCGCGCCAAATTTGATGCGGTCGAGCGTGGTTGGAGCGGTATTTTCAAAATCCACCACCACTTGCAGGTTTTGCGAAGTGGAGCCGTCGTTTAGGGCGATAAATTGATTGTTGCGGAAGGCTTTCACCCAGCCTTTTACCAAAACTTCCATCCCGCCAGTTGGCGGGTCTATGTGAAGGAGCTCGGCGATTTTCGTGCGGCGCATTTCTTTGAACGTTATTCTTTATTTCCTCTATTGTTCTTTCGGAGTCCGTCCAATCCAAGCGCGCGTACACCGCGATTTCCCTCGTGAAGCGGACGGATTCCGACAGAATGCCAAAATTCTGATGCTGAAAAAGCGGCGCAAAGGTAAGCCGGAAAGCCGACTTTGAAAGAGGTTCACTCAATTTTGAGGGATTTCACCTCACCGTTGGGCGTGACCATGATGAATTCCTTTTTCAAGATGGTTTTTTCAAGCGGTTTCCGTTGTGGAAGGGTAAACCGCGCCACGAGGTTGTAGGAAAATTGCACCGCCGGCTCGAGAATTTCGGGATTGACGACAATGTCGTAGTCGTTGGCGGGCACTGCGTTGTAGAATCGGGAAATGGGTTTGTCAACGGTGGTGATTTTGCTGTTTTCGTCGGCATCGAGGCGTTGAGCGCTGAAGGCTTGATACTTTTCGTAGCGGTTGATGGGATAGGCCACCCATGCGTTTTCGGCAGTGACGAGGTAGGCAGAGTCAAGGTGGATGCCGAGGCTTTTATACTGATTCTCAATTTTTTTGAGGTATTCAAAAGTCGTTTCGCGCAAATGGGAATAGACGGCGCTGGGGTCTTTGACGAAGTAATCCACTTTCACGATGTCGTAAATTTCCTGCTTGGCGGCGGCGGTCACGATGCGGTCGAGCAGCGACGGGTCGGTGTAGCGGATGTGAACGTTTTTTTGCAGCTCGAAGCCTTTGGGGATTTCGGTGTAGGTCTTTTTGGAAAAGAGTTTTTTGGTCATGTCGTATTCGTATTTGGGCAAAAAATTGACCATGTCCACATAAATGTCGTCGGCGGGAATGCCCATATTTTTCAAATCCGCGAGGAAGCCGCCAAGCCTGTTATTGAGAAGGGAGTTGGTTTCGTCGGCGGTTTTGCCGAGTTGGAGCAGGTTGAAAATGGCCGTGTACGAGCTTGCTTTTTGGTTGGAAAGGGCGTTGAGCGTGATTTCCAACTGGTTGTCGCCGATGAAAGTGGCGGCTTTTGCCACGCCGCGATATTGTGCGCTGAAATTGATGTTCTGGTAGGTCTTTTGTTGTTCCCCGTAGTTGCCCATTACTTGGGCAGAGAGGGCGAAGGTGAAGAAAGAAAAGAGGAAGGGCAGTAAGCGTTTTTGCATGGTTTGGTCAATTTTGGGGCAAAAACGGTAGGTTAACGAGAAAATTGCTCTTCGAGGGAACCTCAAAAACGCCCGCTGCTTTGCAAAACTCTGAAACGTAGGGGTAGGAAACCCGTCTAAGGCTCTACATTTGCCCAACCAAAAGCACCCTCTGGTTGTTTTTATCCAACCAAAATTTTGAAAAGGACACACCATGTTCATAGAAGTTTTCAAAAGCAAAATACACCGCGTGCGCGTCACGCAAGCCGACTTGAACTACATCGGCAGCATCACCATTGACGAGGAGTTGATGGAGGCAGCCAACATCATGGAAGGCGAAAAGGTGCAAATCGTGAACAACAACAACGGCGAGCGCTTCGAGACCTACACTATCCGCGGGGAGCGCGGCAGCGGGGTCATCTGCCTCAATGGTGCCGCTGCCCGGCGCGTGCAAGTCGGTGACGTTGTGATAATCATTTCCTACGCGCTGATGACACCGGAAGAAGCCAAACTGTTCAGCCCCATCGCCATTTTCCCCGATGAGCACAACCGATTGGTGAAAAACGGGGGATAGAAGGTTGTTGCATTGCTTCCAAAGGAAATCGGCCATCTCGATTGTGCGAGATGGCCGATTTCATATTGCGAGCTGCCCAACCGTCACGCGGCTTTTGTGGTCAGCCGCTCTTCCTCGCGCCGACGTTTTTTCTCTGAATAGGCCAACGCTGCCTCGCGCACCCAAGCCCCCTCGTCGTAAGCCTTGCGGCGGGTCTGAATGCGCTGCTTGTTGCATGGGCCATTGCCTTTCACCACATTCCAGAACTCTTCCCAGTCAATCGGGCCAAAATCATAGTGACCGCGCTCCTCATTCCATTTCAAATCAGGGTCGGGGATGGTCAACCCGAGCACTTTCACCTGCTCCGCAATCATGTCCACAAATCGCTGCCGCAACTCGTCGTTGCTAAAGCGCTTGATTTTCCAGCGCATGCTTTGTTCGCTGTGTGTCGAATCCGAGTCGGAGGGGCCAAACATCATTACCGATGGCCAATACCAGCGATTGATGGCATCTTGGGCCATGGCGCGTTGTTCGGGCGAGCCGTTGGCGAGCGTGAGCAGGATTTCGAAGCCTTGGCGCTGGTGAAAGCTTTCCTCTTTGCATATCCGCACCATCGCACGGGCATAAGGGCCATAAGAGCATCGGCAAATAGGTATTTGATTCAAAATGGCCGCACCGTCCACCAGCCAACCTATAGCACCCATGTCGGCCCAAGTAATCGTGGGGTAATTGAAAATGGAGGAATATTTGGCTTTGCCACTGTGCAATTCTTGAATCATCTCGTCTCGACCGACCCCTAAGGTCTCGGCGGCGGCGTAAAGGTAGAGGCCGTGACCCGCCTCATCCTGCACTTTGGCGAGCAGGATGGCTTTGCGCTTGAGCGAGGGGGCGCGCGTTATCCAATTGCCCTCTGGGAGCATCCCCACGATTTCGGAGTGGGCATGCTGGCCAATCTGGCGAATGAGCGTTTTGCGATAGGCATCGGGCATCCAATCTTTCGGCTCGATGCGAATGTCTGCGTCAATTTTTGCCTGAAACTGCTCCTCCAACGAGTGCGTGGTGGCAGGCATTTTTTCTTTTATTTCCATAAACAAACTCAAAATTTGGTGGGCTTCGTGGGATAAAGGTAAACAATTCGGTGCCGAATATGATGCGGCAAACAGTGCGTAAGCGCCAAGTTTAGAAATCGTCAATTTTAGCAGGCTGCCCAGTGCGGCATCAAATTGTTCGTCTCCCTGCCGTCACACCGTGCCCCGATTGTGGGTGCGCCAGATGGAAAGGAGCAGCCTACCAGCGAGTATGGGTGCCGAAATGATGCTGCCCGCGCCAAAAAAAAGCATTTCTCCCCAAATATAATGCTCAATCGCCTGCTTGTCGTCAGGTGGCAAATGACCTGTGAGCGGGTCCCAGGTTTTTTCCTCGACAAAATTCATGAACGAGTGCAGCCCATTGATTAGGATAAACACAAGCGGCACCATCAGCAACATGAGCGCCACTTTGAGCATTTGCTTTTTGGCCAAAAACGTGTGTTTCAACAAAAAAATGTAGCGCGAAAGCGTAATCAACACGATGACGAAAGCCACATTCCACCACTCAAAAGGCCACACGTGCATCGCCTTGCGGATGGGGTAGAGCACCGCCCACGCGACGAAAAGGGTGGCTACCCACCAGACAACTTCCAATTGTAATATCAATGTTCGGCGTTTGTCCATGATTATTTGATTGACCCATGCTCCCCTGAGGCTGAAAAACGGGGACATGGGCTATTGATTTACTCGTTCTGCCATCGCCGTGATGCTGCCCATCGCATCCACCCGCCGCTCTGGTCGCCACCAGCTACCCACCACCATGCCCACAATGCTCGCCGCAAAGCCGTAGAGCATCGGGGGGATGTGCCACCAAACACCCTGTTCGTCGGTTGGTTCTTCCGGCAAGATAAAAACAGTTAGCAGCCACACTGCCATGCCCGCTATCATGGACACGATAGCCCCCGTGGCCGAGGCACCTCTCCAATACAGACCAGCAATGAGCGGCGTGAACAGCGACACCAAACTCAACGCCGACGATTCGCCCACCAACTCGTAGATGTTGCTGCGCATCAAAGCCATGCTCCCCGTCACGATAGCTACCCCAACCACCGACAGGCGCATGATGCGAAGCAGCTGCGCGTCGGTGACATCTTTATAGAGCGGACGCACCAGATTTTCGCCCACTACTGTCGCAGGGGCAAGCATCGCCCCGCTGCAAGTGCTGAGAATCGCCGACAAAAGCGCCCCGAAAAACAAAATTTGCATTCCCAAGCCGCTGTGTTGCAACACCATCGTGGGCAACATCATCTGCGCATCGTCATCCAGCAGGTGTGGGTAAAGCATCCGACCACAGTAGCAAATAATCAACGGCAAGAACGCAATCGTGAGGTACATCACCGACGAAGCATAGCAAGACCACACGGCGGTGCGCTCGTTTTTGGCAGCCATCACCCGTTGGAACACATCCTGCTGCGGGATGCTGCCCAAGCCAATCGTCATCCAAGCCGCAAACCATGCGATGATGTCGGTCGCCTTCGGGTCTGGGAAAAACTGGAGAAAACCCTCGGGCGCCACCGCGGCCATCTGCTCAAAACCACCCACTTGCAACACCAAATCAACCGTCAAGGCCACCAGCCCGATGATGATGGCAATGGTCTGCACGAAATCGGTAATCGTCACCGACCACATCCCGCCGATATAAGTGTAAATCAAAACAAGCGAGGTGCAAATCAAGACACCGAAAGCCCGCTCCAAGCCGAAAACAGCCTGAAGAACGATGGACAGCGCCACTATCTGCGCCGCAATCCAACTAAAATACGATGGCACCATGAAAAACGCCGAGGTAACTTCCGCGGCTTTGTTGAAGCGCAATCGAAAAAAATCGCTGAACGTGAACAGATTGAGTTTGTAAAGCGGGCGGGCAATCAACAACCCGGCGAGCAACAGACACAGGGCCGCGCCAAAAGGGTCTTCGATGACACCCAGCAAGCCGTGCTGCGCAAATTCCGAAGACGCGCCCATCACGGTCTCGGAGCCAAACCATGTGGCAAAAAGGGCACATGAAGCCATGAAAAGGGGCTGGCGCTTGCCAGCCACCACAAAGTCGGCGGTCGTTTTTACCCGCCGTGAGGCCCACCAGCCAATGGCCAAGGTGCCGAGCATATACAGCACGATGAACCCAAGCAGCAATTCGTTTTGCATGGAGAAAAAAAATTCGGCCTTTCAACAGAGGCGGCCAAAGGTATGCAAGCGCCAAAAGTTGAAAGGCCGAAGCAGCAAACAAATCATTAAAAACTGCGCTTGTGCCGCTTTTTTTCAGGGTCGCTCAGGATGAACGAAAAAGTAATGCCCGCAAAATAGTACCAGTCGCCCTTGTTGGGGTTGCCGTTGATGCGAATACCGTCCAAGTCGTCGGAAAAAACAGGGCGGAAGCCAATCTCGGCGCCAAGCACGAGGCGTTCGAGCACATCGGCCTGCACCCCGACACCCACCGGCGCCAAGAGAAAATTCTTGCGCAGCCCCTCCTCCGGCGGGAATGTTTTTAAGTACAACTCTCCTTCGGCGGGCGTGCCGTAAAATTCTGCTTTGGCATCAGTAAAAGTGTAGCCAATCCCGCCAAACAGATATGGAGTGATGAAAAAATTGTGAATCCCGGTGTTCGTGTATCGCTCTCTGCCAAGTATTTTCCATTCCCCCACCGCACCTATCTCAATGAGAGAAGTGGAAAAGCGCAGCTTGCGATAATTCAAGACAGAGGAGTTGGCATCGTCGCCCGAAATCGAGCCTGAGTAGGCGTGTGCCTTGACGGAAAAATACCTCGTGAAGTGATAGCGAAAATAAAGCCCGTAGCCGGGCTGGGTTTCTTTAAGCTCAATGGCTTTTTCCGCCAAATCACCCGAATAGTTGGTCAGTCCCAACAAAAAACCCATCTCAAAATAACTACCATCTTGTTGAGCGCGCAGCGTGTTCAAAAACAGCAACGCAAAGAGCAAAGGCAGGAGACTTCTCATTGATTGTATAATCGGATTTTGTGAAAAAAAAACGAGTATTGTTAAAAGTAGAGGATAAAAACGCCGCAAAAATGGCGAATAAACGTGACTGCAAGGCGCTCATTGTGTTAAATCTTTGCGCACAAGCAAAACTCGCGGCCAAACACAGCGTTTAGGCCGCCGAATTATTCTGCTCAACTTTACCTTTGCCCGCCCGTTCGAACGCCGTGACGACCGCTTTTCAACACAACATCCACCATGCCACTCGACCAGCAACACGAAACCGAGCGCCTGCAAAAAGAACGAGGCGAAATGTCCTTCTTTGAGCACATCGCCGAGCTGCGCAAGCACATCTTGCGCTCCATATTGGCTATCGCCGTGGTGGGTACGGTAGCTTTCATGAATAAGGATTTGGTGTTCAACACCCTGATTTTTGGCCCCCGCCACGCCGATTTCCCCACCTACAAGGCTATGTGCTCGCTCTCTCACACGGTGGGGCTGGGCGACAAGATGTGCTTCAAGCCGGTAGCGTTCGAGATATTGCCCCGACAGTTGGGCGAAGTATTGATGCAGCACCTCTATGTGTCGTTCTGGCTGGGATTCATCGGCGCCTTCCCCTTTATCTTCTGGGAGTTCTGGAAATTCGTCAGCCCCGGGCTGCTCGACGAAGAGCGCCGCGCCGTGCGCGGCGTGGTAGCCATCTGCTCGCTGCTCTTCCTTTTAGGGGTGTTGTTCGGCTACTATGTGATAGCGCCCTTTTCCATCAACTTTCTGGCAGGCTACACGCTCGACGGCGTGGTCATGTCGCCCACGCTCGACTCATACGTCACCTACATGACGATGTTCACACTACCCACGGGGCTGATTTTTGAAATGCCCATCGTGGCTTATTTTTTGGCAAAGATTGGACTGGTCGGCCCCGCGTTTTTGCGCAGCTTCCGGCGCTATGCCATCGTGGCCATACTTATCGTTGCGGCCATCATCACACCACCCGATGTGGTGTCGCAAACGCTGGTCGGCATCCCGCTCTATCTACTTTATGAAATCAGCATCCTGGTGACAGCGGGCGTGCAGCGTCGCCGCGAACGCGCATTGGGAATGACGGAAAGCAAGGTGACGAGAGCGTGAAAATGTGCCAAATCGCCAGACAGGTTAAATAACAATCGGCACACAACCGAACTCCTTCCGCCGCACATGGCCGGGCAGGTAATCGGCTCAATACGCATCAACCGTCTTAATCGAACCAATCAAATGCCTTTCGTAAAAACACCTTTTCCCGGCCTCATCATTTTCGAGCCGCGCATTTTCCCCGATGAGCGAGGCTATTTTTTTGAAAGTTACAACCAACGCACTTGGGAAGAGGCGGGTGTGCTCATGCAGTTCGTGCAGGACAACCAAGCCCGCTCCACGCGAGGCGTTTTGAGAGGATTGCACTATCAAGTAGGCGAGATGGCGCAAGCCAAATTAGTGCGCGTGCTCGAAGGCGAGGTGCTCGATGTGGTGGTGGATTTGAGGGACGATGCCCCTACCTTCGGGCAGTGGTATGGCATTCGCCTGAGCGCGGAAAACAAGCGCCAACTATTGGTGCCGCGAGGGATGGCGCATGGCTATGTGGTGCTGAGCGAGACGGCGGAGTTTTTCTACAAGTGCGACAATTTTTACTCAAAAGCACACGAAGGCGGCATCCGCTTCGACGACCCTTCGCTCGAAATTGATTGGGGAATAGACCTATCGCAAGTCATCGTGGCCGAAAAAGACTTGGCTTTGCCCTATTTTGGAGCGCATCGGCAAAGCGAGTGAAAAAGCAACGCGGACAAAACAGACATTGGCGGGAGCGCCCATCCAAGCCATTTCACCCGTGTTCCATACATTCGTTCATCAGCGGTCGTTTACCCCACCACCGAGCGGTCTATGGCAAGGTGCAACGCGTATATCATCGCGCCCGCCATCATGCCCAAATCCCTTAGCACCATGGAGACAGAGGTTTGTGCGCCCTCTCCGCCCGACATGGCGCCCGGCAGATGCACCATCAGAATCACAAACAGCAGAAAAACAGCCAACAGTGTGGCGGCCAATTTGTCGTACTTGCCCAAGTACATACTCACGGCTGCCGCGATAAGTCCAAGACCAGACAGATATACCCACACTATTTTCGCGGGCATATAGGCGGGCACCACATTGTCAGCCATGACCTGTGCATTGAGAAGGTGAATCAGTCCGAACGCGGCAAATGGAACGGGAAAAAGCCAGCGGCCAAGTGATAAAAATGCATTCATTGGCAAAAACGTTTTGTGTGAAAGTTGTTTTTAAAATCAGGTGTCGAAACTCCCGCTTGTTCGCACAACAACAGAGCGAATATTTTTTCAAAAAGTTTCTACTAGTTTTTTGTCAATAAAAAATCAAAACCCGCCGACGCGCCAAAATATCATTTTAAAACAACCGCCTGCTGCTCACGAAACTTGCCATGGAAAAAAACACAACCACACCCCTACTCACACCGCTCGAAAAATGGCGACTCATACTCGGACAAAAAGCCGATGCCGAACAAACGGTCAGCCTGACCGCCGAGCAACAGGGCATGGACAAAGTGCTGGAAGCACTCTACGACGCAAAACGTCAGGGTGGACTCGGCGCTTCCTCCCCGAACGTGAATCGTTGGCTAGGCGACATCCGGCGCTATTTCCCCACACCCGTGGTGCAAGTGATGCAGCGCGACGCGCTTGAGCGACTCGGCCTCCTCCAACTCTTGCTCGAACCCGAACTGCTCGCCAGCGTGGAGCCAGACGTGCACCTCGTGGGCGCCTTGCTGTCGCTCAACAAAGCCCTGCCCGACAAAACCCGCGAAACGGCCCGCCTCGTGGTGAAAAAAGTAGTGGAGGATTTGGAAAAAAAATTGCGCTCCCCCCTGCGCGAAGCCGTGCAAAACGCCCTCCACCGCAGCGCCCGCAATCGCCGCCCTCGCCCCAATGAGATTGACTGGCGCCGCACGATTTATCAAAACCTGAAGAACTATCAACCCGACCTCCAAACCATCATCCCCGAACGACTCATCGGCTACGGACGCAAAGGCCATGCACTGCGCCACGTCGTCCTCTTGCTCGACCAAAGCGGCTCCATGGCTGGCTCTGTCGTCCACGCAGGCATACTGGGCTCGGTGCTGGCCTCCATCCGTTCGGTACAGACCAACGTGGTGGCTTTCGACACCGCCGTGGTGGATTTGACGGAACACCAACACGACCCGGTCGAACTGCTCTTTGGCACACAGCTCGGCGGCGGCACCGACATCGCCAAGGCGCTCGACTATGCCGAAACACTTATCCACACGCCCCAAGACACCATTCTGGTGCTCATCAGCGATTTGTTCGAGGGAGGCGACGTGGCGGCGTTTTTCAAAAAAGCAGCCGCGCTGCGCCGAGCGGGTGTCACTTTCGTGGCGCTACTCGCGCTCAGCGACGAAGGCGCTCCCGCTTACGACCACGACAATGCCGCCATTTTGGGCACGCTGGATATCCCTGCCTTTGCCTGCACCCCCTCGCTTTTACCCGATTTGATGGCAGCAGCCATTCAGCAACGCGACCTGAAAATGTGGGCCGGGGAAAACGGCTTGTCGGTAAAAAGCTGAATTTGCTATTTTATCACGGTTGAATTCAGGATTTTTGCGGCCGCAAAGCAAGTATTCATCATCCCTCAAGCATTTTTTTACATGAAAAATCTCTTTTTGCTCGCCACCGGAACCGCGCTTCTGCTCGCGTTCTCCTTCTGCAAAAACACCCCGTTGCCCGAAGGGCAAACGATTGTCTCCGATAGCACCCCCCTCAATACCGAACCCGAACAGCCGCTCCCCATGGGCAAGCTGGATTCGCTGGCAGGGTTCAAGGGCTGTGAAAAAGCAACTTGGTCGCCATTGACCGCCAACTCCGAAGAGTTCATTTACCAGCACTATATCGTAAAAATCACTCGCGACCCAAAAACCCCCGGCGAACAAATCACCGTGTTGCGCGATGCCAACCGCCCCAATTTCGTGATTCCGATGCCAGATGCCGGCGTTTTCAAAGGCGTGTGCAAGAACAAACTGTTCGTGGACACAGGCACTGGCCCCGACGGGCGAGAGCTGTTTGTATATGACGTGGACAACATGACCCAGATATACAACACGCGCTACTATGGCGACCCGGAAGTGGTCAATGCCGAAAAAATCTACTTCCTCATGCCAGCAGAGGAGAGCGATGTGACGCGAAAGCCTGATTGCCCGGAAAAAGAAGAATGGCTCAAAGACGGCCTCCGGGTAGGTTATGGCCAGCGTTGCATTTTCAACTTCACCGTGCGCTCGCTCACGAGAAAATCCGAATGGGCGTGCGTGCCGCTTCAGTGACGGCTTAGAAACAGTTTCCTACAAACTCCGCGTCCTTCCCCCATCCACTGGCAAGTTGATGCCGTTGATGTAGCCCGCTGCCGGACTGGCGAGAAACGCCACTGCCGCAGCCACTTCTTGCGGCTCGGCAAATCGGCGGAGTGGAACTTGGCTTTTGAACATCTCTTCCACGGCGGCTTCCGTTTGCCCGCTTGACGAGGCGCGTTTCTCAATGATTTCCAACAGGCGACCCGTGCGGGTATAGCCGGGCAACACGTTGTTGACCGTGATGCCAAAACGCCCGACCTCGTTGGCCCACGTCTTGGCCCAAGCCGCCACCGCCCAACGAGTGGTGTTCGACACGCCGAGATTGTCCAGCGGCTCCTTCACCGAGGTGCTGATGATGTTGATGATACGCCCATAGTCGGCAGCCTTCATCCCGGGCAACACGGCTTGGGCAAGCAGTTGATTGCACAGCAAGTGGTTGTGATAGGCTGCCAAGAACGCCTCGCTGCTCGCCGCCGTAATGGGGCCACCGGGAGGACCTCCCGTGTTGTTCACCAACACATGGATGGGCTGGCGTTCGAGCAAAGCGTACACTTTTTCCAATAAACTTGAAGCGTCTGAAAAATCGGCAGCGATGTAGCCATGTCTCTGCCCTTGAACAACATCAAGGCTCTCAACGGCCTCTTTTAAAGTGCTTTCGGTGCGAGCCAACAAAGTCACGTTGGCACCAAGCGCGGCGAGTTCCATGGCTACGGCGCGGCCAATGCCAGCGCTCGCACCGCCCACAAGGGCATTTTTTCCAAGAAGAGATATATTCATTGCGCGAAGTCTTACAGGGCAAAACTACGGCCACTCATTGGGGGCTTGCGATTTTTTTTTCGCCCAAGCTTGCGCAGGAAATAATTTCCATCATACCTTTGCCGAACGAACGTTCGGTATAATGCCAATTACAAAAATTGAAAAAAGGGATTTGTTGCGTCGTTGCTGGGAAGTGTTCAACCGGCACGGCTACTACGGCACGTCAGTCAGCATGTTGGCGGAAGCGACGGGGTTGGGCAAGTCTGGGCTGATGCACCACTACACCTCCAAAGAGAGCCTCATGGGAGCTGTGGTGGAGTATGCGCTGGACGAGTTGCGCAGCTACGTGCTTGCCGTGGCGCAAGAGGATTTGCCGCCCGAACAGCGGCTGGAAAAGCTGCTGCGCCGGCAAAATCGGCTGGCCAAGTACGAGCGGCGAGGCTGTTTTTTTGCCAACACTGCCCTCGAAACAGGCCGCGAAGGACTGTTCAACGAGCAAATCCAAACCATTTTCGCCGAATGGCAAGACACGGTGTCCCATATTCTCTCTGAGGTCATGCCGCCAGAAGAAGCCACCGAAATGGCCTATCGCCTGCTGCTCGAATATGAAGGCTCCGTCACGATGTACAAACTTACGGGCGACGAGCAGCACCTGGAGCGGTTTGTGGCGCGGGCGGTGGCGCTGTTCGGGAAAAAAATGCGCGGCGGTGTATCTGCCTAAATTTTCATTATCATGCAAAAACTCATTTATCAATCCATAGGCTTTGGCCTCAATCTCGGCTCACTGGTCGCCCCTGCCCAAGCAGTGAAATGGGCCGTCAACCTCTTCTCCACGCCGCCCAAGCCGAAAGTGCGCGAGAAAGAACGCGCCTTTTTGGAGACTGCCCGCCAAGTGCGGCGAGTGGTCGCGGGGCAATCCATCGTGGAATATCACTGGGGCGAGGCACAAGCGCCTTTGGTGCTGCTCAGCTACGGCTGGGGCTACAATGCAGGGCGCTGGCGGCATTTTGTGCCCGAACTCCTGACGGCGGGATTCCGAGTGCTGGCTTACGACCCACCGGGACACGGCCTCGCCCCCGCCGGGCGACTCAACATCCCACTCAACGCGGCCATTGTCAGGGCGCTCTTGGAGGAATATGGCCCAGCAGACACCATCGTGGCCCACTCGTTTGGCGGCAGCAGCAGCATTTATGCGCTGCAAGGGATGCCCCATCGCCTGCACCCACAGCGCATGGCCATCATGGCTTCGTTCAGTTTCGCCCCCTCGGTATTCCGCGAATACCAACAGGCGCTGGGGCTGTGGCCAGGGCTTTACTGGCGGATGGTTCGCTTCTTCGAACAGCGCACAGGGCAACCCATCGAGCATTTTGACTTCGCCATGATGACGGCCAACCTTGCCCACATCGAAGGCTTGCTGGTGCACAACCCAAACGACCACGTGACCCCCTACAAGGAGGCGCGGCGCTATTTCGATTTTTGGCCAGGCAGCCGCTTATACAGCCCGTCGGAGGGCGGGCACCATCTGGGCACTGCCAACATCACTCAGGCAATTCTGGATTTTGTTGCTACGGGGAAAGCGCCGGCGCATTCGGAACGGCAAGAACAGCCCGTCCATGCGGGCCATGAGTTGGTGCGCTATTTTGCTGGACTTTGATGTCGGGAAAGTTTTGGGTGTTATTCTGAGTTCGTGGACTTCGTTGCGGATTTTGAATTGGCCGTGACGACGAGACTTTCCTTAGGGATTGATTTTGAGTTTCAAATTTTTGCTCTGATGCGCAACCTCCGCCCGTCCAGCACAGCAAATTTATTGGGCAAATCCGCGAGATTGTCACGAATGGCGCGAAGAACCAATTCAATTCTTACGTCAAATTGAAAATCGCCCAAGCGAATGAGCAAAATCCCGCGATGCGGTAAGCGAAGTCGAATCACCAAATTCCCAGAAGTCCTTATCTTCTGTCAGCAGCAGAGCATTTTGGTCAAAAGCGCGATGCTCAAAACTTGCTTATCCATGATGCTAGGGTCTTCCTCCACGACCGCCCAAACGTCATAACCTTCGCCGCGCAAAGCCGCTACGATTCAGAAATCTACGCTTTCATCGGCGACAATTTTCATGGGAAAACCTAGGCGGCTACCGAGACAACTGTTTCATTTTTAACGGTTTCGGCAGCAAAAATAAGACAGGCTTGAATGGCCTGTTCCGAAACGCGCGGGTAGGCGAGCAATAAGTCCGCGATGGTTTCGCCCTTGCCCAATTTCTCCAAAATAAGGTGCACGGGAACGCGTGTGCCTTTGACGACGGGCTTGCCAAACAGGATGTCCGAGTCAGAAGTGATGTAGTCTTGCCAGTGGATGTCAGTCATGGATTGGAATTTTTGCACGACAAATATAGGCGTTTTTTGGGGCGACCGTTTGCAAGATTTCTGAGTCGGATTTTGAAGTGGCCGTGACGGGGAGGATTTCTATCCACGCAGTATTTAAGTCAAGCAAATTGTTTCAAATCAATCTTTTGCATTTCTTTCTTGAGAAAAAGCACTAGACTTTCAGAGTTCATTTTCAAAATTGGATGTTCGAACCCGGCGGAGATTTTCAAAATCTGAGCAATCTCCTTGACCCAATGTGTCATGGACATTTGAACAATATTACCTTCAATTCGCTTGGCAAGTTCTGTGATTCTGCTGCTTTCGCCTATTCGGTCTATCAGAATTATCGTTGACATAAAATGCTGTGTTCTCCCAAAATCCATTTCTCTTTCAAAACGGGAAACTTTGTCGAGTGAGATTTCTGTGTTTCCAGGCCCGATGAAACCAATATCAAACCGTACGCCGCGTCCAGGTTTTATGAGCAGAGTAGCATCGCTTTCTCGTTTGTCGCCGCGTTCCGAGAGCCAAAACACCTTTTTCGATTCGGTTGAAATTTTCGGGTCAATTTTTTTGAATCCAAAAATTGTTAAAAGGCTGCCCAAGATTAATTTTTCAAATAACTTGCCATACATGGATTTTTCTGAGCCTCTCACAGCAAGTGTTTGTGCGCCGATAGCAAGAAATAGACGTAGAATTGCTTGTAAATTGAGCGGATAATTTTCTTTATCAACAGTGATTTGCCCGACAATTTCCCCAAACTCCTCAACAGTTTGAGTGACTGCATTCGACAAAGCGTTGTCTAACTCCTTTAAATATTGAGTCAGTTCGTTGTGGTCACTGCGCAGTACATTCTGTATGCTTTTACCCGTCAGCCCGATAAACCACTGCAAATACATTTTGTGTTCTTGAGAAAGCTTCTCTGTGGTTAGTTCACTGCTGGCCAGTTCAGATATCTGTTTTTCAAAATTTTTGATGTCTTTTGAAGCTCGCAGAAAGCTGACAAGCAATGCTGCATTTGACAAAAAAATCCGCCTTTGAGTCAATCCTTCCGTGAGCGAACGCACATTTCCACCACATAAAATTGACACAACAACTTCGCGCATGATATCTTGTCCAATACGGTCAATCATCTGTCCGCCAGAGTATTTGGCAATCGAAATTCCAAATTTCGGGATGTGCTTTGCAAGGGACTCTTTCTCTTTCATTTTCAAAACAATGAAGCTTGTCGGACGGGTGCAGGTTCGGTATTGAGCCAATTCACATCTGTGGTCTCACTTAAAAGCCAATCGTGAATGTCGTCTTTAATAATTTGCAGGTATTCAGGGTCTTGCTCAAATAACACAAAACGTCGGCCAAGTTTGACAGCCGCTTTTCCGACTGTCCCCGTTCCTGCAAAGGGGTCAAATACCACATCATTCTTGAAGGAGTAATATTTGATGACCTTTTCAGCCAATTCAAGTGGGAAAATCGCCGGATGCTTTGAGTGGTAAGCCGGATGGATTTTCCAGAGGTTAGTTGTCTCGTAACCGTCCTCGATTTTAGATTCTTCTACTAACTTTTGGTCTGGATGCTTGCGGATATGCCAATCAATTAGTTTATCAGTTTTTTTCCGATAAACTAAGAGGTACTCCGTGACTGGGACAGGCTTGTACTGCAACGGATTCCGGTCGGCGGCAAATCTTCTTCCTCGTCCTGTCGCCCAGCCTGCACCTTCTGGTTTTACCCAGTGAATGTCGTCAATAAACTCAAAATTTTCCTCTATAAAAAGTTTGTGAAAGTCAAATGGTACAGCCAATCTCTTAGATGCTTCGTTTCGATTTGAACGCCGAATCAATACCGGAGAAATGTTCATCACAAAAAACCGCCCTTCATTCAATACGCGGTGGCATTGGTGAATTATTTTCTTGATTTTCAACAGATACTCTTCGTAGGAAAGGTATTCAGCGTACTCAGGTCGAGCGTTGTAATATGGCGGTGAAGTGAAAATCAAGTCAATGGATTCGTTCGGTGTTTCTTGCAAAAGCAACTCGGAATCGCCAAACCCAACAGTGTTTCGCAAGTTGGAAACTTTGGGCAAAGCACTGTTGCCATTTGAATGTCCATTGTGATTGACAGTAGGTTTCCTGCCTAAAAGTCTCGATTCGAGGATATCGGGATTAGTGGTTTTTTTTTCGTTTATTAATGTTGAAATCGCATCAATCACAATTTCTCCAATATTCTCTTTTTGCTTGGAAAGCACCGGGACCCGCCAAATGTGATAACGGTCGTCAATCTCGGGCAATCCGAATTCAACGGCATTATCTAAATCATACAAAGCCAGATATTCTTTAGAAACTTGCTTGGCTTGACTGACTTCGGTAATTCGATAGCGGCTTCTCTTGTCCATTGTATTTTGTTTGACTGCAAATGTAATCAATTCCCAAACTACCCCGCCTCAAACACCATCGCCTCGTGCCCCAACTTCCTGAAATCCACGGGCGTGACGGCTGACACCCCCTGTTCGGGCATATACACCCCGTAAATCGTGTCCACCGCCGCCATGGTCGCTTTGTTGTGGGTGACGACAATGAACTGTGAATCAGCGGAAAACTGGCGGATGATGCGGTTGAATTTCTCGATGTTCGCGTCGTCGAGCGGCGCGTCCACCTCATCGAAGATGCAGAAGGGCGCGGGCTTCAGGAGGTAGAGCGCGAAGAGCAGGGCGGTGGCGGTGAGCGTCTTTTCGCCGCCGGAGAGTTGGGCGATGGTCTGCGGGCGCTTGCCTTTGGGCTTGGCGATGATGTTGATGTCCGATTCGAGGGGCGCGTCGGGGTTGGTGAGCAGGAGGTCGGCGGAATCGTCCTCCGTGAATAGCGTGCGGAACACGCCGATAAAGTTTTCGCGCACCTGGGCGAAGGCTTCGAGGAAGCGGGCGGTGGCGGTCTCCTCGATTTCCTTCATCGTCTGCACGAGGTTTTCTTTGGCCGCGAGAATGTCGTTGCGCTGCCCGGCGATGGTGTCGTAGCGCTCCTTGATTTCGTTGTAGGCTTCGATGGCCATCGGGTTGACTTCGCCGTAGGTGTCGAGGCGGCGTTTGAGGTTATTTACCTCGCGCTCGAGGGTGTCGCGCTGGTAGGCCGGGTCGGGTTCCTGGTTAATCACGTCGTTGACGCCGAGGCCGAATTCCGCCCGCAACCGCTCGCCGATGGCCGTGATTTCAAATTTGACGTCGGAAAATTTTTCCTTCAAACGGTTCACCAAACCCTGCAAATCCTGCTGCTGGCGGAAGTTGTCGCGCTGCTTGTTTTCGAGTTCGTGGATTTCGTTGCGGGCTTTGAAATACGTTTGTTCGACGGCGCTGAGCGAGGTTTCCTTTTCCTTTTTTTCCAAATAAGCCGCCTGTAAATCCGTCTCAATCTGCTGAATTTCAGCCTCGATGAGTTGAATTTCGTCGGCGTTGCGTGCCAAAGTCGTTTGCGCGGAAGCCTGCGTTTGGCGAAGTTCTTCGCGGCGTTTTTCCCGAAAGGTCAATTCCTGCCGGAAGGCGTTGACCTTGTTTTGCTGGCGAATGAACTCGATGTTTTGCTGGTTGAACGCCGCGCTCGTTTGGCTCAAATGTTCGGCCACGTCGCGGAAGGAGCCGTCAGCGTTGGCGAGTCGCTCGCGGACGGCGGTGGCGGCGCGGGTTTTCTCTGCCAACTGTTTTTCGATGGCCGCGTTGCTTTCGGTGAGCGCCGCAATGCGCTCGTTGGCATCGCCGGCCTGTGCGTCGAAATTGGCGACGAAAGCGGCGATGTTGTCCAACTTGGCCTGCATCCCGGCCTTCTCCTGACCGAGGCGATTGAGGCTCTCGCGTTCGCGTTGGAGCAGGGTGCTCTGGTCGGCGTTTTTCAGGCTTTGCAGGTGGGCGCGCAGCGTGGCGAGTTGGCTGTTGAGTTGGTTTTCAGTGGTTTCGAGTTTTTTTATTTCATTTTCTAAAATCTCTAGGTTCTTTTTCCGGCCAATTTTTTTGCCTTCAAAAAGGCCGACGGAGCCGCCGGAGACGCTGAATTTGCGGCGAACATAAGTGCCGGATTTGGATAAAACCGTCAGGTCGGGATTGGGAATTAGGGACGGCAAAGCGGGGTCGTCTGAAATGACGACATTCTCCAATAGGAACTCCACCAGCGGCCGGTACTGCGCCTCCACCTCGACCAATTCCACCGCCCTGATGCCGCCGGGCAGCAAAGCCAACGGCGCAGCGTAGTCGCGGAAAGCGTCGAGCAGGAAGAAGTTGGCGCGGCCTTTCTGGCTCTGGCCGAGTAGGGCGATGGCCTTGGCCGCCTCGTCCACGTTGGGCACCACATAGTAGTTGAGGTATTGCTCCAAATAGTTTTCGATGACGACGCGGTATTCTTCGCGGACGTAAATCAGGTCGGAAAGCAGGGGGCAGTTTTTCGCCCAGTCTTTTTGCTGGCTCAAAAACTTGATGCTCTCCGGGAAACCTTCGAGCGACTCCACCATGCTCTTGGTGAGTTTGTACTCGTTGCGGCGGGCGTCGAGTTGGCGGTTGTGGGCGGCGATTTTTTTGAGCAACTCGTCTTGCTGCTGCTCGGCGGCGGCGATGTCGGCTTTGCGTTTGGTTTCGGAGGCTTCCAAGTCTTTTATTTTCTTGAGTTGCGCTGCTTCCGACTTGTCCTGTTCGGCGATGTTTTTTTCCAAAACCTTCATCTCCTCGCGGCGTGTGGCAATGTCGCCGAGGGTGCGCTCCACGTCGCGGCGGAGGTTTTCGATTTGGTTGGTCTGAATGGCTTTGGTTTTTTCCAACTCGACGATTTCGCGTTCCAAACCTTGTTGTTCTTTCACGAATTCGTCGAGGTTGCCTTTCAAGAGGTTGTGGTCGGCGCGAACTTTTTCCAACAATTTTTGCGCTTCGGAAAGGGCGGCTTCGAGTTCGGCCTCGAGGTTTCGCTCGTAGTTCAGGTCGGTCTGGTAGCCTTCGATTTCGGTATCGAGTGTGCGCAACTGGTTGGTATTGTTGGCGATTTGGTCGTTGAGGCGTTGCAGGTCGTTGGCGACGAAGGAGCGTTTTTGTTCCAGCATCGCCTTTTCGTTTTCCTTACCGCGAATGCGCCCGGTGAGGCGGTTGACCTCCTGCTGTTGTTCGCTGAGCGAGGTTTCCTTGTCCACGTGGCTCTTGCGTTTGGCCTCGATGTCGGCTTCCAAAAGCCGCGACATGGCCTCGGTGGAGCGGTAGTTGTCCTCTTCGCGGGCGATTTGGGTTTCCAAATCTTTGAAGGTTTTTTTGTGTCGGGCGAGGTTGTGGACGGCGAGTTCGATGCTGAGTTTTTTGTACTCGTCCTTGAGGTCGTAGTATTTGCGGGCGCGCTCGGCTTGTTTTTCGAGTTTTTTGAGTTGGTCTTCGATTTCAAACAACAAATCCTCCACGCGGTCGAGGTCGGCGGCGGTGGCTTCGAGTTTTTGCTGGGTTTCGTGTTTGCGGGCTTTGTATTTGCTCACGCCGGCGGCCTGCTCGAACATCCGGCGGCGCGCCTGCTCGCGGTCGCTGAGCAGGTCTTCGACCATGTTGAGCGCGATAATCGCGTAACTGTCGGCGCCGATGCCCGTGTCGAGGAAGAGCGAAGTGATGTCTTTGAGGCGGCAGGTGACGCCGTTGAGGCGGTATTCGCTCTCGCCGGAGCGGTAGAGGATGCGGCTGATGCTGACCGTGCCGTAGTCGGTGGGGAGGACGTTTTTGGTGTTGTCGAAGGTCAAAGTGACCTGCGCCATCTGGCCTTCTTTGCGTTTTTTGGTGCCGTTGAAGATGACCGACGACATTTTGTCGAGGCGGAGTTCGCGGCTTTTCTGCTCGCCGAGCACCCAGCGGATGGCATCCACTACATTGCTTTTGCCGGAGCCGTTGGGGCCTACTACGCCGGTCACGTCGGCGTTGAAGTGGAGGACGGTTTCGTTGGCAAAACTTTTAAATCCCTTGATTTCTAATGATTTGAGCCGCATTTTCTTCGGGTTGTCCGCCGGAATGGTATTCCGGCTCGCTCACTGCCGGAATACCATTCCGGCGTACAAAAAGTGGGCGAAGATAGGGAGCGGTTGGGGAAAACGGGAGGGGAAGTTTTTAACAATATCCCGAAAACGACCACTAACTTACCTTGCTCAAATTGTTTTCCCTCGCAAAAAGCCCCCCCCGCCATGCCAGCCGCCACCGCACGAATCATCCTGTCCTTTGACAAAGAAAAAGCGTTTTTGGAAATGCTCGTACAGTTCGACTTTGTTAAAGTCGAGTCGAAGGAGGAATTGCTGCGCCGCTTCACTCAGAACGCGCCCCCAAAAGTGCTGTTCACCGAAGTTGATGTCGTGCATGAAGTGATGGAGCATCATGTTTTTGACAGGATTTACAGGATGGATGAGGCGGCTTCGCAGCGAAGAATCCTGTAAATCTTGTAAATCCTGTCAAAAATCAATGTCTGCTGTCCTGTCCAAGTTTTTTCAAATTTCCTTCATCGAGCGCGTCAAAGCGCCAGCACTTTTGCCTTCATGCCCTCTTTCTTAGCTTCCAGAAATTGTGCCGCCACTTCCTGCACCGTCTGCTCCAAGGGGCGGTATTGGAAGCCAAAAACGGAGCGCGATTTGGCATTGTCGTAGTAAAAGCTCGATACGCTGCTACGCGCACTTTCTTTGGTGACGACAGGTTCCGCGCCCAGCAATTTCTCTTTCAGCCATTCCACCCGCCAAGCCACCTCTGCGAGGAGGGGTGTCACTTTGATAGGGGGAGGCTTGGTGCCCAAGGCGTTGGCAATCATCTCAAAGAGCTCGCGGAAGGACGCGTTGTGGGCATTGAGGATGTAGCGTTCGCCCGAAATATCGCTTTCGAGCAGGAGGAGCATGAATTGAGCCACATCGCGCACATCCACGAAGCCTCCCCTGCCTACTGGCCAGAATTTCAGCCCTTTGTCTATCTGGCTGAAAAATCGCGGCGACCCCGCCTCCCAAAAGCCGCTTCCGAGTATGACGGCGGGGTTCACAATGGCTACCGGCAACCCTTCGGCATGGGCACGCCACACCTCTTGCTCGCTTAGGTATTTGCTGATGGCATAGCGGCTGTTGCCTTTGCTTTGCACCCATTTGGAGGTTTCGTCCAACCGTGGGCGGGTCTTGGAGCGGCCAAATGCCGCGATGCTGCTGACGTGAATCAATTTTTGGATGCCAAAATCCAAGGCGAGATTGACGATGTTCGTCGTGCCGTCCACATTGGTCTTTTGGAGGCGCTCCGCGTCGCGGGGGTGGAAGGAGCTGATGGCCGCGCAGTGCATGATATGGGTGACACCCTGATAGGCGTCTTCCAATGCCACGATGTCGGTGACATCGGCCTCGAACCATTCCACCTCGGAAGCAGCTTCCTGTACCAAGTCCATCGGGCTGGAGGCCCGGCGCAGGGCGCGAACGCGGTAGCCTTTTTTCACCAACAGCCGCACGAGATAGGAGCCAAGGAATCCAGTGCCGCCCGTGACCAGAATGAGGGAGTCCTTTGTTGTCATTGCTTGCTAACTAATGTTTGCGTGTACTCGGCCACTGCTTTTATTTCCTCCGGTGTGAGTATTTCATTGAAAGGCGTCATCAATTTTTTGCCGTAAGCGATGATGTTGATGCGTTCTTCGAGCGTCAGGGTGGTGGCGGTGAGGTCTTTGGCGCCGTTGAGTCCGAGCTTGCCGTCGGCTCCGTGGCAGAGGACGCAGTATTGGCGAAAGATGGCCATGCCATCGGGTGTGAGGGCAGGGGCGTTGTTGGCTGCCTGAGCGGCGCTGGCGCGGCGGTTGATTTGTTCTTCGGCTGAGCCACAGGCAACGAATAGGGCGGCGATGCTCAGGAGCAGGATGTGTGGGTTGCGCGTATGCATGTTCTTAGTTGCTGGAAAAAAAGTTAGGCACGAGAAACTCGCAAAGGTGTGCGCGGGTTTTTGATTTTTGGTAAAAAATGGGTCAAGTGGCAGGTTCAGAAGCATGAGAGAGGGATGGCCATCGAGCAAAAAAAAATTCAAAAATGTCGAAACACTTAGAACCCTAAAACCATCGTATATTTGCCCTTAGTATTTGGCCAAAACTTTTGCGGGCGAAACTTCGTTTTGCTCTCCGGTCAATCAAAGATGCCTTACCAAATCTTTTTTCGACACTTCATCACCATTTGTTCATAGTGTTTGTTTTTTGTTTTGTCCCTGTTAAGTAGCAATATTTAACAGGGTTTTTTGTGTGTTTTTGGCTTTTGAGGCAAAGAATTGTTGGTCAGGCGATATTTTTTTTGCTTGTTTGGGAAATTTTTTCTTTTTGGCACACGTTTGGGAGTTCAAATTGTAGCTTCATACAATAGAAACGGTTTAGTGAAAAAGCCCGTGGCAAACGCGCCACGGGCTTCTTTTTTTGCTTCTGTATGGGGCGAGGTATGGTCTGCTATGTCGTTTTTTTGAAAAAACACTGTCACGAGCTGTAATGGAGAAGGTTTTACACCAAGTTGTCGAACTGGTAGATTGGATAGGGCAGCGGCGTATTGGCTGGCATGTCCATCAAAGTCCTGATGAGGCCGTCGTGGAGGTCATAGACCCAGCCATGCAAATGGGGGCGATTGTGTCTTTTCCACGCGGTCTGCACGATGGAGGTCTCTGCAAGGTTGAGCACTTGGCTCTGGATGTTCAGCTCGATGAGGCGATTGACCTGCTCATCTTCGGTGCTGAGGGCATCGATTTCCGCGGCGTTCAGACGGTACACGTCCTTGATATTGCGCAGCCATTTGTTGATGATGCCATAGGAATGGCGCGACAACGCCGCCTTCACGCCGCCGCATCCGTAGTGGCCGCACACGATGACGTGTTTCACTTCCAGCACTTCCACCGCATACTGCAACACGCTGAGCATATTGAGGTCGGTATGAACGACCAAGTTGGCGATGTTGCGGTGGATAAAAATCTCGCCCGGCTGGGTTTGGGTGATTTGGTCGGGTGGCACTCGGCTGTCCGAACAACCAATCCAGAGAAATTCAGGCCGTTGCACATTGACCAAGCGTTCGAAGAACTGAGGGTCTTCCACTACTTTTTCTTTTGCCCATGCTTTGTTTTCGAGGAGTAAGCGATCGTAAGTGTTCATGTTTCAGAAGTATTTATGATTTGTGTTGCTTGGCCGCTGAGGCGATGTACTGATACGTTGATATTCTTGAAATGCGCTGTTTGGATAAAATCGTTGATGATTTCGATATTGTCGAGGTCAATGAAACCCGTCCGGCTGACATCAATCACCACGTCGCTGCCTTCCGTGAGGCTTTTCAACACTCTTTTGAGTTCGTGCCGGTGCAAAAAGGACAAATCCTTTTTGAACCGAATCAAGTGTTTGTTGCCCTCTTTGATATGAATGATGGCCGAGTGAAAGTTATTGTATAGGATGAACGCTCCGGCCACGAACAGCCCTATCGCAATTCCAATCAAGAGGTCAGTGAGCAAGATAGCGACAATAGTGACCACAAAGGGTATCAAATGCGCCCAGCCTTTTTGGTACTTATCCACAAAAATACGAGGTTGGGTCAATTTGTAGCCAACCGAGATGAGCACGGCAGCCAAAGCTGCCAATGGGATTTTATTGAGCAGACCCGGAATGGCTATCACACAGAGCGCCAGCAAGACTCCGTGAAGTATCGTGGACATTCGGGTGCGTCCGCCCGAACTGACGTTCGCCGAGCTGCGCACGATGACCGAAGTCAGGGGCATTCCGCCTATGAGGCCAGCCGTCATGTTGCCAATGCCTTGCGCAAAGAGCTCGCGGTTGGTTGGCGAGATGCGCTTGAGCGGGTCGAGTTTGTCCACGGCCTCTATGCACAGCAATGTCTCGATGCTCGCTACCAAACCAATGGTCACCGCTGAGGTCCAAACGTCCCTGTTCCCAATTTGGGTGAAATCCGGGAAATGGAACTGTTTGAAAAACTCGCCAAACGACTCAGCGACGGGGATGGAGACCAAATGACTATCTGAAATGGCGAGCGCTGGGAAGTTGGCCTTGAAAAAGATGTTGGCTAAAATGCCAAAAGCGACCACAAGCAAAGGCCCCGGAAGGTACTGAAACCACTGAACCCTTTTGCGCAGGGACGCCCCTTCCCACCAAAACAGAAAAGCCAGAGAGATAGAAGATATGATGACCGCTCCCGGAGAGATGTTATCGAACATTTTCAGCAACGTGGAAAAAGTGTTGCCGCCATCACTTTGCACAAATGCCAAATCCCCTTCGGGGTCGCGGTCGTAGCCTAAGGCATGCGGGATTTGTTTCAAAATCAAAATCAACCCGATGGCCGCGAGCATTCCTTTGATGACGGCGGACGGAATGAAATCTCCAATAACACCCGCTTTTAACACGCTCAATAGGATTTGCAAGGCTCCCGCGAGCATCACCGCCAACAAAAAAGCCTCAAACGTGGGCAATTTCTCCACCGCGCCCAGCACGATGACCGTCAGGCCTGCCGCCGGGCCACTCACGCTCAAAGGCGAACGGCTGATAAGCCCCACCACTACCCCGCCTATCACCCCCGTAAGAATGCCTGCGAAAAGCGGCACCCCAGAGGCCAACGCTATGCCCAAGCAAAGCGGCAAGGCCACCAAAAAAACAACGAGTGCAGCCGGAGCGTCGTAACGAAGGTTGGAAGTAAGATTTTCAAACTTGGGTGTCATAAGGTGTAGTCAATAGATGTTGGACTTCAGCAATGGACGAGGAGACTTTTTCGGGATTGGGCCGATTCAGAATCAACCCCGGAAATCACCGCACAGGTGTCCATTCTTTCATGTATGACTTTCTCAAAAAAAGCAAAGAAAGCCCTTCCCTAAGATAAATCAAACTCAGGCGCAGGTAGCCGTACTCCCGAAAACGGCGCGGCGAATGATGCACCGACAGCCTGTAAAAATACCCGATGCGCCCTTCTTTGTGCAATCGGTAAAACAAATTGCAGTCTTCCCCTGCCACAATGGTCTCGTTGTAGCCGTTGATTTTTTCAAACACCGAGCGCCGCACCAACTGACATTCGCCTTTGGCCAGATAAACCCCGACCATGAATGACAGGCGAATCACAGAGTTCATCAGGATGTGGTACAATTTGTCCGGCAGCCCCGATTCTTCTGGGTAGACCCATATCGGCACGGTGGCGGCGACGATGGCGGATTGGTCGAACCTTGCAAAAACCGTTTGAAAAAACCTGTCTTTGTTGGGAATGCGCACATCGGCATCCGTGTGAAAGAGCAGTTCGCCTTTGGCTTGCGCTGCGCCAAGATTGCGCCCGATGGCGATGTTTTGTTTGGCTGGCCCCGTCACGAGGCGCACCCGCTCGCCGCATTTTGCCTGCCAACGCTGCACTTCCGCTGCCGTGTCGTCCCGGCTGTCTGCATCCGAAATGATGATTTCGAGGTTGTACTTTTCGAGATAAGGCTCGAACTGGCCGATGGTTTGGCCAATGTACTTGCCCTCGTTTTTGGTCGGGATGACGATGCTCAGTTTTACTTTTTCCAACATGATATTTTTCACAATAATCGGCAAAAGTACCGAGACGGCGGGTTTGGGAGGGGTTAAATTATTGTGTACCCAAATGAAAATGATTTGCGAGATTTCCTTGATTGACAACAATGATTTTCAAGGACTTGAACGGGTATTTTTTCGCAAACCACTTTTCGTTGGGTATGACTGGCCTTCGCCAAAGGGACAAACAAGACGCTGGCCTTCGTCACAAAAGTAACCAAAAGCCAGCGTTGAAAGGAAATAGCAGCGACGGTTGCTTTATTGACCGACGTGCGCCTTGTAGGCGGAGGCGGTCATCAGTGCGTCAAGGTCGGAGGGGTTGGAAACCTCTATTTTGACTATCCAGCCCTTGCCGTAAGGGTCTTCGTTGATGATCGCAGGATTGCCGCCGCGGGCATCGTCAACCTGTTCATTGAACTCCACTACCTTTCCTTTTACTGGCATGAACAGGTCGCTGGTGGTTTTCACGGCTTCCACGGTGCCAAATACTTGGTGGGCATCCACGATTTCTCCGACGGTTTCCACTTCGATGTAAACCAATTCGCCCAATTCGCTTTGCGCATAGTCGGTGATGCCTACCAATGCGACGTTGCCCCCTTCGAGGTGAACCCATTCGTGGTCTTCGGTGTATCTGAATTTGTCTGGGAAATTCATTTCGCTGTTGTCAATGTTGAGTGAAAAATAATTGAGTCGTTCGACTGACGGCAAATGTAGTGCTTTTGGTTTTGGGGCAAATTTTAAGACAAAAAAAATTGCCGCAGCGAGCCGCGCAAGGCCGCGCCGCGCTCGGAGCGCGGCGATAGGATGCCAAGCGATGACAAACCTAAATTTTAACAAAAGGCGCGGCTTGTAGATTTCGGCAAAAGTCTCATTCTTGCGCCGAGAAATTTTTCATAATCGTACTCGTCATGAAATACAAAGCGCTCAGCCCTGACCTCTTCCAACACAATCGCAAACGCTTCACCCGCGAGATGAAACCAGGCGCTATCGCCGTTTTCAACTCGAACGACCAAATGCCCCGCTCTGGCGACCAATTTTTCCCGTTTCGCCAAAACGCGGGGCTATACTGGCTTTCTGGCATTGACCAAGAAGAAACCATGCTCCTTCTCTTCCCAGATTGCCCCAAAGATGAGCACAAAGAGGTGCTGCTCATCCGCCGCACCAATGAGCACCTCGCCGTGTGGGAAGGCCACAAGTATACCAAGGAAGAGGCGCAACAGGCTTCGGGCATCGAAAAGGTATATTTCCTCGACGAGGCCGAACAGGTCGTGAACGAGATGATATTGCTCGCAGACAGCATCTACCTGAATCTCAACGAAAACGACCGGTATCTCTCGCCAGTGGAGACCCGCGATTTGCGCTACGCCAAATATATCCGCGACCGCTACCCGGCACACACCATTCACCGCTCTCAGCCTATCCTGAAAAAACTCCAGACGGTGAAAAGCCAGTGGGAGGTGGATGCCATTCAGCACTGCATTGACATCACGGGCAAGGCATTTCGCCGTGTGCTCGAATTCGCCCGGCCCGGCGTGTGGGAATATGAGATAGAGGCGGAAATCATCCATGAGTTCATCCGCAATGGTGCCACCGGGCACGCCTACACGCCTATCATCGGGTCGGGGAAGAACGCTTGCGTGTTGCACTACATCGAGAACAATCAGCAGTGTAAGGACGGCGAAGTGGTGCTCATGGACTTTGGTTGCGAATACGCCAATTACAATGCGGACCTCACGCGCTCTATCCCGGTGAATGGTCAGTTCACCGACCGCCAGCGTGCCGTCTATAACGCCGTGCACCGTGTGATGAAAGAGGCCAAGACCATGCTCGTGCCGGGCAACACGCTGGAGGAATATCACAAAGAGGTGGGCAAAATCATGGAAAGCGAGTTGCTTGGGCTTGGGCTTATCAGCCGCGAAGACATTGAGAAGCAGGAAAAAGACAAGCCTGCCTACAAAAAATACTTCATGCACGGCACAAGCCATCATCTCGGTCTTGATGTGCACGACCTTATGCATCGCTATGAGCCATTCCGCGCCGGCATGGTGTTCACCTGCGAGCCGGGCATTTACATTCCTGACGAGAGCCTCGGCATCCGCCTCGAAAACAACATCCTCATCACCGACAATGGCCCGGTGGATTTGTTTGAGAACATTCCTATCGAGTTGGAAGAAATCGAAGAATTGATGAACGCGAGCGTGCTCGGTTGATGGCGCTGCTCACGCGCTGCTCAAAGTCCTTTTCTCAAGCGTGCCACCGGGATGTTCAGTTGTTCCCGGTATTTCGCCACGGTGCGCCGAGCGATGTTGTAGCCTTTTTTCATCAACATGGATTTGAGCTTTTCATCGGAAAGCGGGCGGCGCTTGTTTTCCTCCCCGATGATGTCGGTAAGGATTTTTTTCACTTCCAAAGTAGAGACCTCCTCGCCGTCTTGGGTGCTCAGGCTTTCGGAGAAAAAGTCTTTGAGGCGCTTGGTGCCAAATTCGGTTTGGACATATTTTGAGTTGGCTACCCGGCTCACGGTCGAGATGTCCAATCCGGTCGTGTCGGCGATGTCTTTCAGAATCATGGGGCGGAGCTTCTTCTGGTCGCCTGTGAGGAAGTAATCGTATTGGTGTTTGAGAATGGCCCCCATCGTGAGCATCATGGTTTGTTGGCGCTGCTTGATGGCATCAATGAACCATTTGGCGCTATCAATTTTTTGCTTGATGAACAAGACGGCTTCCTTTTCCTTCTTCGTCGGGCGGCGACCGTTTCGGCCCGCGTGGAATGCTTTGAGCATGTCGCGGTATTGGTCGTTGATACGGAGGTCGGGCGCGTTGCGGGCATTGAGGGTGAGCTCGAGCTCGCCGTCGCGGTTGTTCACGAGAAAGTCTGGCACCACATAGTTGAGCGCCCGGTCGCCGCGGGTAGCAAACCCGCTGGCAGGTTTGGGATTGAGTTTCAGTATTTCATCCACCGCGCATTTGAGGTCTTCCTCGTCAATGTTGAGCTGGCGGCAGAGCTTCTGGTAGTGCTTTTTGGTGAACTCGTCGAAGAAGTGGTCAATGATGCGAATGGCGATTTGGACGGCCAGTTTTTCTTCGTACGATAAGCTGTCCTCATCTTGGCGAAGGCGGTGGTGGAGTTGGAGCAACAAACACTCACGCAAGTCGCGGGCACCTGTGCCGGGCGGGTCGAACTGTTGTATTTTGGTGAGGATTCGATTGATTTCTTTCTCGTGGGTGGATATGTTTTGGCTAAAGAGCAAATCGTCCACCATGGCAGAGGTCTCGCGGCGCAGGTAGCCGTCGTCGTCAATGGAGCCGATGATTTGCATGGCGATGGCGCGTTCGCGCTCGTCGTCGAGGTCGAGCAGGCCGAGTTGTTGTTCGAGATATTCGTGGAATGTGTTTTCAAAGGCGAGCGGCACTGTTTTCTCCTCCTCGTCGCCACCTCGTCCTTCGTCGCGGGTTTTGTAGGTGGCCGGGTCGTCTTCTATGAAGTCCATGAGATAGTCATCAAGCTCCACGTCGTCGTCGCGAAGGCTGACGGCTTCTTCTTCATCGGCATAGTCTTCCGAGGTGTCGCGGTCTATTTCGTCGAGCAATTCCGCGTCGCTCGAGGCATCGCCGTCGTTGGTTTCGGCATCAGACCCGTTTTCGCCCGATTCGGATTTTTGTTCGCGTTCGTAGTAGCTCAAATCGGCGTCGGCGAGGTCCATCTCTGACATTCCCTCGGTGAGGTCGGCGGTTTCGTCGCCTTCTTCGAGCGCGGGGTTGACTTCCAGTTCTTCTTGGATGCGCTGCTCGAGTGTGGCCGTTGGGATTTGTAGCAGCTTCATCAGTTGAATCTGCTGGGGCGAGAGTTTTTGCTGAAGTTTTTGGGTGAGGGTCTGTTTTGGTCCGTAGTTAGATGCCATCTGCAAGAGGGATTAAGATTGGAAAAATAAAGAAATTATTGCTGGGCAAAACGGCCTTAGCAAACCAAAGGCCAGTTTGACAAAATGGGGGAGCATTGTTAGGAACTATTTCTGCGCAACAGTCTGAAAATAAAGTTTAATTCTATGATTTTCAGTTGCTTGAAACATTATTGGCGAAAAAATCGGCGTTTCATTTTTTTTAAAAATTTTTGGCAAGGTTACAGGAAAACCGTCAATTGCCCGACGTTTTTAACATTAGAATTTTGAAAAAGAAAATCCGCGACGAAAGGGCAATTTGGTTTGTTTTGTCATTCAAAAATTGTGTTTAAGCAAGCCGTATTTATGGGGCATAAAAATGGCGCGACGCTGCTCTATGGGCAAAAAAATGCCCCCACGCCGACCAATTGTCGGCATGGGGGCGCTTGTTGACGGGAGTTCCGAATCACTCGTTCAGGCCCCAATCGTACTCTTTGAACGTGACCACAGCGCTGCCTTTCAACCGGGTAGTCGCGTATTGATTCAGGTATTTCTTGAGGTCTCCAAAGTCGGAGGCATACCACTCGAAAATCTTGCTGACCGAGGCTTTGGAGTCAGAGAGGGTGTTGTAATTCGTGTCGTTGATGAAAGCACGCGCGCGGGCATCGAGTGCGGAGTCGAGGTTTTCGGCAGTGTAGGCGCGATTCCAAAGCGGGGGGCACGATTTGGCGGCGCAATTGACGGCAAAATGGATGCGTGGGTCTTTGAACTGCGGGCGGATGATGTCGTTTTCGATGTTGTTGAGGCTGTATTTTTTGTCGCCGAGTTTGATGCGTTTCACGTCCCATGTTTTGCCGCCGTCGAAGTTCATGATGCTCTTGGTGGGGTAGTTGTCCACGACGAGTTTGAGGGTGAAGGCGTTGTAGGCGTTGAGCCAGTAAGCCAATTTTTCCTCGCGTGCCCATGAGTCTTGCACGGGGTGGTCGCTTAGGGTCTGGCAATAAGCAGCCAGCGCGTCTTTGTCTGCCTTCAAGGTTTTGTAGTTTACCCGTCCTGTTTCGGAGACGTGTTTTTGCAAGAGTGAGTCGAGACCCGCATGGGAGGGGGCCGTTTGGGATTGAAGCGCAAGGGCAGCTAAGCATAGCCACAAGGTGGTTGCAAATGTTTTTGAGTGCATGGTTTTTGATTTTTGAAACTAGCTTTGACGGAATATACGGTCAAACGGCGATGAGTGGGTTTTCGTTTGCCTTTTGCTTTGATGAAAAATGAAAGTGTTTTGCGGCGGACGTTTTTTAGCCCGTCCGCTTCCTACCTTGCTTCGTCAGGGCGTTTGTTTTTTCATCTCATTCCTGCGAGAACGGGATTTTCATGTAAGTTTGCCGCTTGTTTTTCCCAAAATGCAAAAACACCCCAACAAGCGTTCAGCCCAAATTTATGTCCGTCAAAATCACTCACCTCCTGAAAATATACGACACCCAGCGCGCTGTGGACGACGTGTCGTTTGAAGCGCGAAAGGGCGAAGTGCTCGGTTTTCTCGGCCCCAATGGCGCGGGCAAGACGACCACCATGAAAATCATAACAGGCTATTTGCCGCAGACCGGCGGAAAGGCGGAGGTGTGCGGCTTCGACGTGAGCGAGCAACCTATGGAAGCCCGCGCCTGCGTCGGTTATTTGCCTGAGCACAATCCGCTATACCGCGATATGTACGTGCGCGAATATCTGGCATTCACGGCAGGGCTTCATCGGGTGGCGAATCCTCGTCAGCGCGTGGATGAAATGGTGGAGCGCACCGGGCTCACCAGCCACCGCCACAAGCAAATCGGTGAGCTTTCCAAGGGCTATCGCCAGCGAGTGGGTCTGGCTCAAGCGATGCTCCATGACCCGGAGGTGCTTATTCTCGACGAGCCTACGAGCGGTCTCGACCCGAACCAAATTATCGAGATTCGGCAGCTAATCAAGGATTTGGGAAAGGAGAAAACGGTAATTCTCAGCACTCACATCCTTGCAGAGGTAGAGGCCGTGTGCGACCGAGCCATCATCATCAACAAGGGCAAATTGGTGGCCGACGCGCCAATTCATGAGCTGAAACAACAGTTCACGGGGCAAACGATTGTCACGGTGGAGTTTGCCGAAAGCGCAGACAAAAGCCTGCTGTCGAAAATCAAAAACGTGCAGACGGTGAAGCGCCTTGGCAACAACCAGTGGCAACTCACGGCTCCTGCCGACAAGGATATTCGGGCCGACATCTTTGCCTTTGCGGTAAGCAACCAACTGACTTTGTTGGAATTGAGAAAGGATACTTACTCGGTGGAGGAAGTTTTCCAGCAACTGACGAAATAAGGCGACACCATTCTTATTTAGCGACTGAAACGGGCTTCATCAAGACGCTCGCGCATTTTTGACTTATCATGTTTTCGATTTTTCGCAAAGAAATAAACACCTTTTTCTCTTCTCTCATCGGCTACATCGTCATTGGGGTGTTTCTCGTGCTGATGGGGCTTGTCATGTGGGTGTTTCCGGAATTTAGTGTGCTGGACAACAACTACGCGAACCTTGACACGCTGTTTGGCATCGCGCCGATGGTGTTCATGTTTCTCATTCCCGCGGTCACGATGCGGACGTTCGCCGAGGAGAAACAAACGGGCACGATTGAGCTTTTGGTGACGCGCCCCATCACTGATTGGCAGATTGTGGGTGGCAAATTTTTTGCCTGCTTTGTCTTGGTGGCTTTTGCATTGGTGCCAACGGTTCTCTATTATTTCACGGTGTATCGGCTCGGTGCGCCACCGGGCAACTTGGACTCTGGGGGCATACTTGGCTCCTACATTGGCCTGTTGTTTCTTGCCGCCGCTTTTGTGGCCATCGGCATATTTGCCAGCTCGCTCACCAACAATCAGATAGTGGCTTTTGTGCTTGCCACGTTCCTATGCTTCTTTGTCTATCTTGCTTTTGATTTTCTCAGCAGGCTTCCTGTCTTCTTCGGGAAAACCGACGACATTGTGCAGGCCATCGGCATCGAATACCATTACAAATCGGTGAGTCGCGGGGTGCTCGACACCCGCGATGTGGTCTATTTCCTGTCGGTGATTGCGCTGTTTCTTGCCGCCACGGTGCTGTCGTTGGGGCGGCGCAGGTGGTGATTATTTACCGCCAGTGGTGTTGTCCGCCTCATCCTCACCCTCGAAGATGAGTAGTTTGACCCGGCGGTTCCACTTGCGATTTTCTGGCAGGTCTTGCTTGACGCCTTCGCTGATTTCCTCCGAGTTGGGTGCCAAAGACTCTGCCTCACCAAAAATTTTGATGAACATCCTATCTGCCCGCACGCCCTTGCCGATGAGGTAGTTGCGAGCGGCGCGAGCGCGGTTGCCCGCGAGTTCCATATTGGCGGTGGCGCTGCCTACTCCATCGGTGTAGCCTTCTATTTTCAATTTGAAATCGCGATTTTCTTTGAGTCTTGCACACACCCAATCGAGCGCCTCTTTTGCTTCGGCGTCGAGGCTGTGTTTCCCAAAATCGAAAAAGATGTTTCGCTCTTTCTCTGTGCCTTTGAGCAACTGGGCATAAGCCTTCCCATTGCGCAAGTAGGGGCAATGGGTTTCGTTGAGTGCTCTTTCTTCCTCCAAATCAATGATGATGGCATAGGGAAAGCCTTTGCCTATCATCTCCGCCTGTATTTTTTCCGCGTCCTCGCGAGTGAGGCAAGCACTCGCAAAATACTTGTGCATCCCCATCTGGCTGGTGCAAGCGATCTTCTCAACACCTTTTTCCTTGAAAAAGGCATCGGGCATTTTTTCGGAATACGCGGCGATTTGAACGAGGAACTCCTGAGCTGCCATGTCGGCGAGAGGGGCGATGCAAAGGGCAAGCGCGAAAAGGGTAGCGGTTTGCTTCATGTGCGGGGAGGGTGTTTGTGTGCGTTGAAAAACTAATGCAAAAGTAGTACGCCTCGCCGGAAATGAATGTCTTTGGTATCAAACAGTTCGTTAAGAATGTGTCGCTGGTATGATGCCTGCCACGAGTTTGTAGTGCAGCCCCTCATGCAGGATGCCCAACGAGAGGCATAGGTAAAGTCGCGGCGCGTTTTTCAGAAAGTCTTGGTCAAATTGAATCTCGCGCAGGAAAATGGGGTCGGTCACGGGCAGGTTGTATTGATTTTTGTTGAAATCAAAATGTAGGCGGACGTGGGGCTTGTCGGGCTTGGAGGGGCTGTGCTTTATGGCAAATCGGAAGTCAACTACCTTGATAAGTGTGAGGGATTCGGACAGTTCGCTGGCTTCTTCGACCGAGACGGCGTTGGAGGCATTGCCGAACAGAAAGGGTTGGTATTGGTCGCACAGTGTTTCGAGTTCTTGGGCTGGAAAAACGCCTTTTGTTTTCAAAGAATTAGGGTTGAACAACACGTTTTCTACTTGATGGCCCTCTGGCACGGGGTCGAAAACGTCCATTTCCACGACATCGAGCAGTTTCAATTTGTAGGAGAGGCGGGAGTCAATTTCGCCGTGCGGCGTGTCGGCGCTCACCGGACGAATCCAGCGCGGCTTGTCATGCTCGTTCCAAAGCGGTGTGCCGTTGTGACATTCAATCCCGGCGACGCAGCGGCCGCCTTCTTTGTACGAATTGGCGAGGCAAATGAAGGTCGTTTTCATGGTTTTCAACTTTTAAATGAGGGAATTGGGAGAATGAGACAATCACTCAAATCACACCAAATGAACAATCTCGATTTCGGGGCGCACGGCTTGAAAATACTCGGCCAGCAGACGGCGATGGCAATGTTCGGGGCCGTGTTCGCTGCACAGGAGGCAGTGGCGGTGGAGGCTTTCGATGTCGGTTTTTTGGGCGACTTTGCGGCGGTCGAGCAAGTCGAGGTATTCGGTGGCGTATTCGTCCCAAGAGAGTTTTTTGTCGCGGTATTGGGAGAGCAGGTCTTTGGTGGGGGCAAAATCAAGGTTGTGCTCGTAGCCCATGCCGCCGACTGCTTCGGCGAAAAAGGCCAAGTCTTGCCCTTTGGCGAATCCGGCGAGTTGTGACACGTTGTTGATGCGTGTGTCCACGATTTTGGTCACGCCGCCGTCGCGAAGCAAATCGAAAAACTGTCGAGCGGATTTGTTCGTGAAGCCGATGGTATAAAGCTTTATCACGGTCAGGACTGTTGCAGCGAGGCACGCACTTTTTTGACCTTTTCAAGAGAGACATCCAACAGGTCAGCGATTTCTTCGTCGGGCATCTGCGGGCGCTTGAGCATGATTTGCCGGATGGATTTTTCCATGGCCACCTCCATGCCTTTTTCCATGCCTTTTTCCATGCCTTCTTTCTGAAACTTCTCTCTGAATTGCTCAATGACGGTCTTTGCCTTTTGTTCCTGAGGCTGGGGCAATGCAGTTGCGATTTCCATAAAATCCTCCGTTTTAAGAGATGAGATGTGCTGAACGAAAAGCCATGTGAGGTCGAACAACAAGAGCAGCGCTTCGTCTCTCACGTTTTCGTCCACAAAAATAACGATGTCGCGGTAATGTTTGCGGAAAAAATTGTCGTCCCAAGCGCGTTTCATGGCTAAAAAAATGTTGCGCAGTAGGGAGAACTCTCTTATCGCCAGTATTTCATCGCGGCTCATTTTCTGCAAGTTTACCACGAGAAAGTCAAAGGCAGGGATAAAACGGGCGAGCTCGCCGGGAATGGCCCCATAAAGCGAGTGGAGTGGTTTGGGGTTCCAAGCGTCCTCGCCATGATAGAAAAGAATCGGAATGGTCAGCGTGAAGTTTTCCCTGTTTTGCCTCACGTCTTCCTCCTGTGCACCAGTCAAATAGCGTCCCACTTGGGGATAGACCATGCGCCCCGGATGAGTGCTTTTGTGCTCGAATAGCACACATATCCGCGCCTTCTGCCCTCTTTCGTAATCGCAGACATAAACCAAGTCTGACATTGACTTCCGCAGTTTTTCATCAATATAAGTATCGGAAGCAAGTGTCAAGGTGTCGAGGTCCATTTTTTCCAAAATTTCTTTCGGTACCGCGAACTCGATAAGTTGGCGCGCCGCCTCGACGATGCCAAAAACGCTCTTGAAATAGGTGTCGAAAGGGTGAGGAGAGTGAAGGAGGGCGAGGATTTTTTCATTCATGGTTGTCGGTTTTTAGGCTTGACGGGTGGTCAAATCTGCTCTTCGGTGTCTGCGTCGGCGCTGAATGGCGAGAATGCCACGTCTTTGTTGCGCAGCAAGTATGCGTGTGACACTTGTTCTTCCAACGAGGGTGCGAACGGCAGCTGCTTGTGGTATTTTTTCAGAAGTTGGTTTTCGAGTTGGAGGTTGGTTTTCAGGGTTTTGTCTTTCAAAATGTGTTTTACCTCAAAGCCGTTTTTTTCCAAAAAACCGGAAATCATGGAAAAGCGATGACAGTCGAAAGGGTCGGCCTCAGAACACATGAGCGCGATGGAGTAGCCCTTTTCAAGGCCGGCGCGCAGACGCGCCACGCCACTTTTGAAATCCTCTGTTTGTCGCACTTTCTCGAAATCAACTTTGCCCTCCTCGTCCAGCAGTTCGGGAGCTGTGTGTCTTGCGCCGAACTCTTTGCCGAAATGGAGATACTGGATGTTTTTGCCCTTTAAAAATTCGGACAGAGCCACCTTGTTGAATTGCGGAAACCGCCCGCTCGCTGGCACGCTGCGCACATCCACGAGGCAATTGACCCCAAAATGCTGGAGCAAATCGGCGAAGGCTTCCGGCTCATGGTTGGAGTGGCCGACGGTGTAAACGACTGCACTGCTCATGCTTGACCTGACTTTGATGGCTCGCCATTAGGTTTTGCATCTTCAAGTTCCTCCTTGTCAGCGTTTTGCTCCGCCTTCTTGCGCTCCTTGCGGGCACGCTCCTCGGCCTCTATTTTTTCGTAAGCCTTGATAATTTCCTTTACGAGACGGTGGCGCACCACGTCTTCGGTCGTGAGATTGATGACCGCGATGCCGTCCACGTCGCCGAGCATCCCGACGGCTTGGCGAAGGCCTGATTTTTGGTGGCCTGGCAGGTCAATCTGGCTCAAATCGCCCGTGATGATGCACTTGGCCGAAGGGCCGAGGCGCGTGAGGAACATTTTGAGTTGGAGCGGCGAGGCGTTTTGCGCTTCGTCGAGGATGATGTAGGCGTTGTCCAAAGTGCGACCGCGCATGAAGGCGAGCGGCGCGATTTCGATGACGCGATTTTCCATGAAAAAATTGAGTTTGTCCATGGGCAACATATCATCGAGCGCGTCGTAGAGCGGGCGCAGGTAGGGGTCCACTTTTTCTTTCAAATCGCCGGGCAGGAAACCAAGATTTTCGCCCGCTTCGACGGCAGGGCGGGTCAGCACGATTTTTTTGACCAACTTGTTTTTTAGCGCCCGCACGGCGATGGCGACCGCCGTGTAAGTCTTGCCTGTACCCGCCGGGCCGAGCGCGAACACGATGTCGTTCACCTCGCACACCTCAACCATGCGCTTTTGATTGCGTGTTTTGGCCTTGATGGGCTTGCCATCGCGCCCGAAAAGGATGGTGTTGCCACTCGCGCCGTCGCCATTGACGGGGATGCGCACGTCGAAGGGATTTTCGCCGCCCATGAGGTCGGCCACCGTTTGCACGGGCAGTTCGTGATGTTCGCGCAGGTAGCGCGCCATCATCTCGAATTTGGCTTTGGCCGCTTGGGCATCCTTCTTTTCTCCGGTGATTTTCAGATTGTTGCCACGCGACGTAATCGTGACATCGGGGAAGGCTTTACGCAAAAGATTTAATTTTGCGTTGTTTTCGCCGAACAGCTCCACAGGGTCAACGCCCTCGACGGTGAGAATGATTTCGCTCAAATTTTAGTCCTCTAATTTTTTTGGCAGCGGGAAGCGAACGGCGCTTAGCGGGTTGATTTTCAGTGGTATTTTCGCGCCGGACTTCCTTGCCTTTTGTAAAAAACGAACCCCGCTTTTGCCCACAAAAATAGAGTGGCGCAAGCGGATTTCCCAACAAAAAAACGCGCTATTAAGTTTCTTAAATTTCTCCGAACGAACAACTAAGCCAAAATGCAACTCATCACCCTCACCACCGATTTTGGAACGCAGGATTTCTACACCGGCGCGCTCAAAGGCGCGTTGCTCAGCCGTGCGCCGGGCATCTTGTTGGTGGATATTTCGCACGATATCAAGCCTTTCGACATCGTGCAGGGGGCGTTTGTGGTGCAAAATGTGTGGCGCGAATTTCCAGAAGGCACGATTCACCTCGTCGGCGTCAACTGTGTGTATCAGCCCGAATTTCGCTTCGTGGCCGCCCGCCATGAGGGACATTTTTTTCTCGCGCCCGACAACGGCTTGCTGACTTTGCTTTTTCAAAACCTTGACCCCGCCAATCTCCGCAATTTGCCTGCCGACGCGTCGGAGCATTTTGCCGTAAAATCCGTCTTCGCCGATGCGACGGCGCATCTTATCTCTGGCAAGCCCTTCGACGAGTTGGGCGAATTTGCCGCGCCGCTGCTGGAACGCATCAGCATTCAGCCTGTCATCACGCCCACGCGCATTCGCGGCACGGTGATTCATGTGGACAATTTTGAAAACGTCGTGGTCAACATCCGCCGCGAGGTGTTTGAAAAAAACCTGAACGGTCGCGCTTTTTCCCTCTTTTTCAAACGCAACGACCCCATCACGAAACTTTCGGAAAACTACTGCGACGTGGCGCCGGGCGAACAACTTTGCTTGTTCAACATGGCGGGTTTTCTCGAAATCGCGGTGAACATGGGCAAGGCCGCCACGCTGTTGGGGCTGAAAGTGGAGGATGTGGTGGAGGTGGTGTTTGAATAGTCGGCCCTTGCTTTTTTCAAGATTTTTTTCCGTTTCCTACTCAACGAGCGCGGGAACTCCCACCTTTGCATGATACTGCAAAACGAAAAACTTTCCTGTCGTGGAAACAACTGATTCTGCCGCCGCCATAACACCTCAAAAAAACGACAAGCGTGTCATCAATGGCTGGGCGTTTTTCGACTGGGCCAATAGTGCTTATGCGCTGGTCATCACTGTCGCTATTTTTCCGGGCTATTTTCTTGAACTAACCAACGACACGCTCAACGTGTTCGGCTTGCAAATGTCGAACAGCACCCTCTACGCTTGGAGCATCTCATTTGCCTATTTGGTCATCGCCGCCATTTCGCCACTGCTGTCGGGCATCGCGGACTATGGGGGCAAGAAGAAAGTCTTTCTTCGCTTTTTCACCACTTTGGGGGCCTTGGCCTGCATTTCGTTGCTGTTCTTCACTAGCATGAAAACCTTATGGGTAGGGGTGACGGGGTTCGTTTTGGCAACGATTGGCTTTGCCGGCGGGATTGTGTTCTACAATTCGTTTTTACCGCTCATCGCCACCGAAGACCGCTACGACGATGTCAGCGCGAAAGGTTTTAGTTACGGGTTCATCGGCAGTGTCATCTTGCTGGTTGTCAATCTTATAGTTATCATGAACTACGAGTGGTTCGGCTTCTCCGACGGTTTGCAGGCCGTGCCTACCGCTTTTGTCATGGTTGGCCTGTGGTGGATAGGGTTCGCGCAGATTCCGCTGCGGCGCTTGCCCAACGACGCACCACCCACTACCCGCGAGAATCTGTTGACCAAGGGCTACGAGGAAATAAAAAAAGTGTGGCGAGTGGTGAAGGGCGACTCGAACACAAAGGCTTTCCTGTTCGCTTTTTTCTGCTACAACGCGGGGGTGCAGGCAGTGCTTTTTCTCGCATCCACGTTCGCGGAAAAAGAGCTTCACTTCGACACGCAAAGGCTCATTTTCTTGGTACTGATTCTCCAAATAGTCGCCATCGGTGGTGCTTGGGCTTCGGCGAAACTCTCTGGGCGGAAGGGCAACAAATTTTCGATGATGACCATGCTCATCATCTGGACGGGCATCTGCATAACGGGATATTTCGTGCAAACGGGTCTCGATTTTTACCTGCTCGCAGGGGCGGTCGGGCTGGTGATGGGCGGCATTCAGTCGCTTTCAAGAGCGACTTACGCCAAACTTTTGCCTGAAAACACGCCGGACACCGCTTCCTACTTTAGTTTCTACGACGTGATGGACAAGATATCTACGGTGGCGGGCACTTTTGTGTTTGGGTTTGTGGAAAATATCACGGGCGGGATGCGCAACAGTGTGGCTGCTTTGGCGGTGTTTTTTGTGATAAGCTTGGCCGTTTTGGCCGCTGTCAAAATCAGGCGAATGAAAAACGCCCACCATCCGGCTGTGTAGCAAAAAAGCGAAAGGCAGAAGGTCCGCAACCGAACTTTCTGCCTTTCGCTTTCATCAAACAATTGTTTACCAAGATTTTCGAAGGTGTTTCTTCAACGAAAATTGTGGTGAGGAGACCAGCCCTACCCCCCAGACGGACTGGTCCCTCGCCACGGGTTCAAGGCCACATTTGACCTTAAATCTTATGGAAACTTTGATTCCACCATTCGTTTCCCCGAATCGCCATCGCTGAAAACTTTTGGCGACCCGCCGCGCACAAGCGCAGTTCGATTAAGACAAGTACTGTGCCAATTAGCCATGCCAATTTGCCCTCGTCTCACATATTTTCCGACGTAATTTTTTTTACAACCTTTTTTAGGTAGTCTCCAAAACCCCTGTTTTTCAGCCTTTTGAAAACCTTCGAATACCGCGCAAGACATTTTGACAGTCAAAATTCGGCTGGCATACCCTTTGAAAACGGGGATTAGGCCTCGTTGCCCATTTTTCACACTCTGAACGATTGCTTTAATAGCGATACCGCTCCCGAGGACTGCACTTCAAATGGTCGCAAGTAAATCAGAACCCTGTGGGCGCACACGCCTGAACAGCGTTACGGCGTACGAAAGACGACCATTTGAAACGCAAGAGAGCCAGACAACTCACTCAACCCATCAACAATTATGCAGACAGGTACTATTTCCGTACAGACCGAGAACATTTTCCCCATCATCAAAAAATTCCTCTATTCCGACCACGAGATATTCCTGCGCGAGTTGGTGTCGAACGCCGTGGACGCGACCACCAAACTCACCACGCTTGCCAATCGGGGCGAGGTGAAGGGCGAAATAGGCGACACTACCATTGAGGTCATTCTCAACGAAGCCGACAAGCAGCTTATCATCCGCGACAAAGGCGTCGGCATGACTGAGGAGGAGGTGCTCAAATATCTCAACCAGATTGCCTTCTCCAGTGCCGCCGAGTTCTTGGAAAAACACAAGGACAGCACCATCATTGGCAATTTTGGCTTGGGTTTCTATTCCGCTTTTATGGTGGCCGACAAGGTGGAAGTCGTCACGCGGTCGTGGCAGGCAGGTGCTGAGGCAGTGAAATGGACCTGCGAAGGCAGCCCGGCGTTCAGCATCGAAAAAGTGGAAAAAGCGCAGCGCGGCACCGACGTGATTTTGCATATTAATGAGGAAAACACCGATTTCCTCAACTCATTTCGCATAGAGGGGCTGTTGGAAAAATACTGCAAGTTCCTGCCCGTGCCAATCCAATTCGGCACGAAGACGGAATATGTCGAGACTGGCGAGGAGAAAAAGGAGGAAAAACGAGAGGTGCCCAATATCATCAACGAGACGCACCCAATATGGAAGAAACAGCCTAACGAACTCAAAGACGAGGAATATCTAACATTTTATCGCCAGCTCTACCCAATGGCACCCGAGCCAATGTTCTGGATTCACCTGAACATTGATTATCCTTTCAATCTCACGGGTGTTTTGTATTTCCCCAAATTGGGCAACGCCTTGGAGGTAACGCGCAACAAAATCCATCTATACTGCAATCAAGTCTATGTCACCGACGACGTGCGCAACATCGTGCCCGAATGGCTACTTCTCTTGCATGGCGTGATTGATTCGCCCGACATTCCGCTCAACGTGTCCCGTTCCTACCTGCAAAGCGATGCCAATGTCAAAAAAATCAGCGAGTACATCACGAAAAAAGTGGCCGACAAACTTCACGACCTTTTCAAAAACGACCGTCAAGGCTTTGAGCAAAAATGGCGCGACTTGGGTGTTTTCGTAAAATATGGAATGATTTCCGATAAAAAATTTGAAGAACGCGCCATGAACTTTGTCCTTGTGCAAAACGTGAAGGGAGATTCCTTCCTGCTCAACGACTACAAAGAGAAAATCAAGGCCAACCAGACCGATAAGCACAATAAAGTCGTCGCCATCTATACCAACGACCCGGAGGGCTACGACGCGCAAATAAAAGCAGCCGAAAGCCGAGGCTACGACGTGCTGCTCCTCGATACGGTGCTCGACAATCATTGGATGCAACATATCGAATATCGCGGCGGCGACCTCAATCTGCTGTTCGTGCGCGTGGACTCCGACACGGTGGACAACTTGGTGCAAAAAGATGATAAACGCGAGTCGGTACTCTCGGAAAAAGAGCAAGAGACGGTGAAGCAATGTTTTGAAGCGGTAACGAACAAGCAGGCTGGTGCCTCCGTCACGCTTTCCCCCCTTTCGCCCGACGACCAACCCGTCATCATCACCAAGCCGGAGTTCATGCGGCGGATGAAAGAAATGCAGGCCATGCACGGCATGGGCGCAATGGGCGATTCCTTCGATGCTTACAATGTGGTGGTAAACACCAACCACCCCTTAATCGCGCAGAAACTGGTGAAAATCGCCGACACGGGCGAGCAGAACAATTTTTCCCAGTACCTCCTCCACCTCGCTTTGCTCCAGCAAGGAATGTTGCGCGGCGAGGCCTTGACTAGGTTCGTGCAAGCAACTTTGGGAAAATTGTAGGCCCCCATATTTCCTGCCGACTGACAAGCTTTGTTGGATTTGTTTTTGGTAGCCTGCCTGATGGCTGGCAGGCTACCAAAAAAACCTTGTCGTTCATTTGAATCATGAACCATATTGCAGCCATGAAATGCCAGTCCATTGGAGTACGCTGAGTTTGGCCCCATCCCATGACCTACTCAACCATAAATCTACCTGCCGCGATGCCATAAGCCGGCATGATTGCTTTGAACAAGTAGATTCCCGGAGGCAAGCTGGCGATATTCACCTGTATAGTGTCGAGAGCATAGTTTGTTGCCGTCACAAGCATTTTGCCGCTCACATCAAATATCTGGACCTGAACACCTTCGCCCGTTGTGGGCACTTCAAGGTTCAGCACTGTTTTTGCGGGGTTTGGCCACACTTTCACGGAAGATACAGGCTTGATGCCCTTTGTGGATGTTGTTTGACAAAAAGCATTAAGATTCAAGAAGTTGCCGTTCAAGGTCGAGCTAGTGTAAGAGATAAGACTTACTGGGATGTGCTCTTCTTGCAAAGCATTGATGGCGCGTGGGAACAGCCAACCCGCCGTGCTGCCGATGCCTTCCAGAAACTGACCGCTATACCAAGATGGATGGAAAGCATCATCGTCGCTGACTTCGGCAAAAGTCTGCGCCCACACTGCATTGCCATTCAGGTCGAGCGTTGTGGTATCCACAACCACGATGTCAAAATAGCGAAGTGAAGGACTAGCGAAGAAAGCCGAATCTATCGCCAGTCGGTTGAAAGTATCGAGTGCCGTTGGGTAGCGAATGCGCAAGGTGTCGCCGGGCATTAAGCCAAAATCGTGTAACAAATAAAGCGAATCGCCTTCCCGATAGTAAATTTTCTTGTCGTCTTGACAAACAGTGGCTTTTGAGACCAGCCCACAGCCAAAATCTCCCGATGAATAGCAGTATGTCACTTGAAGCTCGCTGCAAGGCAAGGTATCGAAATGGGTTTCGGCGATAGATTCGACTACCAACGTGTCGTAGCCTTCCGCGCCGCCTACGGCGTTGACTGCGTAGCAATACACCCATTTTGAGCCGACGGGAGCGAAGGTTTGGGCATGAGTCTGAAATGTAAAACAGACGAAAACGAAAGTGATGAGCTTGTTTTTCATGATTTTTTTATTTTTATTTGAGTTTTAAAAATCCGCTGGATTGGAGCGCCTGTGTGTCGGACGTGATTTGAGCGAACCAAACATCTGCTGGCAGATTGCTGCCCTTATTGGCATCCCCGTCAATAAGCATTACCATCCAACATTGTCCAAAGCCAAAGCATCTAATGATGCTTATTTTTCCATTTTAACGATTTTTCCACTTTTCACCACCTCGTCCTTCGCCTCCACGCTCCAAAAATACATCCCCGGCGGCAAATCGCCCACCTCCATTTCGTTCACCCCCAGCACGACGCGCTCCCCGCGCACCAATCGCCCCGTCATATCGTGCATCCTGAACACCGGGCTGCGTCCGTCATGGGAGAGTTGCATCATAAAAAAGTGACGGGGAAAGGGTCGGTGAATCCGTCATAGACGGCCACTACCTTGCGACTGGCGGGGATGTCGGCGGCATGGAGGTCGTATTGAAAGGCGGTGTCACTCCTGTTGTTGTAGAGGTAGCGGGAGTTGAAGGAGATAGCTACACCACCTATTCGATTGATTCCTTTAATCTGAATCTGATTAGTTAAAAGACCTGCGCAACGGTCAAAGTCGAAAATATAAAGGTTTGAGCCAACCTCGTTGCTATACCTCGTGCCGCCAAGTTTTCAGCATGGTTGGAAGGATGAGATCACGTTTACTAAACTTCAAAAGTTTAGTAAACGTTACCCTAGACGATGCTGAAAACTTGGCGGCGCGAGGTATAAAAGTACATGATATCTATTACATAACATACCAAGCCTTTATGCCTCGATGCATTGTTTCTTGAAATCATAAAAGCTTGCCCACGGTACCCTATCTCGCTGACGAGGCCGTAGAGCAGGAAGCAATGGTGCGGGAAAAAACTTGAGAGTGCGAAATATCTTTTTACTCGTTCTCTATCTTTGCCCACCTTTCAACGGGTGCTGCTGCGCCGAAGTTTTGCGCCACTTGGCATATATGGATTTTATCGCCGTGCCGTGCAACCCCCTTCCTACCTTTGCCGCCAACATCCAAACTTATTTTCGGACACACACGATGCGACTTCGCCATAGCCTGTTTTTGTTGCCACTACTGCTTTCGCTTGCTTTTTGTCAGAAAGAAAAATTCACCACAGACCCGGCAGACCAGCTCGAGTTCAGCACCGACACGTTGCGTTTCGACACCACGTTCACCGAGTTGGGGTCGGCCACACGTATCCTGAAAATTTACAATCGCCACAGGGAAAGCATTCGCATTTCAAGGATTTATTTGGAAAAAGGCACGTCGTCGCGTTTTCGGCTGAACGTGGACGGGCTGCCGGGCAACCTGCACACGGACATCGAAATCGCCCCCCGCGATAGCCTCTATGTGTTTGCGGAAGTCACCATCAATCCCGACGAACCACCCAGCGCCAGCCCCTTCGTGCTGGCTGAAAATTTGTTTTTTGAAACCAACGGCAATTTGCAAACCGTCGTGCTGGAGGCTTGGGGACAAAACGCCGTGTATCTCCCATCGCGTTTTGGGGCAAGCGGCATTGTGAGTTACAGTTGCAACGGCGGCGAATGGGTGTGGGACGACCCGCGCCCCTACGTCATTTATGGCGTGTTGGGCATCGATGACTGCACGGTGCGCATTCCCGCCGGCACGAGGGTATATGTGCATGGCGGGTTGGCTCGTCAAGTGACAGACACCGCCATCTACCGATACAACGATGGCTTTTTGGCCTTTTTCGGCACGGGACGGCTCATCGTGGAGGGCACTTTGGAAAATCCTGTCATTTTCGAGGGCGACCGGCTGGAGCCGGAATTCAGGGAGGAAGCCGGCCAATGGACAGGGATATGGCTGCAAGCAGGCACCAAAGGGCACCGCATCGAACACTGCATCGTGCGCAACTCCATCATCGGTATCCGCGCAGATTCGGCAGTGGACGTGACGCTGCGCAACACGCAGATTTACAACACCGCCAGCAGCGCCCTCATCGGGGTGCACGCTAAAATTGACGCTGAAAACTGCCTTTTTTATCGCAACACGGGTTTTTCCATCCAATTGGAGTATGGAGGCGAATACAACTTCACTTATTGCACGGCGGCCAACTATGGTGTGCGGGGGGAAGCCCTCCGCATGGGCAACGCGCTATGCCTCGATGATTTTTGCTTTGATTTCGTGTCGAACCCTCTCAAGGCGCGATTCAAAAACTGCATTTTCATGGGTAGCCGACCCGACCAAATCACTTTGTTCGACCGCTTGGACGACCCCACGCAGTTCGATTTCCGATTCGACCATTGCATCGTGCGCGTGCGCGACCTGACCAAAGCAACGGCCTACCCGGATTTCTTCGACCGTTGCCAGCCTTGCATCAACGCGACCACACTGGACACTATCTTTATTGACCCCAACAAAAGCCTTTTCCGATTGGACACCATGCGCTCTATCGCCAACGGCTATGCCATGCCAATTCCCGGCATTGACAAGGACTTGGACGGCAAAAGCCGCGACGCGGTGACACCCGATGCGGGTTGCTATGAAATTGAGTTTTAGGAGGGGAAATTAGAGGAAAACTCGCCATCAAACACACTACTTTCGCATCGAAAAGCACGGCCCGCGAGCAAAACCTGCCATAGAATCGTTCGGAGCGATAGCCGCTTCAGAAAAGAGGTGCGCCACGACGCGCCCAAACCCAGCCGGAACAAAAAGGACGCTCCAAAAGTATCCAAAACAGTTTGGCCAATCGCGAGGAAATTTTCATCGTGAACAACGGCCTCGAAGTGTGGCTCATCCCCATCCGCCAAAGCCCTGCTCAGAGCCATTGGAAACGAAAACCATCTTCTCCCTTCGCTGTTTTGCTTTTTCCTACATGCCCTCACTAGCCTCCACACCGCTTGTCGCACATCCTAAAACATGAACTTACCAGAACTCTCCCTCCGCCGCCCCGTCCTTGCCGCTGTCATGAGTATCCTCATCGTCTTTTTCGGAGCGATAGGCTACGGCTTCCTTGGCGTGCGCGAGTACCCGGCCATTGACCCGCCGAACATCACTGTGCGCACCAACTACACCGGCGCCAACGCCGAGGTCGTCGAGAGCCAAATCACCGAGCCGCTCGAAAAAGCCATCAACGGTATCGCCGGCATTCGCACCATTTCCAGCTCATCGGCATTGGGCAACAGCAACATCACCGTCGAGTTCGACCTGAACGTTGACCTCGAACAGGCGGCCAACGATGTGCGCGACAAAGTGAGCCAAGCCTTGCGCAATTTGCCGCAAGACATTGACGCTCCGCCAGTCGTCACCAAAGCCGATGCCAGCGGCGACCCCATCATGTTCGTGCCGATTCAGAGCAGCACGCGCAACATCATGGAGCTATCCGACTACGCCGAAAACGTGATTATGGAGAAAATCCAGACCATCCCCGGCGTGTCGCAGGTTGCCATTTTTGGGCAAAAAAGAACCTCCATGCGGCTCTGGATAAACCCGCCCAAATTAGCGGCCTTCAACCTCACGGTACAGGACATTCAGGCTGCTCTTGACCGCGAAAACGTGGAACTGCCGGGCGGCAAAGTGCGCGGCGACGCAACGGAAATGACGGTGAAAACTTTTGGCCGACTACAAACGGAGGAGGACTTCAACAACATGATAGTGCGGCAAACAGCGGGGCAAACCATCCGCTTCCGCGACATCGGCGAAGCCATGATTGGCCCCGAAAACGAGGAAACCGGCGCTCGACGCAACCTCGTGCAAGGCGTCTCTATGGCCATCATCCCGCAGCCGGGCAGCAACTGGGTGGAGATTGCCGACGAGTTTTATCGCCGCTACGAGCAAATCAAAAAAGAATTGCCCCCCGACATCGTGATGAGCGTGGGCATTGACAAATCGCGCTTTGTGCGCCGCGCCGTCAGCGAGGTCACGGAGACCATTTTCATCGCCGTCGCGCTCGTGGTGCTCATCATTTTCCTGTTTTTCCGCAATTGGATTATCGCCCTGCGCCCTTTGGTGGATATCCCCGTGTCGCTCATCGGGGCCTTCTTCCTGATGTATATTTTTGGGTTTAGCATCAATGTGCTCACGCTGTTGGCCATCGTGCTGGCTACGGGTCTCGTGGTGGACGACGGCATTGTGGTGACGGAGAATATCTTCAAAAAAATGGAGGCGGGCATGGACAAGTGGACGGCGGCCCGAGAAGGCACCAAAGAAATTTTCTTCGCCGTCATCAGCACCTCCGTCACGCTGGCAGTGGTGTTCATCCCTGTGGTTTTCTTGCAAGGCTTCACCGGCCGATTGTTCCGCGAATTTGGGGTGGTGATAGCAGGGGCGGTATTGATTTCAGCATTTGTGTCGCTCACCCTGACACCCGTTTTGAACGTAAAGTTGGGCGGCTATGTGAAACACGGGTGGTTTTACAACGCCACCGAGCCGTTTTTCAAAGCAATGGACAGGGTGTATGGCACTGCGCTGCGCTCTTTCATGCGCTATCGGTGGAGCAGTATGGCCATTCTGCTGGGTTGCTTTGGCATGATTTGGTACTTCGGCCAAACCTTGAAGAGCGAGCTCGCCCCACTTGAAGACCGCAGCATCATACGCTCCAACGTGTCTGCGCCCGAAGGCACAGACTACGACCAGATGGAAAGCATCATCTACAACATCGCCAAGACCATCATGGATTCTGTGCCCGAGCATGAAATGGTGTTTGGCATCACCGCACCCGGCTTTGGGGCGAGCAGCACCAATTTTGGTTTTGTCAGTCTTCTGCTGCCCGAGCCAGACCAGCGCAAGCGCAGCCAACAGGAGATATACAACCAACTGTTGGCCATGACCCGCCGAATGCCGGAAGCGCGGATATTCCCCAACCAAGAAGAGACCATCACCGTCGGGTTCGGGCGCGGGCTGCCCGTGCAGTTCGTGCTGCAAAATTTGAATTTTGAAAAACTGAAAGAGGTTGTCCCGCAATTCCTCGAAGAAGCCCGCAAAGACTCCACCTTTGCCAATGTGGATGTGAACCTGAAATTCAACAAACCAGAGCTGCAAGTTTCCATTGACCGCCTGAAAGCAGCCGAATTGGGCGTGAGCGTGCTTGATGTGAGCTCCACATTGCAAATGGCGCTCTCCGGGCGGCGCTTCGGCTATTTTTTGAAAGAAGGAAAACAATACCAAGTCATCGGACAAGTGGACCGCTCCAACCGCGACGAACCGCTCGACCTTGCAAACCTTTATGTGCGCAACAACCGAGGCGACATGATTCAACTCGACAACATCGTGCGCATAGAGGAGACCAGCAACCCGCCCCAATACTATCACCACAATCGCTACAAATCAGCCACCATCAGTGCGGCACTCGCGCCCGGCAAAACGCTGGGCGAAGGCATCGAGGCGATGGAGGCCATCGCAGCCAAATTGCTCGACGACACTTTTGTGACAGACCTCAGCGGTGCCTCGCGCGATTTCCGCGAGAGCAGCGGCAACACCATGTTCGCTTTCATCTTGGCCTTGTGCCTAGTCTATCTCATCTTGGCTGCCCAATTCGAAAGCTTTCGCGACCCGTTCATCATCATGCTCACGGTGCCCCTGGCCATCGCGGGAGCGTTCCTCACCCTTTCCATCACGGGGAACACCCTCAACATCTTCTCGCAAATCGGCATGATTATGCTCATCGGCCTCGTCACAAAAAACGGCATTCTCATCGTCGAGTTCGCCAATCAGAAACGCGACGCGGGAATGCCCAAAAAGCAAGCCGTGTTCGAGGCCGCCCAAGCCCGCCTGCGCCCCATTCTGATGACGACACTGGCCACCGTGCTCGGCGCCTTGCCCATCGCGCTGGCGTTTGGGGCAGCCTCCACGAGCCGGATTCCGTTGGGCATGGTGGTGGTGGGCGGATTGTTGTTCTCCTTGCTGCTCACGCTGTTCGTCATCCCCGCCATGTACACATTCCTGAGCGGCAAACAGCGGCACCAAGCCCCCTGGGCGCATGAGGAAGAAGGGCCGCGGCAAAGTGTTGAGCAAAAAGAAGAGAAGAAAGAGCCTGAAATGGCATGACGGCCAACGTCAAAGACATTTTTTCAATAGCCGCCCATGTTCCCGACCGACAGGCGCTGTCTTTTTTGACAGGATTTACAAGATTTACAGGGTTTTTGGCGGCAAATCCGCCGCATCTATCCTGCAAATCTTGTAAATCCTGTCAAAAACATATAAGCTTGACAACAGAGTCCTCTGCGCTTGGGGCTGACCAATCTTTCAAAAAAAACCTTGTAATAAAACAGCCCACACCCACAACGAGCCTTCAAGGCAGAGGCGACCCAAATTGTCTGAAATCCCCGTTCATCTGAATGCGTTCTTTCGTGCGCTCCATGTTTTCCACCACTGGCAGCACCTCCCGAAGATGGTCGCGCAAAAACTCTTGGCGCTCCATCTCGTTCTCCAACGTCAGCAACTCGTATTCGCCCTCAAGCGGCAACCCCACACCATGCCCGATTTGATAGGAAAAAAGCTGTGAGGACGAGGTATCAAAAGGCGGCGTTGTTTTGAAAATAGCATAAAGTTTCTCCACCAAATCCACCAATTGAGGCAGCGCGAGCGAAGAGGAAACAGGTTCGGGATAAAAAAAAGCATCGCCGTGCGCATACAACTTGCCCGGAGCGGGATTTTCAAAATCAAGCAGGCGAAACACGCGCACGCCTTTTGTGCGAACATCCATGCGGCCATCCTCGTAGCGCGTCACCAATTCCGTCACTTGCATTTCCGTCCCATAGCCCGGCAACGAGTTGTTCAGAAAAGTAGGCACGCCAAACGTGGAGTTCTGCTCGATACACTCATTGATAAGCTGACGATAGCGCGGCTCGAAAATATGCAGATTGAGTTTTTCGCCGGGGAAGGCGACCAGATTGAGCGGGAAAAGTGGCAGGTAAGACATGACCAGCAAAGTATGCCCCTACAACGACCGAATGGGGATTAAGTTGCCGTTTCGCGCATGGCTTCATACTGGGGTGGGTTTCAAATAGTCGCAAGTAAATCGGAACGTTGTCCCGGCGTAAAAAAGCGACAATCTGAAATACACCCTCATACTGTTGTTCCAACTTTTAAAACCCCAACATCCAATCCAGCGTTTATGCCGTTTTACATTTGTCGTATGAAAAAACACCTTTTGCTCCCCTGTCTCCTCCTGTCCTTGTTTTTGCGTGGTCAGGATGCTCCCGCCCCCATCCTAACACCCGGCGAAGCCGTGCGCATCGCCTTGGAAAACAACTACGACATCCGCCTCAGCCGCGCCGATGCCGAAATCGCAAAACTCAACAACATCAAGGCCAACGCCGGAATGTTGCCCACCGTGAATTTCGTCGCCAACGAAAACTTCACCCTGAGCGCCTTCCAGCAAAGACTCGCCAACGGCAACGAGTTCGACGCCTTGGGCGCACCTTTCAACGTGGCTAACGCAGGCGTGCAACTCAACTGGACACTCTTCGATGGCCGACGTATGCACATCGCCAAAAAGCGCCTCGAAGAACTCGAATCGCTCGGCCAACTGAACCTCCAAAACCAAGTGCAGCAGACGACAGCCATCGTGTTGCAGACCTACTACAACATCGTGCGCAGTCGCCTCAACGAACGCGCCTTTGCCGAAGTCATCACGCTCAACGAAGAGCGGCTGCGTATCGCCGAGGCCCGGCTCGCCGCAGGCTTTGCCGCCCAAACCGACGCCCTCCAAGCCCGCATTGACCTCAACCAGCGCCGCGCCGACTTGCTCAATCAGGAAGCCGCCACCAGCGCCGCCAAACGCGAGCTCAACCGCCTGCTCGTGCGCCCGCCCGAAACCCCCTTCGACGTGGATGAAAACCTCGCCAACACCTACACCCCCGACCGCGACGCGCTTTTGGAGAAAATAATGCGGCAAAACCCCGGCCTGCTTTCCATGAAAAAGAACGCGGAAGTAGCAGCCCTCATCGTGGACGAAAACCGCACCCTCAACAAGCCCCGCATCACCGGCATCAGCCAACTCAGCGCCCAGCGTTCCGACAATGGCGCGGGCTTCTTGCTCAACAACACCCAAGCAGGCCTCACCGTGGGCGCCGGCCTCGTCGTCCCACTCTACACGGGTGGCGACCTCAAACGCCAAGTGGAGGTAGCAAGGGTACAAGCCGAACAAGCCAACTATGTATTGGAAGCCCAACGCCTCTTGGTGGAGGCAGAGCTGGACAACCAACTCATTTTTTTTAAGACCAACCAACAAGTGCTCGCCTTGGAGGAAGACAACGTGAAAAACGCACGGGAAAGCCTCAACGTAAGCACGGAGCGTTTCCGCCTCGGCCAGACGAACGCCCTCGAAGTGCAAACCGCCCAAAACACCCTCGAACAGGCTTTGGCGCGGCGCAACCTCGTGCTGTATGGGCTGAAAGACACGGAAATACGGCTACGGCTCTTGGCTGGGGAATTGTAAATTGTGACGAATCCGCCCTTCGTCGCATCTTTGCCGCTCATAGACTTGTGCGGCTCCCGCCGCAGCCAATCTATTTTCCTGACATTTCAACCATCATCTTTTATGCAAAAACTCATTTTCCCCACACTACTCGCAGCCATCCTATTCACATCCTGCGCCGTAAAACCCGTGGCAGACTTTACTTACCCCACCGGCAAGCTCATCGCCCCGGTGGAAGTAGCTTTCCTCAACCACTCGGTGAAAGCCGATAGCTATGCTTGGGATTTCGGCGATGGCGCCACCTCCACGGCAGCCGCTCCCGTCCACCGCTACACGCACAGCGGCAACTACGAAGTCACACTCAAAGCCACAAAAGGCTCTAAAACAGTTATTAAGAAACAAATGGTACAAATTACCGCACCCGAGCGCTGCCTCGTGGAAATCGAAACCGAGTTTGGCACCATGACCGCCGAACTCTACAACTCCACCCCCAAACACCGCGACAACTTTATCAAACTGGCCGAGGAAGGCTACTACAACGACCTGCTTTTCCACCGCGTCATCAATGGCTTCATGATCCAGGGCGGCGACCCCGATTCGCGCAATGCCCCGGCTGGCAAGGCGCTTGGCATGGGTGGCCCCAATTACCAAATCCCCGCCGAGTTCGTGGATTCGCTAGTGCACATCAAAGGCGCGCTTGCTGCTGCCCGCACCAACAACCCGGAGAAAAAATCATCCGGTTCGCAGTTTTACATCGTGCAAGGCGGCGGGCCAGCCAAGGAAGAGACGCTCAACCAAATCGAGGCATCCAAAGGGTTTCACTACACACCCGAACAGCGCAAAGCCTACGTCGAAGTCGGCGGCACCCCTTTCCTCGACCGCGACTACACGGTGTTCGGCAGAGTCATCAAAGGCTTGGATGTCATTGACAAAATCGCCGCTGTGCAAACTGCTCCCGGCGACCGCCCGGTGAAAGACGTGAAGATGAAAATGCGCGTCATCAAATAATGCGAAGTCGGCGTTGAAGCGCCCTGCTGAAAACGTGTGCCATTCAGGCGGCGACTTCAAGTCGCCGCCTGAATATGGTTGATTTCCAAACCTTTGTGCCTTAGCGACTTTGTAGCAAAACGCACGTTACAACACACACCCAATCGCGCTCAAAAATGTCTTCCAATCGCACACCACTGCTCATTGCGCTGCTGGCCGTCGTGCTGCTGGCGGTGGGGTTGTATCTCAACTACGATTCGGGGCGACCTCGATTCGACTGGAGCGATGCGTGGTCGAAAAAGGCATACAGCGAGACCAATGCCGAGCCTTACGGAACCCAAATTCTTCACCGCCTGCTCTCCTCTTATTTCCCAAACAAAAAACTGCTCAATCTCAACAAAAGCATCACGAAAGAGCTGCCGCTTGATGCTACGGGGCAGGCCAGCTATGTATTCGTCGGAGAAGCCATCTACATGGATTCGGCGAGTACCGAACACCTGCTCCAATTCGTGGAAATGGGCAACACGGCATTGGTCTCGAGCAAGACCATCCCGTTCGACCTCATGTTCGACCTCTACTACAACGAATGCCCGGAGGCTGTGTGGAATGACTACGGCACACTCGTGTCCAGCGAGGTGATTATGTCGCTGCGCGAACCCAAGACCGACTCGGCAATGTTTCACTACGCCCACCAAAACACGCCCAAACCCTACAATTGGCATTTTATCGAAGAGCGGTATTTCTGCGACTCGTTGCCCCACTTTCCGTTGGGCTACCTGAACCGTTCGTTTATCAATTTTGCCAAATTCACTTACGGGAAGGGGCAATTTTTGCTGCATACGAACCCCATCGTTTTTTCCAACTACAGCCTGTTGCAACCCAACACCCGCAAGTATGTGGAGGGTGTGCTCTCGTGGCTGCCAGAGGGCGATATCTACTGGGATGCAATGAGCCGAGTGCCTGAAGCCGTCGCCCGTCGGCGCAATCGAAGCGCCTTCTCGCGCTCCCTTGAGGAGGAGCATCCACTTTCTTATGTGCTCAAACAGCCGTCGTTGGCATGGGCGTGGTACCTGTTGGTTGGGCTGGCGCTCGTTTGGCTGATTTTCCGAGCCAAGCGCCGCCAACGCATCATCCCTGTTTTGCCCAAAAATGAAAACTCCTCCTACGAGTTCATCAGCACCATCGCGCACCTGCATTTTAGGGAAAAAAACTATCAAGGGCTTTGCGTTCAGGGCATGAAACTGTTCATCCATCAAATCCGCGAGCGTTATGGCTTGGTGGCCCACCTTGCCCCCGAAACGCACCAACCGCGTCTCGACGGCGATTTCATGCACCGACTGGCCGCCGTCTCGGAGGTGCCCGAGACCGCCGTCCGCGATATTTTCAGCCAATACATCGCCGCGGTGCAATATCAACCGACCGAAAAAATGATGGTAGATTTGCACCTTGCGATGGAGCAGTTTTGGAAAAAAGCAAAATGAGTGTGGCAGAACGGCGGGCAAAATCCTCCAACCAACAAATGCTTCCGCGACAACGGACGAAACTGCCTCTCGCCAGTTCAAACAACATAGAACATCATGTCTGAAAACGAAGAAAAAAACTCAGAGCCTACCGAAACGGAAACCAACAGCCCCCCGGGCGAGACGGAGGGGCACGGTCATTCACTTGACGTGGCCCCCGTGATGCGGCGCGCAGAACTCGTGAAGGCGCAAATCGCCCAGGTCATCGTGGGGCAGGAAGCATTGCTCGACCAATTGCTTGTGGCCCTGTTCACGGGTGGCCACGTCTTGCTGGAAGGAGTGCCCGGCATCGCCAAGACACTGACAGCCAAACTTTTGGCCCGCACTATCCACACCGGATTTAGCCGCATCCAGTTCACACCCGACCTGATGCCCGCCGACGTGATTGGCACCCCAGTTTTCAGCATGAAAACGTCGGAATTCAACTTCAAATCCGGGCCTATTTTTTCCAATGTGGTGCTGATAGACGAAATAAACCGCGCCCCCGCGAAAACGCAGGCTGCCTTGTTTGAGGTGATGGAAGAAAGGCAAGTGACGGTGGATGGCACGACTTATCCGATGGAAGCGCCCTTTTTCGTGGTCGCCACCCAAAACCCCATCGAGCAGGAAGGCACTTACAAATTGCCGGAGGCGCAACTCGACCGTTTTTTGTTCAAAATCATACTTGACTACCCCAGCCTTGAGGAAGAGCAGGCCATCCTACGGCGCTTCAAAAACGACTTTTCTGGGGTGCTGCGCGAGACGGTGGGGGCCGTCATCACCCCCAAGGAAATTGCCGACTCGCAGCGCATCATCGAGCAGGTGTATATTCGGGAAGAATTGTTGGACTACATCGCGGCCATCGTCCATAACACGCGCAACAACGCCGACCTTTTCCTCGGCGCCAGCCCTCGCGCATCGCTCGCCCTGATGAAAACGGCCAAAGCCGTCGCCGCCATGGCAGGGCGCCATTTCGTGACTCCCGACGACATTCGATACGTCGCCTATCCGGCGCTCAATCACCGCGTCATACTCACGCCAGAACGAGAAATGGAAGGCTACACCACCCGCGAGGTGCTGGACGAAATCGTGAAAAAAATCGAGGTGCCGCGATAGGTCGCGTCATTTTCCTTCGAGGTCTTTCACCTTTTTCTCCAACTCAAGCACTTTGCGCTGGAGCGCCGGCAGGTGTTTGAACACGACGTGCGAGCGGATAAAGTCTTTGTAGCCAATGGCCGGGCTGCCAAACAAGGCAGTATTGGGCTTTTCGACCGAGGAGCCGAGACCGCTCTGGGCTTGAATGCGGGTGCCGTTGGCAATGGTGAGGTGCCCCGCAAAGCCCACTTGGCCGCCGACTTGACAATGGTCGCCGATGCGCGTGCTGCCCGCCACGCCCACCTGAGCGGCCAGCGCGGTGTGGTACCCGATTTCGGCGTTGTGCGCGATGTGTATGAGGTTGTCGAGTTTGGCACCTTGATGGATGACCGTGCTCCCGATGGCGGCGCGGTCAATGCAAGTGCAGGCACCGATTTCCACATCTTTTTCGAGTACCACATTGCCCACGTGAGGCACCTTTTTCCAAGACCCATCCTCTTGCAGCGCAAACCCGAAACCATCGGCACCCACGACTGCATTGGCGTGAAGGGTGCATTGCTCGCCAATCACGCAATCGAAGTGTACGCGCACGCCGGGGAACAAACGACAGCCATCGCCGATGCGGGCATTGCGCCCAATAAAAACTTGCGGATAGATGATGCAGTTGTTGCCAATCACCGCCCCTTCTTCAATGACCGCGAAGGCTCCCACGCTCGTGCCAATGCCTATTTTGGCGCTCTTGTGCACAGAGGCTTGTTCCGAAACGGAAGCTCCGTTGGGTTGGGCATCCACGTCGAACTTGTGCAACAGCAGGGCAAGGCTGCTGCGCACGTCGTCCACCCGAATCAGGGTTGGCTTCACTTTCTGTGCTGGCAGAAAGGATTTGTGCACCAGCAGGATAGATGCTTGGGTAGTGTAGGCAAATGATTCGTATTTGGCGTTGTCCAAAAAAGCAATATCGCCTTCGCCTGCTTGTTCGATGCGAGCAGGACGGCTGACAGTGACATTCGGGTCGCCTTCGAGCGAGCCTTCGAGGAGTTGAGCGAGTTGGGCGGCAGTAACCTTCATGCCGGATAGTACGGGCCGGGTTGTTATACTATATACGGTCGGGGTAGTCCGGCAAAGGTAGCAAAAGGTTGTTCGTTGCGTGGGGTTCGTTTTTTGTTCGGGGCGCAGTGCCTATCCTTGTGTCCGCAAAACCTTTCGACAAAAGGGTTTGTTAGCCTTTTTCACCTCTCATCATCTTGTTTTTTAATCATGCTGTCAAACGCTCCCATACCCACCGTTATCAATCAAAATTTATTTGGGTTAAGCACTTCCGCCACCGTCACCATCAATGAAAAATCGAAGCTGCTCGAACGGCAGGGGAAAAAAGTGTTCAAGCTCGGCTTTGGGCAGTCACCTTTCCCTGTGCCGGATTTGGTCGTGAACGCCTTGAAAGAACACGCCCACGAAAAAGATTACCTCGCCGTGAGGGGGCTTCCCGCGCTGCGAGAAGCCATTTCCAATTTTGTCAACCACCGAAAAGGCACCCGCTCCACGCCCGATGAGGTGCTAATAGGCCCCGGGTCGAAGGAGCTCATGTTCTTGCTCCAGCTGTCGTACTACGGCGAAATCGTCATCCCGGCACCCAGCTGGGTTTCTTATGCGCCACAGGCGCAAATCATCGGGCGCAGCGTGACGCGCGTAGGCACGCGCATTTCCAACGGGCTGTTGCTCATGCCCGATGAGTTGGAGGCGATTTGTGCCGCCGACCCCGAACGCCCTCGGCTCGTCATTCTGAACTATCCGGCCAACCCCACTGGCACCACCTATGACCGGCAGACCCTGATGACGATGGCAGAAGTAGCGCGGCACTACAAGGTCATTGTGCTATCCGATGAAATTTACAGCGAACTCGACCACAAAGGAGCGCACACCTCTATCGCACAGTTTTATCCCGAAGGCACCATTATTAGTGGTGGCCTCAGCAAATGGTGTGGCGCAGGTGGCTGGCGTTTAGGCTTTTTTGTGTTTCCCAATGGGCTGAAACGCCTCATGCAGGCCATGACCATTTGCGCCAGCGAAACCTTTACCTCCACCAGTGCACCCATCCAATACGCTGCCGTGAGCGCCTTTCTCGAAACACCCGAAATAGAGGAATATCTCGGCTTGGTGCGTCGCTCATTGGCGGCAGTAGGCAGCTACATGCGCGTCCGCCTCCAGCAGGCCAAGGTTGAGATACCACACCCCCAAGGCGGCTTTTACCTCTTCCCCGATTTTGGACATTACCGCGACGCGCTGCATCGGCGCGGCATTGCCACAGACCGAGATTTTTGCCGGCTACTGCTCGACGAGGCTGGCGTGGCCCTGCTGCCCGGTTCCGATTTTGGCTGTCGGGAATCCACCTTTAGTACACGCTTGTCCTATGTTGATTTCGATGGTCGGGAGGTGTTGGAGGCCTGCCGGGCATTGCCGGCCGGACGGGAGCCGGACGACGATTTTGTGGAAGCCCACTGCCCCAAAATCGCGGAGGCGACCACCGTGCTGTGCCAGTGGCTTGCGGGATTGTAAAAGGTTCCAAATTTTTTTCGTCCAGTATCGCTTCCCCATCTTACGTTTGCCACAAATTATTTTTATCATCATGGCAAACACAAAACCGCACCTGAGTTTTTGGCAAATCGTCAATATGAACTTTGGTTTCTTCGGGATACAGTACAGCTTCGGGTTGCAGCAGAGCAACATGAGCCCAATTTACAAATACTTGGGTGCCGACGAGGCCAGCCTGCCCTACCTGTGGCTGGCCGGGCCAATGACCGGGTTAATCGTGCAACCGATTATCGGAGCCATGAGCGACAAGACGACGAGTAAATTGGGCCGGCGAACGCCTTATTTCCTCATTGGGGCTGTGTTTTGCAGCATTAGCCTTTTTTTTATGCCTTTCAGCAGCACCTTGTGGATGGCGGCGGGTCTGCTCTGGATACTCGACGCGGCGAACAACGTGACGATGGAGCCGTACCGCGCTTTCGTGAGCGACAAATTGGATGAAAAACAACATTCTACTGGCTTCCTGACGCAGAGCGCCTTCACGGGCTTGGGGCAAACCCTGTCGTATCTCACGCCATCCATTTTGGTGTTCATCGGCATGAACAAGGACGCGGTGAACGCCAAAAACATCCCTTACATCACGGTAGCGGCGTTCATCATTGGCGCGTTCTTTTCCATTTTTTCCATCCTCTGGACGGTGAAGACCACAAAGGAAAACCCACTAAGCGAAGAGGAGATGGAGCGCATTCGCCAAGCGCCGCTCGGGCTGAAAAACACTTTTAAGGAAATATGGGAGGCCATCAAAGATATGCCGCTGACGATGAAGCAACTGGCGTTGGTAAAGTTGTTTCAGTGGTACGCGATGTTTTGTTATTGGCAATATATCGTGTTGTCGCTCTCCACCACTTTTTTTGGCACTACGGAAGAAACATCGGCAGGCTTCCGCGAGGCGGGGCTGATGAACGGGCAGATTGGCGGCTTCTACAATTTCATCGCCTTCGTTGGGGCGTTTGCGCTCATGCCGTTCACCAAGCGATTCGGGCCGAAAATATCGCATAGCATCTGCCTCACGTTGGCGGGTATCGGCATGATGTGCATCCCGGAGATTAGCAACAAGCCCATGTTGTTTATTCCGATGCTCGGCATCGGCTTGGCTTGGGCAAGCATGATGGGCAACCCCTACATCATGCTCGCGGGCTGCATCCCCCCCGAACGCACGGGTGTGTACATGGGCATCTTCAATATGTTCATCGTGATTCCGATGATGATTCAGATTTTCACCTTGCCGCTCTACTATCGGGCTTGGCTCGGCGGCAATCCCGAAAATGTGATTCGGCTGGCGGGGGCGCTGCTGCTCTGCGGCGCGGTAGCGGTGTTGTTTGTGAAACTCGCGAAAAGCGATGGAGGGCAAGCACCCGCACCGATGGGTGGCGGGCATTGATTTGTTTTATGCCGATGGGTTTTCAACGCAATGAGGCGGCGACTGCACCAGTCGCCGCCTCAAACGCAACAATTCAAAGCCTCTTTCGGAGACAACTTGTTTTTTCGGCTGCGAAAAAATTATTTGCTTACCACAATCCGCCGCGCGAGCATTTCATCTTTGACGCGCAACAGAATCGGGTAAACGCCGCTTGGCAGGCTGGACAAGTCCAAATCCAATTGTGTGGGTGCGGTGGCGAATTGTTGGATAACGCGCCGTCCGGTCATGTCGAGCACCGTTAGTTGCACTTCGTCATTTACCCCGTCGGGGAAAATGATAGATACATGGCCACTGGTCGGATTCGGCCTGATGAGCAGTTCCGAAGCCCAGTTCGGCTCTTTGGCATCCACCGTGTTGCGCACTTCAAAGGTTTGGCTCTGAATCGTGCAGCCAAAGGCATCGGTGACAACAACAACGTATTCTCCAGCACCCAGATTTGTCAGGTCTTCTGTGTTGGCCGGGAACGGTTGGCCGTTCTTGGTCCAGACATAGGTGTATGGAGGAAGGCCACCCGTGACGGTCAAGTTTATCGCACCGACGCTCTGGTTGTTAAAATCGTCCGTAACATCGGCGTTGACCACTATTTGGTTGAGAATCGTCACCTCAAAGCTACAAGAGCCTGCGTTGCCACCCGCATCCGTGTATGTATAGGTGTTGGTCGTCACGCCCAAGGGGAAGGTGGCACCGCTTGGCAAACCTGCCGAGAGTGTCCAGAAGCCGCCATTTCCAAGGCAGTTGTCGGTGGCAACGGGTGCGCCGTATTGAACGACGTTGTTGCCAAAGCAACGGACTATGCTTGGCGGGCAGCTGGTGGTTGGTGGCGAGTTGTCAATGATGGTGACTACCACGATGGCCGTGCTTGTGTTGCCCGCATCGTCCGTCGCGGTCACCGTGATGGATTGCGGCCCTAATTGAGTGCAGTTGAAATTGGTCGGCGCAATCGTGATGCTGCTCACGGCGCAGTTGTCGGTAGCGGTCACGCCAAGCAGTTGCGCGGTCAGCGTCACGGTGCCAGTCGAACCAAGCGCCACGTCAACTGGCCCGCCGACAATCACTGGCGATTCAGTGTCCACTGCATTAACAGTAACCGAGGTGGTGGCTGTACAGCCGTTTGCGTCGGTTGCGGTTGCCCCAAAACTGCCCGCTACGAGGTTGATAGCGGTAGGCCCGGTTTGGCCGTTGCTCCAGGCGATTGATATAGTGCCCGTTCCGCCCTCCGCTGATATGGTGGCGGAGCCTTTCGGGAGGCCAGCACAATCGGTGTTTGTTATGCTTTCCGTCACTATTGTGAGCAAAGGTGGTTGTGTCAAAGCGACGCTGCTCGTTATTTGGCATCCCTCGGCATCTGTGACGGAGACCGTATATGTGCCTTCGCCGAGATTGCTCTCCGTCTGAGCGGTGCCGCCTGAACTCCACAGATAAGAGAATGGCCCGTTGCCTCCCGTGATAAGCACAGTTATTTGGCCATTCGTCAACCCATTGCAAGAGGGGTTAACAGCCAGAAAATCAGAGGAAAGGCCACACTCGCTGGCTATCACTTCCACTGACCCGGTAGCGGTGCAGCCGTTGGCATCAGAAACCGTTACGCCGTAGGTTCCCGGTGCCAAATTCGCAATACTTGCAGTGGTTTCGCCCGTTGTCCACAAATAAGAATATGGTTGTGTGCCCCCTGTTGAGCCGGCAGTAGCGGTGCCATCGTTGATGCCGGGGCCAGTTGCATTGGTCGAGGAAGCATTGGCCAGCAGCGGGGCAGGCTCTGTTATCAAGACCAAGACCTCTGTCGGGCAATTCGCAGCATCGGTAGCGGTGCCGGAATAGGAGCCGGGTGCCAGGTTTTCTATGGTGCTGGTCTCTCCCCCATTGCTCCAAGAATAAGTGAAAGGCGCAACGCCGTTCGTAACGGTAATGGTGGCTGAACCGTCATTGGCACCTGCGCAACTTACATTTTGCGATTGCACGGTCGCTGCGATGGTGCAATTAAATGCGTTCACGGTGACGACCGCGACCGCTGTGCAACCATTGATGTCCGTCACGGTGACCGAGTAGTTGCCCGGCAAAAGGTTGGTGATGGTCGCCGTGGTACCACCTGTGTTCCAATTGAACGAGTAGGTCGGGGTGCCGCCTGTTGGGGCAGCAGTAGCAGTGCCGTCTATGGTTCCGTTGCCTGTTTGCGGGGTGGCGCTGGCATTGGCCAGCAGCAAGGTAGGCTGCGTGACCGTCACGGTTGCGGTGGCCGTGCAGTTTTCGCCATCGGTCACCGTCACCGTGTAGGTGCCAGCACCGAGGTTGTTGATGGTAGGCGTATTGGCACCCGTGTTCCACAGATAAGTGTAGGTGTTGTTGCCGCCGCCCGGCGTGACGGTCGCGCTGCCGTTTTGGGCACCGTTGCACAACACGTTGTTGCCCGCGGCAGAGGCGGTCACGTTCGGATTTTGAATCACCGTAGTAGTGGCGGTGCTGGTGCAGCCATTGATGGTGTTGGTGACCATTACGCTGTAAGCACCGGGCTGATTGACATTGAGCGCGGGGTTGTTGCCCGTGTTAGTGGTGGAGCCGTCGGGGTTGGTCCAAGTGAAGTTGAGGATGCTAGCGGGCGGGTTGCTGGTGGCGACCAGATTGGTGTTGGCATTGTTGCAGTTCAGATTGCCAGTAACACTAAGCGTAGCACCCGGAAAGGCGATGTTTTGCGAGACGACAGCGGTAGCGGTGCTGGAGCAGCCGTTTGAACCTGTTACGGTCAAAATGTAGTTGCCCGGAAGCCCGACAGTTGGGTTTTGCAGCATGGAGGCGAACCCGTTCGGGCCTGACCATGAGAAAGTAGGATTCGAGGCTGGCGAGCTGCCGCTGATGACGACATCCGTGTCGGCGCAAGTCAGCGTGTCGCCGATTGCTGAAGCGCCGGGAAGTTGGGCATCATCAACTACGATAGCGACGGCTGAGTTGGAGCAGCCCGTAGCGCCATCCGTGACGATGATGGTGTAGTTGCCGGGCGTATTCACCGTTGGGTTTTGCTGATTGGAAGTAAAGCCGCCAGGGCCGTTCCAAAGGAAAGTCGGGTTTGCGGCATTGGTGGTGGCCTGCAAGGTGACGCTTGGCTGTACACAGGTTTGGGAGCCACCTTGGGCACTGACTGTCGGGGGGAGGGTTTGCGCAGTGACTTTTGTTACATCAAAAGAAACACAGCCGTTTTCATTATCTGTCACATACAGAATGTACAGGCCCGTAGCATTCACTATGGGGGTCAAAGTTGCTCCCCCTGACACGATGTTGCCGCCATTGGATGCAACCCACAGGTAGGAGTATTGAGGGCCGGCGGAACCTGCACCCTGCAATTGTATCTGTGCTTGGGCGCACGACAGCATCATGTCAGGTCCCGCATTAGCCTGTGGCAGGGTTGTGTCGGCAGCCACCATGACCATTACGGAGTCTTTGCAAGCCTTGCCACCTCCGAAATTGGTCACGATAAGCGTGTGAGCGCCCGGCACGGTAGCCAAGGCAGTGCTTTGAGTGCTGATGGTCTGGCCGGAAGGGTTGAGCCATTCGTAGAACACGGTGTTGCCTTGCGACGAGCCGTTGCTCGTCAAAAGCACTTCGGTTTTCGTGCAGGTGAGCGTGTCGGATACCTGCGCCGCTGCCTTCACTGGGATTTTTACGAGTGAAAATTGGACAGTGCTGTCGCATCCATCAGCGGAGGGAACGATTTCGAGATAAGTACCTGTTTCGCAGAACTCAAATCCATTGACGTAAAAACACTCAGGCTCACATAGGTAGTTGACTGGCAACACCCTGAACTTTCGGGGAAGAACCTTGATCTCCTGCCGCACCACGCTATCGCAGCCCAAATACGATTGATACGGCGTGGAAGTCAATGTGTAAGTGCCGGGTGTGAGCAGCGCCGTGTAAGGCTGCTCGGACCAAATAATGGGAAGCTGTTCGTAGCAGTACACTTCGCTATCCAAGACGGTAATTGGAATCGCGGTGTTAGTCACTGGCAGGCAGGTGGTGACGGGGTCTTTGCATGGCGACGAGACCGACACGCAGACATTGCCGCCCACAGGCCCGAACTCTACCTCAACCGTGTTGGCGGTAAACAACGTGCCAGGAATCACATACTTTGTCACAATGTTGGAGCCACCGTCTATTTTTGAACCCGGAGGCGCCGTCCATGTGTAGGTAGTGGCAAACGTTACGGGTGGCACACTGTATTTCACTTTGGCTTTCGGGCAGACTTCGGTAGGCCCACTTATTACACCCAAAGGCCCCAGATTGGGGGGATTGGCCGAGCCTTGTGAGACAATAACGCTGTATTTGCAAACAGCACCGTTGTCACCGTCCACCACCAACAGATACACGTCGCCGACGCTCAACCCATTGAATGAAAGAGTGGGGTTATTTGGGTCGAGAGGGGTGGCGCAACTTAACGCCTCATTCCCCGGCCCCGACGTGGGACAATAAGCAAAAAGGCCTACGTCAATGTTGCTGCCGCTTGAGCAACCTGTGGTTTTAAAAGAAAACTCAACAAATGACGAGCCCGCGATAAAGGCATACCAACGAGCGTTCGTGAGCACAAGAGGGCCTTGCCCCGGTGCATCAACGCAAAAATTCACCACAATGTCAGGAAATGGGAAGGCAAAAAGCTGGTCGTCAAAACCGCTGTTCATGTCGCAGTTGACACACGCCGAGACACAGGTTGGAGAGCTTATTGGCTGGCCTGATTGACAGACCGGAGGGATGAAGGACTGCGCCCCCATCTTCCCTGCCACAATGGTGGAAAGCAGGAGCAGGGTAAAAAAATGTTTCATAAGTAGTAGTTGTTGTTGAAAAGGTGAGAAAAAGTGCAATTAAAGAGAAAGGTCGGAGGGCAATGATTCGGCAAATTAAAGGTGCCTCAAACAATTCGTCCGGTGTTATTTCTGCAATGGCTACTTTTTTCCGAAAACCGTTCAAATTACCTGAAAAAAAGTTGAGAGAGAATGGCATACTAATGCTTTTGCAAAAATTCCGATTGCCGCACCCAGCCAATAGGCCTTTTGGGACAAGACGTATTTAAGGACAAGACAGTTGGGGATAAGGTGCAACATATTCATCAGAGACGCGGTCAGCAGTATTCGTCAAGTTGGGTCGTAGATTCTATGGGTGGCATTTGGCACCCCATTTTATCTGCTCGGCGATTGGACTGTATTCTATTATTCAGCGCATACAAAATGACGAAAAACGCGATAAAAAAGCGATACGACAGTGCGACAAAACTCCCGTCCTTTGCGCCCATGTCCTCCCGCGCCCCTTCCGCCCTCGACTGGCTCGTTTTGTTTGTTTTGGCCCTGATATGGGGCGCTTCTTTTCTATTCATCAAACGCTCGGTAGCCATCTTCTCCCCCCTTCAAATGGCGATGTGGCGCATGGTGTTGGCCACGGCGCTTTACCTCCCCGTGGCGGCGGCCTTTTGGTCGAAAATTGACTGGCGACGCTGGCGGCCCCTGCTTGTGGTGGCGTTTTGCGGCTCGGCCATTCCGAATTTTCTCTTTGCGGTGGCGGGTCAGCACGTCAACAGCAGCCTTGCCGGAGTGCTCAATTCGCTCACGCCGTTGTTCACGCTCATGCTCGGTGTGGCGTTTTTTGAAATGAAATTTACCCAACGGAAAATAATAGGCGTGGTGCTCGGCCTATTGGGCGCGGCGATGCTGATTTTGTTCAACAGCAAAAGCAACATGTCGGGCAATGCCTTTTTTGCAAGCCTGTGCGCCCTAGCAACGGTGTGCTACGCGGTGAATGCCAATGTGGTGAACAAGTGGCTGCGCGACCAACACCCGGCGGGCATCGCGTCGGCAGCATTCGTGCTGACGGGCTGGATGTTTCTCACGGGGCTTTGGTGGTCGGGCGGTTGGGAAGAAGCCCAACGCGACGAGCGCGGGATGGAAGGCTTGGGCTATATCGCCTATCTCGCTTTGTTGGGCACGGTGGGCGGCTCCATTCTTTATTTTTGGTTGTTGCAGCGCACCAGCGCCGTGTTTGCCACCTCCGTCACTTACCTCTTGCCCGTGGCGGCCATTGGGTTGGGCGCTTTCGACGGCGAGATGATTGGCCCGCTTGACTTGGCGGGGACAGGGGTGATTTTGACAGGGCTTTATATCGCACGAAAATGATTAAGCTTATCGCGGTGGAGGTCTTTGGCGAAGGGAACGCCCCCCACCGCGATAAGCCTATTTTTTCAGGCGGTTGCAGGTTCCCTCGTTTTTCATATTTCCGCCCTCTACCTTTGTGCCTCATTTTTTTTTACAAACCGCCTACTCCGTTCGTATGGAGCACAGGCACCCGCCTTTCGTTTGGGTGGGCTAAAACACACTTTTTCAATGATAAACATCACATTCCCCGACGGCAACGTTCGTCAGTATGCCGCCGGAACCACCGCGCTCGACGTGGCAAAAAGCATCAGCGAAGGTCTTGCCCGCGTCGTGCTGGCAGCTTCCGTCAATGGCGAAGTGCGGGATTTGACGCGCCCCATCAATGAGGACGCCACCATCGTTTTTCACAAATGGGAGGACAAAGAGGGCAAGCAAACCTACTGGCACTCTTCCGCTCACCTGCTCGCCGAGGCGCTGGAATCGCTGTTTCCCGGCACCAAATTCGGCATCGGCCCTGCCATCGAAAATGGCTTCTACTATGACGTGGACACGGGCGACCGAATGCTGACCCCCGCAGAGTTCCAGAAAATCGAGCAAAAAATGCTCGAGCTGGCCCGCAACAAAAGCGAGTACAAACGCAGCGAAGTCTCCAAAGCCGACGCTATCAAGTTTTTTAAGGAAAAAGGCGACGAGTACAAACTCGAACTGATTGACGGCTTGGAAGACGGCCAAATCACTTTCTACCAGCAAGGCAATTTCGTGGACCTCTGCAAAGGCCCGCACCTGCCGAGCACCGAGCCTATCAAAGCCGTCAAAATCCTCAACCTCGCCGGCGCTTACTGGCGCGGCGACATGGAGCGCAAGCAGCTGACGCGGGTCTATGCCATCACTTTCCCCAAGCAGAAAGAACTCGATGAGTACTTGCAAATGCTGGAGGAGGCCAAAAAACGCGACCATCGCAAATTGGGCGCTGAGTTGGAGCTGTTCATGTTTTCGGAAAAAGTGGGGCAGGGGCTTCCGCTATGGCTTCCGAAAGGCACGGCGGTGCGTCAGCGTTTGGAGGATTTTTTGAAAAAAGAACAACTCAAACGCGGCTATCAGCCCGTCATCACGCCGCATATCGGAGGCAAAAAGCTCTACGTCACTTCCGGCCACTGGGAAAAATACGGCAAAGACTCCTTCCAGCCCATCCACACACCCGACGTGGACGAAGAGTTTCTGCTCAAACCGATGAACTGTCCACATCACTGCGAAATCTATGGCCATCGCCCGCGCTCCTACCGCGAGTTGCCAGTGCGCATTGCAGAGTTTGGCACCGTTTATCGGTACGAAATGTCGGGCGAGCTGCACGGCCTCACGCGGGTGCGCGGCTTCACGCAAGACGATGCCCATATATTCTGCACCGAAGACCAAATCAAAGACGAGTTTCTCGGCGCGCTCGACCTCACTCGATATGTGTTGGCAAAATTGGGTTTTGACAAATTCACCGCCCAAATCAGCCTCCGCGACCCGAACGACAAGTCGAAATACATAGGCTCTGACGAAAACTGGGCAAAAGCCGAACAAGCCATCATTGACGCGGCGGCGGAAGCAGGCCTCCAAACCGTGACCGAACTCGGCGAGGCGGCGTTCTACGGCCCAAAACTCGATTTCATGGTGAAGGACGCATTGGGGCGCTCTTGGCAGCTCGGCACCATCCAAGTGGACTACAACCTGCCGATTCGCTTCGACCTCTGGTATGTCGGCGCAGACAACCAATCGCACCGACCAGTGATGATTCACCGCGCACCGTTCGGCTCCATGGAACGGTTCATGGGTGTGCTGATTGAAAACTGCGCGGGCAAATTCCCGCTTTGGCTCTCGCCGGAGCAATTTGCCATCCTACCCGTGTCGGACAAGTTTGTGGAATACGCCTACCAAGTCAAGCAACAACTCGAGGCCGACGACCTGCGCGGCTCAGTGGATGACCGCAACGAGACGATTGGCCGCAAAATCCGCGACAACGAACTGAAGCGCACCCCGTTTCTGCTCATCGTGGGCGAAAAGGAAGTGGAGGCCGGCACCGTCGCCGTGCGCAAGCAAGGCGAGGGCGACCAAGGGGCTGTGACAGTGGCGGCGTTTGCCGAGATGGTGAAGGCGCAACTGTAACGCCAACCTTCTGGTTGGCGCGACGCGGCGCGGAAGGCTTGATTGCCTTTCGCGCCGTTTTCGTTTCAAAGGCAGAAAGCTACTACTTAGACAAGGGCAGCGCCCCGAAAACATATTCTGGGGCGCTGCCCCTCACGAAATAATTTCAAACATCTCCTACCAATTTTTCGGGGCGCTGCCCCTGCCTAAATAGTCACATCACCTATATCTTTCGAGCCAACGGGAGGGACGAGAGATGGCTCGAAATAGGAGCTCAAAGGTTTTGACAGAACGCTCTCCGGCGAAGATGTTTGCACAGGGTTGGAATTGGATTTGCGACGCTTGCGGATTCGGCAAGTTCGATTCACCAGCCATTCTCGGTTTGTAAGAGGTGTCATCTTTTGAGGAACTATACTTCGCGCCGTTAGGTTTTGGGCATGGCTGCAATCGCAATCTGTTCAAAATCAATAACATCAATCATGTTCATCTAACAAATCCTAGCGAATCAAGGTATAAAAAGCTGACACCTCGGCCTGTTTTTGAGATGTCACCCTTCCATGCTTCCGGGATGACAGCTCAGAACCCGCCAAAGCGAGAATGGCTGTCGATTCACTGCAATTTTTTGTCTGGCGGCAATCGTGAAAGAACCGCTTCCGACTGCGCAACACTTCGAATTGGATTAGCTATTGCCAGCCACACCAAAAAACAGACGAATTCTAAAAAATCGGCCACTCCGATTGATTCGAGCAAGTTGACGTACTTTTACCCCCGAAAATGCTCCTAATCACCACACAAGGGGCATTGGCCCATCATTCACCGGTACCATATTTCACACAGCGTGAGCCATGTACCGCAAACAGCGAACCGTCAAATCTTTCAAACTATGTTTCACCTGACCGAAGAGCATTTGGCCGTGCAACAAGCGGCCCGCGACTTTGCCCAAAACGAACTAAAGCCCGGCGTGATTGAGCGCGACTCGAAGGGCATCTACCCCGCAGAGCAAGTCAAAAAAATGGGCGAACTCGGCTTTCTTGGCATGATGGTCTCGCCTGAGTACGGCGGCGGAGGCATGGACACGCTTTCTTATGTGCTGGCGATGGAGGAAATCAGCAAAGTGGACAACTCCTGCTCTGTCATCATGTCCGTCAACAACTCGCTCGTTTGTTGGGGCATTGAGGCTTTTGGCACCGAAGAGCAAAAACGCAAGTACTTGCCAAAGCTCGTCACGGGGGAGTGGATTGGCTCATTCTGTCTTTCCGAACCAGAGGCAGGCAGCGATGCCACGAGCCAACGTACCACAGCCGTTGACATGGGCGACCATTACCTTTTGAGCGGCACCAAAAACTGGATTACCAACGGCGCCACCTCCAAACTGCACCTCGTGATGGCGCAGACTTATCCAGAAAAAGCGCACCGGGGCATCAATTGCCTCATCGTGGAGGCCGATTGGCCGGGCGTGACCATCGGGGCAAAAGAGGACAAACTCGGCATCCGCTCTTCCGACACGACCAGCATCATGTATTCCGATGTGAAAGTGCCCAAGGCCAATCGCATCGGCGACGACGGCTTTGGGTTCAAATTCGCCATGAAAACCCTCTCCGGTGGTCGCATCGGCATCGCTTCTCAGGCGCTTGGTATCGCAGCAGGCGCTTATGAGCTCTCCGTTGCTTATTCCAAAGAACGCAGCGCCTTTGGCAAACCCATCAGCCAGCATCAAGCCATTGCTTTCAAACTCGCCGACATGGCCACCGAAATAGAAGCAGCCCGACTGCTCGTCTATCGCGCTGCCTTGATGAAAGACCAAGGACTCAACTACGACCAAGCCGCAGCCATGGCCAAGCTCTACGCATCGGAAGTCGCCATGCGCCACACTGTGGAGGCCGTGCAGATTCACGGCGGCTACGGTTTCGTGAAAGAATATCATGTGGAGCGCCTCATGCGCGACGCGAAAATCACGCAGATTTATGAGGGCACCTCAGAGGTGCAGCGCATCGTCATCTCGCGCAACGTGCTCAACGGGGAGCTGTATGTGCCCATGCTGAATACACAGTCGGCCGAAATGGCGCATTGACGGATACTTGGGAACCGCCTTTTTTTGACGGCCTGCCAGCCCCGTTTCTGACGACAAAATCAAGCATGAGGCTTTTGGCGCAACTCAAAAATGATTTAAAAATGCCGGATATCCTGAGGTGGCGCAGGATATCCGGCATTTTTAAATCAAAAAAAATTCGGAGGAGGATGAGTCAATAATCTCTCGAAGGGATGCAGTGCGCACTACTGAACATTATTTTTGTGCCGTAAAGACAAAAAGGCACAAAATGCGGCAAATCAGTGAGTATTCTGCTTTGCGTCTTCGCGGCTTCATGGCAAATTTGAAAATGTCCGGTAGTGTGGATGCAGTGTTGTTGTCCGTGCGTCATGCCCATCGAAAAGCGAGTTTGCCCTATTTCAGTTTGTTGAGCTCACGCTGAAACACCTCTTCCAATTGCTCGGCTTTGAGGTTCTTCGCCACGATGATGCGGTCTTTGTTGAGGATGTAAAGTTCCGGTGTGATATCCACGAAGTATTTGGCGTAAATGGCGCGATTGGTGGGGTCGAACACGACGGGGAAATCAAAGCCGTGTTTCTTAGTGAACGTTTTCAACTCCTCAGCCGTGGTGCTGACACCTATGCCAAAGAAATCCACCCCCCGGCTTTTCCAGTTGCGGGCGATGGTTTGGATTTTGGGAGCGTCTTTTTGGCAATGCTCGCAGTCGGGGCTAAACATGAACACCACCACGATAGGGGCGGTGAGTTCGTAGATGCTTCTCTCCTTGTCGGTCAGAATATCCTTTGCCCTCACGTCGGCGCCTTTTTTCCAAAGGAGACTGGCCTCCATTTCCCAGACGTGTTTTTGCAATTTCTCCAGATTTTCGGGCTTGTCCCAAAACGCCAGTTCGGGCGTGAAGAAGTTTTTCACGACGTGCACATATACCGCCTCGCCATCCATGACTGTGGTCTTGGTGTTTTCGTATTGCAGGGCAATCCAGTTTGCAAAAAATTGGAAATAAGGTTTGTGGGGCAACACGCGGCGAATCAGTTCGTCGGCTACGGGGATGATGGAATCACGGTTTTGGGGCACCATTTCCTTGATGTATCGGCGCAGTTTGTTGCCGACGACGGGGGTGCGCAGCAGTCGCTCGTCGGTAAAGTCCACGTTCTCCCAGAATTGGCTGCGGTATTGCAGCAGCTGTGCCAATGTGTCGAGGTCGCCATTAGGTTTGCGCGGGTAGGTGAGTTCGGGGTTTTGGCCTGCTTGTTTGAATTTGGTGAAAAAAGCGTCGGGGTATTTGGCGTAGATTTCGTCGAGATGTGCCTTGCGCTCATCGAGGATTTGATTTTGCCGCGCTTTGGCTTGCTGATAGGCCGGCGAGTCTTCCGGGTTGTTTTTCATCAGTTCGGAAGTTCGCTGGATTTCAGGGTCTTGTTTGGCCTGAAACATGGCGTTTTTGTAGAACAAGTCCGTGTTGATGGAGCCGTTCACCTGCATTGTGTTGGCAATGTCGTCGGCTTTGGCGCGAAGCGCGAAACGCTGGTCTTGGTCAATGAGAATGGAAAAATTCTTGTTGCCGCCGGGCAGCAGGAAGGTGTAGAAGCCAGCGGGGAGCGGTTCTTTGCGCCGAATCTCGAAGCGTCCGTTGGCATCCACATCAGCCGAGTCGGCCAAGTAATTGCGGTCGCCATAGATGCCCACAAGGCGGGTTTTCCCGGCAGGGATGCCTTCTATCTGAACTTGAATGAGTGTGCTGTCGAAGTCGGCTTGGGCTACATTGGTTTGTGCCTGCGATGCGATGCCAGCGCCGAAAAGCAGGGGTAACAGGATAAATCTCAAATGCCTCATCGTTTTTGAAAATTTTTAGTTTTTTAAAAAACGCGGGCAAAAATAGAGCAATCAATGCGCCAAAACGGGGCTATTAGCGATTTGTTGACAAGCCCGTTTACAAAAAATCCACATCCACCGCATACGGATAAGTCATCAGGTACTCCAACGCTTTTTCGATGGGGAAGCCCTCAAAAACAACTGCGTATAGCATATTCGTTATCGGCACATGCAGTTTGTATTGACGGGCGAGTTGGTGGGCGATTCGGAGCGTCCGCACCCCTTCTGCCAGTTCGGGCATGGTGTCGCGGATTTGGGCGGTGGTTTCCCCTTGAGCAAGGCGTGTGCCGAAAGTGTAGTTGCGACTGTTGAGGCTGGTCGCCGTCGCCACAAGGTCGCCAATGCCCGCCACACCGATGAAGGCTTGGCTCGAAGCGCCGAGCGATTTGCCGAAATAAACCATCTCGGCCAGCCCGCGCGCGATGAGCAGCCCTTGGATATTGCGCCCCATGCCCATGCCGCCCAAGATGCCGGAGCCTAAGGCTACGATGTTTTTTAAAGCGCCGGCGAGCTCTGCGCCGAGAATATCGTAGGAGCCAAATACATGAAAACGCTGGCTATTCAGCGCCACCTGTCCCGCCTGAATGACTTCGCGGAACCGGCTGCCGACCAAAGTGGCGGTGGGCTGGCCTTGCATGATTTCAGCGGCGAGATTAGGCCCCGAAAGGCATCCTACCCGCACCACGCTGCTTTCCTCCAACACCACCTCGCTCATGGTGCGCACGTTGGAGCGGGTCAGCACGAGGCCGGGGCGCTCCAGCTCGTCTTCCTCCACGTCTTTGAGGTCGAATCCTTTGGTGCCGTGAATGATGATGTGACGCGGACGCAGGTAGGGAGCGATGGCCTGCGTCACTTGCCTGAAACTATTGGATGGCACAATAGGCATGATGAGCGAGCAGCGCCGTGCCACCTCCTCCAAGTCGCTTGTGGCGGCCACCCTCTCGGCGATTTCCACCCCCAGATGGGAACGGCTCTGATTGATGGTATCCACCGTTTCTTGGCTGCGGCTGAACAACAATACGTCGGCATTGTGCGCCAACAAGTTGGCAACCGCAGTACCAAAACTGCCGGCACCAATCACCCCTACCGGATTAAAAGGAGACATTTTGTGCAATGTATAGTGCGATAGTTAAACAATGTGCTGCTCCGGGTTTTCGGGACAGGTTGTGCGAATTAGAGGTCTTTTTTTGTTTGGCTGATTTTGTTGAGATATTCGTGAAAACAATGAGCAGTTCGACTGTCGCCGCCGCCTCGCGTCATTTCATTCCCTTGGCTGTGATGGTTCTTTTCCACGTTTCCTTGCCGTCGGCATCGTAGTTTGTGATTTCCAAAGCTCGCTCGGTGCGAGTGCCGCTGAAGCGGAGCATGGAGAAGTTGTGCGTGTTCACGCGCGTGCCTTCCACATGCCATTTGTTTTCTTCTGCATTGGGGTTGGTGCCTGAGGTAAGCGGCGAAGTGGTAAGGTCATAGACCCAATTGCCCGCACCGTTTTTCATGGCGCTCAGTTCGGTGAAATGTTTGTCGCCAGTCAGAAAAACAACGCCTTTGATATTTTCCCTTTCAATGAAATTCAAAATGGTGTCGCGCTCGGCGGGGAAAAGGTTGGCGGCTGTTTCGTGCTTCACGCTCGTCGTAAGCAATTGGCCACCGATGGCTACTATTTTGAAGGGTGCCTGACTTTGTGCCAGCGCGCCTAAAAACCAATTCAGCTGCTCTTTTCCCAACAAGGTGCGCTCAGGGCAGGTGCGACATTCGTTGGGGGTGCGAAAGTAGCGATTGTCGAGCAGAAAGAAATCAACGTCCATGTATTGAAAATAGGTGGTGCAGCCTTTTTGCCCATTCACACCGAATGTGGGATTGCCCCAAAAATCTCGGAAAACCTCCCATGCCATATCCTTGTGAACGAACGTGCCGTCGGAGTCATTGGGGCCAAAATCGTGGTCATCCCAGATGGCGTAGTGCGCCGTGGAGGCCAGTAGCGGCTGCAATTCGGGGATGGAGCGGTCGTGCGTGTAGCGATGCACCATGCCCGTGCGCGTGAACCAGTCCGGCTCGCGGTAATAGACATTGTCGCCGAGCCAAAGCATCACGTCGGGGTTTTGTTGGTATATGCTGGCGTATATCTGAAAATTGGAGCCATACGGTCTGCCGGGGCGGTCATACACTGGCTCATTGGTGTAGGCACAGCTGCCCGTTGCCACCGAGAAAGCGGGAGGGTCGGTGCGCCATTGCCACAAGGGTTGTGTCTTGAACGTGGTGGGGAAAGGGAGCTTCACTGCTTGCTCATTGAGGAGCACGGCATACTGATAGGCTTTGCCTGGCTGCACTTGGTCGGCCACGCATTTTGCGGTGAAGCCGTGTGTTTTGGTGGTGACGACGGGAGCGGTTTTCATTTTTGCCGATGGGTTGCTCGTCTCCCAGTATTCCACCACTACGGTGCTGGGCGCGGTGGTTTGCACCCAAATCAACGCCTCGCGCATATCCACATGGCCGAGCATGGGCCCATTTTGGAGCGCGGCATTGCCGGATGGAGTTTGCGCGGTGCCAGATGTGCCATGAAACCAGAGCGCAAGGGCCATGAAAAGGCGAAACATGGCAAGGTTGCGTTGTGGCAAAAAACGATGTAAAACGACTTGTGATGTCATGCCTGACTGTTTACGGTGTTGTTTGCCGCGAAGGTAAGCGAATGTCCCGTTCCAGCCTCTGCTTAACACAAAAGTCAACCTGCGCCCAACCAACCTATTTCATATCTCGTAAAGAAAAATAGAATTTAATTTCACGGATTCCTTGCTTTTTCCAAAAAAAAATCTTTACTTTGAACCGACAAATTAATTTAAAGGAGGTTTACCATGACAACACGAATAGCACTTCTCGCCATTATCCTCCTCACGCTTTCCCTCGACATCGCCGCACAGTCCGCGGAAAAAACCTTTGCAAAGTCTTTCAACACGGAAGAAAAAGGCACCATCGTGCTGGACTTGCCGGGTTCCATAGACTTGAAAGTGTGGGACAACCCCTACGTTCGCATCAACATTACTGTAAGCATCCCCACAGGCAACAACGCGATGCTCGGCGAGCTCGCCAATGCCGGTCGTTACAACTTGATATCAAAAGCAAACGGCAATGCCTTGTCCATCACGGCGCCAAACATGCAGAAACAAATCAGAATCAAGGGAGAGGAGTTGCGCGAAACACTTACGTTCGTGGTGTTTGTGCCCAAAGATTTGAAAATAGAAATGCCCAATGCTGAGGCTTTTGCGGCCAAAAGGTAGTGGGATTGTTTTTCACTCGCCATAAAGAGCGCGTTCCGACGTGCTCGGCGCACACAATTCGATTGCCCGCATCACGTTGACGTGAGCGGGCAATTGTTTTTTGGGTACTGTCCCGAACGGCTGTACGTAGGGTGGGCTGCGCGACTCATCAACCCTCAAAAACCCTTGACTACCTTCATCGACCCTCCTCATGCTGAAAACTTGAAGGCGTGAAGTATATTTATCCGGTGATTGAGCGAACTTTGCGCACAAAATAGTCACTGCCATGACCCGTTTGCTTCTATCTTTCTTCATCATCATCATTGTTTCAGCCACTGCCGCACACGCGCAAATGTCGCGCACGATATATCAGGTTTTTGAGGTGGACTCGGTGAAAACGGTCAATCTTGACATAGCCGATGTCTACGACATTCAGTCTTGGGCAGGCAGCACCATCCTCATCGAGACAAATGTGCTGCTTTCGCACGGCTCGCCTGAGATACTTGATTACCTCATTAAAGAAGGGCGATACGATGTGGCGATGGATACGATTGCGATGCCGGAGGTGAAAATTTACACTCGAATGCCCGACCGAAAAAAGAAAAGGGTCAAAACGCCCGATGGCGAAATCACGGAACTTCCAGAGGCCAAGATATATGTGCCAGACACCTTCACATGGTCAGGCGACAAAAAGGTGTTGACCCGCAAGCCCAATTGATGCTCTTCCCAACATCTCTCGCCTCGGCGCTGCGCTGCGCTTTTCTTTCTCTCGCGCTTTTTCTGACAACGGGTTGCCAATCAAAGAAAAACACGCAGGCAATCATCCACACTAGCATGGGCGACATACGAGTGCGGCTTTACGACGACACTCCCCGCCACCGCGATTTTTTCCTTAGGCTGATTCGTTTGGGTGCCTACGACAGCCTTCGCGTGCGTCGCATAGAGCGCGATTTTGTGGTGCAGAGCGGTTACGCCCGCGAGGTGCCTCAACTGACGACTACCCCACCCGCCCAAACGCAGCGTCCGTTATTGAGGGGCGCGTTAGCGGCCAACGGCTCGCTTTTCTTCATCGTGCAGGGCCGGCCACAAACGGATGCCACCTTGGACAAGTGGGAGCAGCAATTGGGCAAAAAATTCTCCCCCGAACTGCGTGCGCTTTACAAACAAAAAGGTGGCGCGCCGCAGTTGGACGGGCAATACACGGTTTTTGGCGAAGTCGCCGCGGGCATTGATGTGGTGGATAAAATCGCCGCACTTCCTCGAAACAGCGACGACGAGCCTTTGGAGACGGTGACGATGCGAGTGAAAACGCTCGAGCGTCAATGAAGCTCACCGCTTTTCCGCAAAAAACTTGCGCTGTTTTTCTTGCGCAAATTTTTCATTGTTGAACGCCCGAGACCCGCCTTTCGGAATCGAGAGCGATTGCCATTTTTCGCCTGCCAACAGGCGGCACAGATATACCAGCTGGCCTATGTGGTAGGGATAGTGGGCGAGTTGGCGCGACAGGGCTTCCAACACTGTGTGTCCCTCGTTCCTGATATAAACGATTTTATCCAAATCGCGGTCCGTGAGAGGGTTCACAGCATCGAAAAAGCATTCCCAGCCTTCGTTCCACGCGGCCAATAGTTCTTCCTTGTTGGCATAATCGTTTTCAAATTCCGCCTCGCGGTCGCGCCAAGGCTTCTCGCCATCAGCGGTGAGAAAGTCGGTGAAGCGGCTCCGCATATTGCCGTTCAGATGCTTCACGATGATGGCCACGCTGTTGCTTTCGGGCGAGGGCTGCCAATGAATGTGCTCGTCGTCAATCTGGGCAAGTGCCTTGTCGCCAAGCTCGCGGTAGTACCCGAAAAGTTTTCGGGCGCTATCGAGATAGTTGAGTTCGGGAGAGGTCTCCATAATTGTTTGTGGATGAGTGCTTCAGCTTTTTCTGCTCCGATAATAAGCCACAGTTGCGTCCAAGCCTTGCCGGTACGATGTCGGCTTCATGCCGAATGCGCGCTCGAATTTTTCGGAGGAAAAAACATAGTCGTGCGCAAATTGGTAGTTCATCTCTGCCATTTCGCGGAAAAGCCTGCTCCCCAAGCCCATGATGCGCAACATGAAAGTCGGGGTCGTCTGGAACTTGGGCTTCACACCAAAGGCCGTGGCGGCAGCTTTCACCCAATCCTCGCCTGTCCAGCGTTCGGCGGACGACGGGAGGTGCCATATTTGTTCATCGGCGCGAGCGTCGGTGCCAAGCAGCGCTAGTGCTGGCCCGATGTCGTGCGTGTAGGTATAGGTGTGAATTTTATCGGCCCGTCCCATCAAAAATGCCGATTTGCCCGCTGCCAATCTTTCAAAGACCGTGAGGTTCAGGATGCTGGTTTGGCAGTCGGGGCCATAAAAATCTGCGGCGCGTGCGATGCAGCCGCGAATTGTTTTTTTGTCAAAAGCCTCGAGCAAGCGTTCGGCAATCTGTTGGCGTACCTTTCCTTTTTCACTACTGGGGCGGTGGGGTGTCTCTTCCGTCATGGCGCCTTCCACGAGGCCATAAGAATACACGTTGTCGAGAAATACAAACTTGGCATCGTTGGCTTGGCACGCCTCTATGCAGTTTTCCATAATCACCGGCCAATCGCGACGCCAAATGTTGATGTTGTATTCCAACCCAACCAACAGATATACGACTTTGGAGCCATCCACTGCGTTAAGCACGTCGGCGCGATTGGTCACGTCGGCCTGTCGGTGTTCCCAGTCGCCGGGAAAGGGGCGTCGGCTTACGCCACGCACTGGTATATTTTGTCTGCGAAGCGCGGTGGCCAAACCCAAGCCGACCGTACCGTTGATACCCAAGATAGTGTGCATGATTCAAAGTGTTTGTTTGAAAATTTTGCACAATGGTAAGGGATTGTAGAGAAGAGTGAAAGCACTTAACTGTTGAATGGTGGGCAATGCCGAGCGTGCAGGCGATTTCGTCGGTCGAATCGCTTATTTCAATTCGCCTGGTGTCACGGCCACACTTTTAAGGCTGCCATCGCGCAGCACCCAAAGGCTGGAGCGCCGCCCGATGGTGGTTTCGTCGAGCGCCTTGTGCAGCTCGTCAATCGAGTCAATGGGCTTGCCTTCAAACTGCACGATGATGTCGCCTGCTTTCAAGCCCGCGTTGTTGGCCGGGCCGTCGGCTTCCACGTTTTGAATTTGAATGCCGCCTTTGGTGGGTAGTTCCAGCGTTTGTGTCCATTTGCTGGGCAGCGGCACGGCCTGTGCGGCGATGCCGAGATAACCTCGTCGCACGCGGCCTTCGAGTATTAGTTTTCCGACGACGAACTTGGCCAAATTGGCAGCAACCGCAAAACACAATCCCTGCGCTGGCAAAATAACCGCCGTGTTGACCCCAATGACATTGCCAAACGAATCCACCAAAGGGCCGCCGGAATTGCCGGGATTGAGCGAGGCATCGGTCTGAATCACGTCGTCAATAAGTCGGCCATTCTGACTGCGGAGCGTGCGCCCCAAGGCGCTGACCACGCCCGCCGTCACGGAGTACTGGAAACCGTAGGGGTTGCCGATGGCGATGGCGATTTGGCCGACCTGCAATCGGTCACTTTCGCCGAAAGAAAGCGTGGCGAGGTTGTCGCCGTCAATTTTGACCACCGCCACATCGGTGGCTGGGTCGTCGCCCACCACGCGGGCATGGAACGAACGCCCATCGGGCAAGCTGGCCTCGATTTGGGTGGCACCATTCACGACATGACTGTTTGTCACCACGAAACCATCAGAGCTGATGACGAAGCCGCTGCCAGTGCCTGCCCCTCCGGGAGGCATTTGCTGTTGTTGCCGACGATTTTGAGGCGTTGGTTTTTGGACTTTCAGGTGAACGACACCGCTGCTGACACGGCGAGCGACACCGGTGACGGTCTGGGAATAAGCATCGAGCAGGTAGTCATCTTGCTCATTCGCCCGGCCACGGCGCTCGCTGCTGTTCGCAGCCGCGCCTTCCGTTGCAAGAAAATTAAGCATGAAAAAAAGTGGGTTTGAGAGAAAAAATGCCGGGATGTAGGATGCCTTCGTGTGATGCGGTTCGCTTGGCGAGAATTGTGCCACCCGTTTTTTTGCGACAAAATGGCAGCAGGCTTGGTTAAAAAAATCCTAAAAAAAAATTTCAGCCCAACCCTCCCGCAAATGACAAGTGTCTATGGTGCCAATTGATTTTTTCAAACACTAAACATTTAAGCATGAAAACGACCATCAAGGCGGCACTTGCGGGTGCCGCCGCTTTTTTGCTTTGGGCTGGAGCCAACGCCCAATGTCCGCACGACCCTACGGTGACGGGGAACCTGTTGCTTTGCCCCGAGTCCACTTCTATCCTCAGCACACAGCAGTACGATAGTTACCAGTGGTACAAACGGCCTTTTTCGGGTGGTTCGGCACAGCCGATACCCAATGCCACCAGCCAAACGCTGGAAGTGGATGCCTACTACGATACGCCGTCTTATATTTCAGTCGCGGCCACGCTCAACGGCTGCGCCGAACAAAGCCCGGAGGTGTTGGTGGATGGCTTGGCGTTCTTGCCCGTGACGGTGTCCTCGTTTGGCGATTTTTCCATCAGCCCGGAAGGCGAATTGATTATTTGCTCAGGTGATACTGTTTGGATGGAGGTGCTGCTGCCTTACACGCTCAACATCCAGTGGTACAACGATTGGGAGCCGATAGCCGGAGCCAACAACGACACGCTGGTGGTGACGACTCCGGGCAACTACTCCGTGTCGGCCTCGCCAACGGAATGTCCCGATTGGACAGCTTCGTTGGGCTTGACGATTCCCGTGATTTGGGGAAACACGCCCGGCTGCCTGACTTCGGTGAAAGCTCCTCAGGAAATGTTGCAAGTGGACATCACGCCCAATCCGGCGACCAGCAGGGTGCAAGTGACGGTGGCGGATTTTGCGCCCGTATCGCTGGTATTGCTCGATGTTCAAGGCAAGATAGTGCGCGAGCGTACATTTGCCGAGCAAACCACGCTGGATGTGGCGGACCTTCCTAAGGGTGTGTATGTGATGCACCTGACCTCGAAGCAGGGCAGCGCGGTTAGGAAATTAGTGGTGGAGTGACCATCGCCGATTGACGCTCGCGGCTGCTCCCGATGTGGGGTGGCAGCCGCGAGCGTCAATCACACTTGTGCTACCAACTTTTCACCTGATGCGGGTAGCGCACCACGTAAGCTTCTTTGATGAGGCGCGTCATGCGCTCGCGCAATTCCTCCATGCCTTCTTTCGATTTGGCAGAAACGAAGATGTTCTCGCCAAAAGCGTCGCGCAGACGCGCGTGCAGGTCTTGCTCCAATTCTTTGCGCGTGGATGGGTCGAGCAAATCGTCGAAATATCGTTCGCGATAGAGGTCTATTTTGTTGAAAACCATCAAGGTAGGTTTCTCTGCTGCACCCAATTCGAGCAACGTTTTTTGCACGGTGCGGACATGGTCTTCAAACTGAGGGTGCGCCACGTCCACCACATGGAGCAGGATGTCGCTCTCGCGCACCTCGTCGAGGGTGCTTTTAAAACTTTCCACCAGATGGTGTGGCAACTTTCGGATGAACCCCACCGTGTCGGAGAGCAAAAATGGCATGGTGCCGAACACTACCTTTCGCACAGTGGTGTCGAGCGTGGCGAAAAGTTTGTTTTCGGCCAGCACCTCTGATTTTGAGAGAAGGTTCATCAGGGTACTTTTCCCGACGTTGGTGTAGCCCACAAGCGCCACTCGAATAAGCTCGCCGCGTGTTTTGCGCTGGGTTTGGCTCTGTCGGTCTATGTCTTTGAGTTTTTCCTCTAGGGACTTGATACGATACTGCACCAGGCGCCGGTCGGTCTCTATTTGGGTTTCGCCGGGGCCTCTCATGCCAATGCCGCCGCGCTGACGCTCCAAGTGCGTCCAAAGGCCGCGTAGGCGAGGCAGCAGGTATTTCATTTGGGCCAATTCGACTTGTGTTTTGGCTTGTGCCGTCTGGGCGCGGTTGGCAAAGATGTCGAGGATGAGCGTGGAGCGGTCCACGATTTTTACCTTCAAGGCTTCTTCGAGGTTGTTCGTTTGTTTGCCCGAAAGGTCGTCGTCGAAAACAACCATGTTCACTTCCTCGTGGCGCTCGAGGTATTTTTGGATTTCCTCCACTTTTCCTTTGCCGATAAAGGTGCGATGGTCTGGGTGGAGCAGGCGTTGGGTAAACCGCTTGACCGTCTCGGCCCCAGCGGTATGTGCGAGAAATTCGAGCTCATCCATGTATTCGTGTGCTTGGGTCTCCGTCACTTCGGGCGTGATGAGGCTCACCAACACGGCATGCTCGGTCTCTTTTTTCAGTTCGGCGGATTTTTCGCCGAGTGTCCATTCCTTGGCCATTGCGCTAAAATATCGGGCAAGATGCCCGTTGTGTCGAGCATTACAGCAATGCTTCGATGATGTTTTCTTCGGTCACACCCTCTGCCTCGGCTTTGTAGTTGCGCACGATGCGGTGGCGCAGCACAAGGTTGGCGATGGCTTGCACGTCCTCGATGTCTGGAGAGTATTTGCCTCGAATAGCGGCGTGGCATTTTGCACCTAGCACGAGATATTGACTTGCGCGAGGGCCAGCGCCCCATCCGAGGTAGTTGTTTGCCTCTTTGGTGGCGCGTTCGGTGCCGGGGCGGGTCTTGGAGGCCAGCCCTACCGCGTATTCCAGCACGTTGTCGCTCACAGGTATTTTCCGAATCAGTTTTTGATATTCGAGGATTTGGTCGCTATTCAGGATATGACGCAATTCGGCCTTGAAAGAAGATGTGGTGTTTTTTACCACCTCCACCTCCTGTTCGTAGGTTGGGTAAGTGAGCGGGATGTTGAACATGAAACGGTCCAACTGTGCTTCCGGCAGTGGGTAGGTGCCTTCCTGTTCGATGGGGTTTTGTGTGGCGAGCACAAAGAAAGGCGACGGCAACACATGACGCGAACCGCTCACGGTGACGGAACGCTCTTGCATGGCTTCGAGCAGTGCCGCTTGGGTTTTGGGAGGTGTCCGGTTGATTTCGTCGGCGAGAATGATATTGGCGAAGACGGGGCCGCGCAAAAAGCGGAAATGGCGGTCTTCGTCAAGAATTTCGGAGCCTGTGATATCGGAGGGCATCAAGTCAGGAGTGAACTGTATGCGTTTGAAATCAAGGTCGAGCACTTCGGCTATCGTGCTTACCAAGAGCGTTTTGGCCAAGCCGGGAACGCCCACCAACAGCGCGTGACCATTTGAGAAAAGTGTGATGATAACTGCTCGTACCACATCGTCTTGTCCGACGATTACTTTGCCGACTTCTGCGGAAAGGTCTTTGTATGCCTGCGCCAGCGCATCTACTGCTTCTACGTCCGAATTGAATTGTGCCATTATTTTGAGTTATTTGAATGGAAAGTCAGCCTGATTTGCAACTGATTGGGGGTGATTGTCTGCTGCGTTTTTTGACTTGTCTGTTTTTAAAGTCAATCACCTGCCAACGCCTTGTCTAAAAGGATGGGGGCTTAAACGCCGCCTCCGTTCCTTTGTTTTTTAAAACGAGGGGCAAAAGTAGTGAATCGAAAAATTAACCACAGGGTTTGGCTAAAAATGCGCCGCCAACGGTGGGATTTTGTCGGCAGAAGGCAAAATGTGTTCAGCCGAGGCTGTCTCGGCTGTTGTAGGCAAACATCTCGCCCTTGTTATTTTCAAAGCGCGCCACCAAAGAGGTTTTGGTGGCGGGCAAGTCGGTAAGGAACCACTTGCGTCCTTCCGGTACCACGATGAAAAGCCCGAGGTCTGTGCCGAGCGCAGAAAAATCGGCGCTTGGTTTTTGCTTCTCAAATGGCAAGATGCCCCAACGTTCCGCGGCACTTGCGCTCCACGCCAACACATCATCGGCCACGATGCCAATCTCGCTGATTTCAAGCAAAGAGCTGGGGCCAAAAGGTTGGCTGCTTTCGTTCATCAAATCGCGGCGGGCGATGAGTTCCACGATGTTTCCCGCCGCATCAAAAAAATAGGCAGCCTCCGCGTTCCAATCTGGGAAATCTATGCGCGTATGGCCTTTATCATTGGCAATGAGCACAATCCCAAGCCTTTCGAGCCACGCCATGCCCTCTCGTATTTGATTGCAGGGTATGTTGAAAGCGAAGTGATGGATGCCGTTTGCAGTCGGGTTTTCGGAAAATATCAACGTGGCATCGCCAATTGAGACATAGGCATTGCCCGCATCGGCGACACACGGCAAGCCCAGCAGGTGGTGGTAAAAGTCAACCACGCTGCTTAGGGATGCTGCCTCGATTTGGATACTGTTGATTTTCACGTCGGAAAAATACCAAGAATTGTGATAATGCCCACAATGTCCCACGTTTCCAGCATATTCGCACAAAACAAGCAATTTTGGGATTTAAGCCTCGTGCAACATTTGTTTTTCACCGCAACTGAACAGAACTTCGCGTCGTTATACCCAGATTAAAAAGGATTTGGGGATGAGCTTGATTGAATCACATGATTTTCGGATTACCGCAAGTGTTGTTCGTTCAAAACCACCTGAGCGGCCCCTGTACTTGGGGGACTGATTTGCGGTGAGAATGTCAGACAACCCAAAGCACCGTGTTCCCGCCAAAGCTGTTCAGACTATGAGAAAACTTTTTGCCGCACTATTTCTTTTGGCGGGCTTCGCCGCACAAGCGCAAGACCCGATTTTCTCTCAATTCTATGCCATGCCCCTTCAAATCAACCCGGGGTTTGCGGGTAGCGCCATCGCCCCGCGCATGGGTGCGGCCTACAGGAATCAATGGTCGGGCTTCAACAATGCTTACCGCACCTATTCATTGTTCTACGAGCAAAGCTTGGAGCGGCTCAACAGCGGCATTGGATTCAATCTGGAAGGCGACAATGCAGGCGATGGCATCTTGCGCACCACCCGCTTCTCAGCCATATATGCTTATCGGCTCAACGTGAATGACCATTGGGCCATCAAACTTGGCATGGAAGCTGGCGCCCAACAAACCCATCTCGACTGGCAAAAACTTATTTTCCCCGACCAGATTGACCCCATCGGCGGCGTTGGCAACGGCACGGACGAGGTGCCGCCCGAATTCGCCTCGCGCGCACAACTCGACATTTCCGCGGGGATGCTCCTGCTCAGCGAACGGTTTTACCTCGGCGTGGCACTCAAACACCTGAACACACCCAACGATGGCATCCTGCTCGTCAACGACAATCTTTCTCGCGGTTTGCCGCTTCGCTACACCCTGCATGGGGGCACGGAGCTGTTCGTTAAAAAGGGCAATAAACTAAAACACACCTCGTTTATCTCCCCGAATTTTTTGTTCGTTTCCCAAGGGCCTTACCAACAATTGAATGTCGGAGCCTATCTAGCGTTAGGGCCTTTCATCGGGGGAGGGTGGTATCGGCATACTTTTCGCAATGCGGACGCGGTCATTTTGCTCGCGGGTTTTCGCGAAGGCATTTTCAAGATGGGGCTTAGCTACGACCTCACGGTGTCTGGGCTGGCGGGGCGTTCAGGCGGCACTTACGAACTCACCCTCGGTATTTTGTTTGACCAAAATGAAAATCTGCGCAAAAAGAAGCGCCGCGACCTCAACGATTGCATCCGAATGTTTCAGTGAACCCAACAGCTTTCGTTAAATTTTGAAAGCCCGGAATTCTGAAATGTTTTATTTGCCTACATTTGCTGCTCAATTTTCTAAACCTGTATTTTAATAATGAAAAAAACACTCATTCACGGGTTAAGCTTTGTCCTGCTCATCTTCCTGCTGGCTAGCTGCGGTAAAAAAACCGAGCGTTCCTCCTCTACCGGTTGGAAGTACAACGACCAGAAGTGGGGTGGCTTTGAAAAAGTGAAAACCCCTGGCCAAGCCACGGGTCCGAACCTCGTCCTTATCGAAGGCGGCACCTTCACGATGGGCATCACCGACCAAGATGCTACTTACGAATGGAACAACGTGGCTCGCCGCGTGACGGTCTCCTCGTTCTACATGGACGAAACCGAAATTGCCAACATTGACTACCGCGAATACCTTTACTGGGTGGACCGCGTGTTTGGCGAAACCTATCCAGAAGTCTGGAAACGCGCCTTGCCCGACACCCTCGTGTGGCGCGACGAATTGGCCTACAACGAGCCAATGGTGGAGACCTACTTCCGCCACCCTGCTTACGACGATTATCCCGTCGTGGGCGTCAACTGGCACCAAGCCAACGAATTTTGCAAATGGCGTACTGACCGCGTGAACGAGATGATTCTCATCGAGCGCGGCATCATTGACCCCACACCCGACCAAAAGAACGAAAACAACTTCAACACAGAAGCCTATCTGGTGGGCCAATATGAGCCAGCCGTCCGCAAAAACCTGCCAGACCGCCGCACAGGCGGCGAGCGCGGCGTGCGCCTCGAAGACGGTATCCTGCTGCCCGCATACCGCCTCCCGACAGAGGCCGAATGGGAATACGCAGCCCTCTCGCTCATCGGCAAGCAAGCAAACAGCAAGGACGAACTTATCACCGACCGCCGCATCTATCCTTGGGACGGCAACACCGTGCGCTATCAGAAGCGCAACAGGTACCAAGGCGCCATGCTTGCCAACTACAAGCGCGGCGGTGGGGACTATGGCGGTATGGCCGGTGCTTTGAACGACAAATCGTTCTTCCCATCCAAAGTGCGCGACAACTGGCCCAACGACTACGGTCTCTACAACATGGCTGGCAACGTGAACGAATGGACTGCCGACCTCTATCGTCCGATGACTTCTTCCGACTTGGAGGATGTGGCCAACCACGACCTGAACCCATATCGCGGCAACATCTTCATGACCAAACAACTCGACCCGGAAACGGGACAGCCTGTCACCAAAGACAGCTTGGGACGCTTGATCTATGAACTGATGGACACTACCACCACCGCCCTGCGCGACAACTACAAACGCCCCGAAGTGTACAACTACCTCGACGGCGACAAAGAATCGCAGGTGGAATATCGCTACGGTATCAGCACCCTCATCAGCGACAAGGCTCGCGTTATCAAAGGTGGCTCTTGGGCCGACCGCGCATTCTGGCTCTCGCCGGGTGCTCGCCGTTTCCTTGAAGAGGACAAAGCCAGCCGTACTGTTGGCTTCCGCTGTGCCATGACACGAACGGGCAACCCCATCGGTAACGATGAAAAGGGCAACGAATTCAAAACAAAGAAGAAAAAGGTGAAACGCCGCTACTAGTTTTGTAGGGAGCTGCCAATCCTTATTGTTTCGCATGAGTCATTCCGCAGTGTTCGGAATGGCTCATTTTTTTTAGGCGCGACACTTCGGGCGATTCACCTATTTTTGCCCTTCTTATGCTTTCATTACAAGAGCTTTACGTCATATACAGACAACATCCCGTCGTCTGCACCGACACTCGGCAACTCACGCCTGGTTGCCTCTTTTTTGCGCTGAAAGGCGACAACTTCGACGGCAACAAGTTTGCACTACAGGCATTGGAACAAGGCGCAGCGTATGCCGTGATAGACGACCCGGCTTACGCAAAAAGCAGCAATTGCTTGCTCGTGACAAACGTGCTGCATTTGCTCCAAGACTTAGCCACCCATCATCGTCGCCAGTTCGATATCCCTGTCATCGCCATTGGAGGCTCCAACGGAAAAACGACCACAAAAGAGCTAATCGCGGCGGTGTTGTCCAACCACTACCCGTGCCATTATACCAAAGGCAATTTCAACAACCATATCGGTGTGCCGCTTACACTGCTCTCCATGCCCGACGACACGGAAGTGGCCGTGCTCGAAATGGGGACGAACCAACCCGGCGACATCGCTCAACTCTGCGAAATCGCCCGCCCCACACACGGGTTGTTGACCAATATCGGGAAGGAGCATTTGGAGGGGTTTGGCAGCCTTGAAGGCGTGAAAAAAGCCGAAGGCGAACTCTATCGCTACCTCGCTCGGCACAATGGATGGGTATTCGTCAACCAATCTGAAAAATACCTCTCTTCCATGACACGACACCATCGCCGACGCATCCAGTACACCCGAACGGAAGCACTTGTCCCCGGCGATGATAAAGAGACGATTCGAGTGATGCTCGTGGAAGAAGCCCCTTTCATACGAGCAGCGTTTCTATCCGATGAATCTGACCATGTGGTGGAAATTCAGACACAGCTCGTGGGCCATCACAACTTCAACAATGTGATGACCGCCATCGCGCTTGGCGTTTATTTCAAAGTCCCCGCAGAAAAAATCAAAACTGCCCTCGAAAACTACAAACCTGCCAACAACCGCTCCCAACTTCTCCAATATGGCGACAACACTATTCTGCTGGATGCTTACAACGCAAACCCCTCAAGCATGAGGCCAGCATTGGAAAGCCTGAAAGCCATCTCGGCCAAACAGAAGGTAGCAATTCTCGGCGATATGCTTGAATTGGGCGAGGAAAGCCTAAAAGAACATGAAGCCATCGTGCGCTTCGCTGCTCGCCAGCGTCCCGATGTACTCGTGTTGGTAGGCCCCGAATTTGGCCGCACCCATTTTCAAAAACACGGAGCCATCCATTTTGCCGATACCGCCGCAGCAAAGGACTGGTTCGCGCAACAACGATTCGACGATGCCCTGATTTTGATAAAAGGCTCGCGGGGAATGAGGCTTGAGGAACTCGTGCCGCACTCGGTCAATGCCCCGTGAATGGAGCCGCCAAATGAGGAAGCGAAAAACCCCGCCTGTGCAATCAAGACCCATAAGCACTCAACGCCGCACGCACACTTCCGAATCGCGCCAGCAACTTTTGGGCAGCCTCGTAGCTTAAGCCAGTGGCTTGCACTATCATCTTCGTGCCCCTGTCCACCAGCTTGTTGTTGGAGAGTTGCATATCCACCATTTTGTTGTCCTGCACCCGCCCAAGCCGAATCATGACAGCAGTGGAAATCATGTTCAGAATCAACTTTTGCGCGGTACCCGCCTTCATGCGCGTGCTGCCCGTCACGAACTCCGGCCCCACGACCGCAAGCACCGGGAAATCGGCTTCGGCCAATAGCGGCGCGCCGGGGTTGCAAGTGATGCAGCCCGTGGCAATACCCCGCTCCCGACAAGCCCTAAGGCCATGAATCACATAAGGGGTGGTGCCTGAAGCCGCGATGCCCACCACGGTGTCCAGCTCATCCACTTGCCATATTTTCAAATCCTGCCAAGCCTGCGTCTCGCTGTCCTCCGCGCCCTCCACAGCCTTGCGAATGGCCGAGTCCCCCCCCGCTATGAGACCCACGACCCACTCAGGGGGCGCTCCGAATGTGGGCGGAATCTCTGAAGCATCCACCACACCGAGCCGCCCACTAGTGCCGGCGCCGATATAAAACAGGCGCCCTCCCTCGCGCATTTTCGGCACGATGGCCTCCACCAACGCCTCTATCTGGGGAATGGCCTGCGCCACCGCCAAAGGAACGAGCTGGTCTTCCGCATTGATGTTGAGCAGCAATTCGCGCACACTCATTTTTTCCAGATGGCGGTATTTTGAAGCACTCTCAGTTACCTTTTCCATGTATTTCAAAGTTGATTTACAAGCGTTTGCAAGCCGTTTTGGATTTTAACAAATTTTGCAAAAGCCCTAACATCTTTTAAAAGACGCGAGATAAGAAAGCCCTGCACCTTTCAGGCAGATTTTTGAAAGCAGTCACAAAAACGAAAAAATCATGTTTGCCAAGACCCACATACTCGTCTCATTCCTACTGTTGGCTTTTTTGCTGACTTCCTGCCGCACCGCACAAAAATTCATCGAAAGCGGCGACTACGATGGCGCCATCGAATTTTGCGTCGGCAAATTGCGCGGCAAATCGAAGAAAAAAACCGAACTCGTGCAAGGGTTGGAAGCGGCTTTTCAGAAAGCCCAAGCCCGCGACCTCGCCACCACGGAGCGCCTCGCTGCCAGTGGCCGACCCGAAAACTGGGAGCGCATCAATGCCATCCACCGCAACATGGCGGCCCGTCAGCGCAAGGTCAGCCCCCTCACCCCCCTCGTGTCGAAGGACGGCTACCGCGCCCGGTTTGAGTTTGTGGACATCGCCACGCTGGAGCGCGAAAGCCGCGAAAAAGCAGCAGAGTATGTCTATGACCGCGCCAAGACCCTGCTCGCCCGAGGCGAAAATGGCGACCGCCTTGCCGCCCGCGAAGCTTTCCGCGAATTGCAGGATTTGCAGACAAAATACTTCCGCCACTACAAAGACACAGAGCAGCTGAGCGAACGCGCCCGCGACCTCGGCACCTCGTACATCCTCTTTGAAGTCAAAAACCACTCCGACAAAATGCTGCCGCGCTCATTCGTGGAGCGGGTGACGACCATGAGCAAGCGCGATTTGGACAGCGAATGGAAGGCATTTTTCTTTGAAGCACAGCCCGGCGCTCAATACGATTACAAAGCAATTTTCAAAATCCGTCAAGTGGACATCAGCCCAGAGCGCGTCCACGAACGCGCCTACACCGACGAAAAGGAAATAGAGGACGGCTGGGAATATGTACTCGACGAAAGGGGCAATGTGAAAAAAGACTCGCTCGGCAATGACATCAAAGTGCCCCGAAAAGTGTGCATCTACGCGAATGTGCTAGAGGTCTATCAAACAAAAGCAGCCCGGCTGACCGGCGCGGTGGAAATCTATGATGCCTATCGCAACACCCTGCTCGACACCCGCGAGATGGGCACCGAAATTTTATTTGAAAACTACGCCAGCACCTTCACGGGCGACCGCCGAGCACTCAGCGAGCAAACAAAGCGCCGCATCGGCAACGCGCCCATGCCATTTCCCCGCGACGAAGATATGTTGGTGCAGGCTGCCGACCGGCTGAAACCCAACCTGAGGGACGAATTGCGCCGCAACAAAGCCATTTTGTAGCGGCATCTCTCCTACACTCGTCGGACGAATCGAAATCGCCCGACGAGTGTAAAAACTCGGAATACGCATCAAATAAGCTCATGGATGTGCGCTTGGATGCTCTGCGCCATCCGGCCCAACGGCAAGTCATTTTCGTCCGCTCCGAAAGGCTCCTCGATTTCCTCGGCGATGATTTCCAAACTAATCAGCACATAAAAGATAAACCCGACCATAGGCACCACATAGTAGCCCAAATTGAACACATACCCAAAAGGAAGCGTGGCGACATAGACGATGATGAATTTTTTGATGAACGTGCTGTAAGAATATGGAATCGGCGTGTTTTTGATACGCTCGCAGGCCCCGCAGATATCCGTGAACGACTGCAACTCCGCATTTAAAAAGAGCATCTGCTCGCCCGTGATTTTTTTCTCCTTGTGTAGATTGCTGACCTGCCTGAACATCATGGCGGCCACTTGGTTGGGAATGTGCTTATCCGCGTCAAGCTTGCGGCGCACGTCGTCGGGCAAATGGTCGAACAGCTCGATGCGCGTGTCGTTGCTGCGCAGGTGGTTTTTCAAAACGGTGGCATAGGCTGGAATTATGATGCGAAAATAGCCACGAGCCGAATCCCCCTCGGGCAACATAGCTGCGAGTTTCATGGCAAGGTTGCGGCTGTTGTTCACCAAAGCACCCCATAGCTTGCGACCTTCCCACCAGCGTTCGTAGGCCGTGTTGGTGCGAAAAACGAGCGCGAAAGAAATGACAAACCCCAACAGCGTGTGCATCATGGAGATATTGCGGATGTTGCTATCCTCGCTCAACTTCCAATACTCCAACTCAAGCCACGCGACAAAGGCCGAATAAACGCACACAGCGATTATCCATGGGAAAAGCCTCCGCAGCGTGTCGGAGCGTTGAAAGCGGTAAGTGGCAGGGAGCCACGATTTAGGGTCGTGCGCTATCATACAAAACTGATTTGTGGAATTGTTGATTAGTGGTGTGTTGGCGATTGGCGGAACTGGGATTTTCGTGTAAAATTGAGAGCGGTTGAGAGGTTTTAGAGAAACAGAGGCAATGAACGACGGGGAAAAATACGCACCTCAAAATAAATTTAGAGGCCCTGTCAACGCACATTGAAAAAAAGTTGAATTTTGTCCGCCAAAATCCATCACGCCGCTCCAGTCCAGCCAACCTTTGCCCCTGTTTTTTCGTTCTTGTGAAAAAAATGTAACTGCCATGTTTCGTCGCCCGCAAATGCCCGACGTTTTTGAGCGCCTCGAACGCGAGGCCAGCGATGACTTTCGTTTACTCGACGAATTGGGGCCGACGCATTTTGGGGCCGAGCACTTGATGGAACTCCATGCACGCACCCGCAGTCGGCTCGCGCTATTCAAAGGCCGCCAACGATTGGCCATGTTCGTCGGCGTAGTGGGGGCCGGTTGGGCACTGCTTGCGGTGATACTTCATTTCGTGGGTTTTCGATGGCCATCCTTTGCGACCTTGGGAGCAGCAGCCTTGTGTTTCGCAGGTTTTCTTTTCATCGTTTTTTGGCAAAAAAAACGCTTCGAGAGCAAAGGCGAGCTCGAATACGCGCAGCGCGTGATTGAAGAGGAACTACGCCGACGCGCCCAATTGCGCCGCGAAGCGAACAGATAACCCCCTCCCATGCCACGCTTCCAATTCCTCGCCGCTTTTCGAGCCGCCTTCGAAGCAGGCTCTATGCTCAAATGCATCCTGAGCAAGCCTACCCCGGCAGCCACTGCCGACCTCAAAAACATCTACCTCCGACCTGTGACCTTGAAAAAAGGTCTTTTCGTATCGTTCACCTTTCGTTACAAAACCCGCGACGAGGTCAAAAACTTTGACATAGAAACGGCAATCTTACAATTGGAGCAGCTGTTGGGACACTCCTTCTTGAACGCGGATTTGCTCACCACCGCTCGCGATTTCCATCTGAGCTTTTCCAAAAACGGCGAACCTACTTTCTCTTCCCAAAAAGCATCACACACGACCAACGCCGATACCACCCACGACCGCACCAAACTGCGCATGCTCGCCCCCACCGCCCCATGGCTACACGCCTTGGGCATCACCACCGCGCAGGGACAAATTCGAGCCGACGCGCAAGACAAATGGCGCCAAATCAACAAGTACCTTGAGGTGATTGGCAGCCTGCTGCGCGATTGCCCGCTCCCCACCGCCCCCCACATCGCCGATATGGGTTCGGGAAAAGGGTACCTGACCTTTGCCCTCTACGACTTTTTGAAAAACAAACTTTCCCTAACCCCACACATCACAGGCATCGAGCTGCGCCCCAACTTGGTGGCGCTGTGCAACGAAACCGCCCAAGCAGCTGGTTTCGAGGGACTTCGATTCATCTCGCAGGATATAGCCGACTATCGCCCCGAACGGCTGGATATGCTCATCGCGCTGCACGCTTGCGACACAGCCACCGACTTGGCGCTGGCAGCGGGCATCCGCAACAAAGCCCAAATCATCGTCGCGGCACCTTGTTGCCACAAACAAATCCGCAAGGAAATGCACACGCGCAACGAACTCGCCCCCGTGTTGCGGCACGGCATACTCGAAGAGCGCCAGGCAGAAATCGTGACCGATGGCATTCGCGCACTCCTGCTCGAAGCCGAGGGCTACAAAACGCAGGTGTTCGAGTTCATATCCACCGAACACACGGCTAAGAATGTGATGATTGCCGCCACTGCGGGCGCTCCACTACGGAAGGAAATGGTTTTGGAAAAAGTAGCGGCGTTGAAGGCGGGTTTCGGCATCAAGACGCATTATTTGGAAAAACTACTCGAGGAACGTTGAGAGCAGGGCTGTAGTTTTTTCCACCCTGCCATTTCTGGCGCAAACCCAACCAACGGCAGCGTTGCAAGATTTTCCGGCACCGATTGGCAAGCAAGCGGCGGCAGGCACGCCATGCCGCCATTCTCCCCACTGTTAAGTTTTTTCGCGCTCCCTTGCTTCTCACCGTCGGCTTGCCGACATTTGTAAGGGTGTCGCGTTTTCGAGCGTGCGCACGGAGCTACACCGAGCTGGCCTGCTCTTTTTTGCCACACAAACTTTCGTAAGGTCATGCGCCTCGTGCTTTCTTTTTTCTCGCTCTTTATCTTGTCTGCATTTTCTGCAAATGCTCAACAAGGCTACGGCAATCAATTGATTTTTGGGCGGTTCAACAGCCCTTACCCTTCCGGCACTATCCTCAATTTCAATGGCGACACGCTGAAAATTGAGCCTGTCAACAAACAAATGGAATTTGAAGGCTCCTGTGCCATTATGTGCGATTCCGTGGGCAGGTTGCTGTTCTATTCCAACGGCTGCTACATCGCCAACGCCGCCCATCAGGTGATGGCCAATGGAGACTCTATCGGGAAAGACCTCTTGGAAGCCAGCTTCTGCAAAACCGGGGGCAATCCGTTAATTCAAGGTATTATAGCCTTGCCAAAGCCCGGCAGCTCCCACCTGTATTACCTGTTCTACACGGACATCGGCGACCCTTATTTCATGCAGCCGTTCTTCCCGCTGGCTCCGGTTACACTCTATTTTTCCGTGATAGACATGGCGATGGAAAATGGGCTGGGGAGGGTGGTAGAGAAAAATGTGGTCCTTTTGCAAGACACCTTTTCAAGGGGGATGATACAGGCCGCAAGGCATGCCAACGGGAAAGACTGGTGGGTCATACAGCCAAAGTCACATTCCAATTGCTACTGGACGTTTTTGCTAACTGAGAACGGGGTTGATACCGCTTTTATCCAATGTGTCGGGCAGATATGGGGAGATAATGACCCACAAGGGCAAGCTGTTTTTTCTCCCAACAACCTAAAATATGCGAGAGGCAACTTCTATTTTGGCCTGAGCATCTTTGATTTTGATGACCATACCGCCACGTTAAGCAATCCGATAAAAATAGACTTTGGGCAAGACACTTTTAACTTTAACGGCGCAGCCTTTTCCTCTAACTCTCGCTTTATTTATGCCCCATGCCATAATAAACTCTGGCAATTCGACATATCGGCTTCCGATATATCCAGTAGCCGGATTCTTGTCGGAGAGTTAAATACCCCCCCAGACATTCTTGCAACGACACGTTTTTGCCAAGCGAGGCTAGCGCCAGATGGGAAGATATACATTGCTGGGAGGGCGCCCAACAGGCACCTTCATGTAATCAATAGCCCAAACTGCTATGGGGCGGATTGTGATTTGCAACAATATGCCCTCGAACTGGCAGCGAGAAACGGCAACACCATGCCCAATATGCCACATTACAAGCAATGGAGCGAGGATGATACCTGTGAGACCGTAAGTTCATCCCATACAGGCGAAAAAGAACCAGATTTTATTGGCTTTTCTCCCAACCCCGCCACCGACGAGGTGCTCGTCAGCCTCCACCATCCGATGGAGGGTCGCTGGCAGCTGGTGGCGCCATCGGGTCAGGTGGTGCGCGCCGGTCTCTGGGCCGCGGCGCAGACCACGCAGCGCATTGATGTCAGCCGCCTCGGAGCCGGGGTGTACTTCTTCCGGTTCGTGGCCGAATCGGGGCGGGTGGTGACCACGCGGAAAGTGGTCGTGGCGCGGTGAGGGGACCTGCTCACTTCATTCGCCGATACATCTCGAACTTTGCCAGCCCCAGTCGTTGCAGAAAATGCGAACACGACACACGCAACACGCCAAGACCGTATTTCATGCTGCGGCGAAAATTGATGCTTGAAGCCTCTTCAAAGTATTTGGTCGGGCAAGTCACCTCGCCAATGTCGAAGCCTGCATAGACAATTTGGGAGAGCATCTCATTGTCAAACACAAAGTCGTCAGAGTTGCCATTGAAGTTGATGGTCTCCAGCACCTCGCGGCTGAAGGCGCGATAACCTGTGTGATACTCGGAGAGTTTGTAGCGAATGAGCAGGTTTTGGGTGAGTGTCAGGAGCCGATTGAAAATGTATTTGTAGAGCGGCATACCGCCTTTGAGCGCGCCCATGCCGAGTATGCGGGAGCCGAGCACCACTGGGTAGAGGTCTTCGCCGATGATGTTCACCATGGAGGGGATGAGCTTCGGCGTGTACTGGTAGTCGGGGTGGAGCATGATGACGATATCGCCCCCCAGTTCCAGCGCCTTGTTGTAGAGCGATTTTTGGTTTCCGCCGTAGCCAGTGTTTTTTTCGTGGATGATAATGTGTCGGATGCCCAATTGCTTGCCGAGCGTCGCCGTGTTGTCACGGCTATGGTCGTCGCAGAGAATCACCTCATCCACCAAATCGAGGGGGATTTCGCGGTATGTTTTTTCGAGTGTTTTGGCGGCGTTGTAAGCGGGCAGCACAACGACGACTTTTTTTCCTTTGTACATTGAGTTGGTTGATTCGATTGAGCCGATTGGTACTCCGATTGTTCCGATTGGGCCGATTGAGTTCGATTCAATCACGTTAATCGAATCAATCTTTTTGTGTCTCGGCGGTTTCCTCTTTTTTCTTGTCTTCCTCTTTAGCAGCTTCAGCTGCTTCCGCCTCGCGTTTGGCTTCTTCAAATATGCCGTTTTCGCGCATGAAGTTGAACCACTTGATGCACTTTTTGATGTCGTTGATGTGCACTCGGTCGCGGTCGTGTTCGGGCAAAATTTTGGTAAAATAGTCGCGGAAAATCGGGCTTGCCGAATCGAGGCTCACGGGAGGGTTTTCCTCGAGCTGGTCGAGCATTTTTTGAAAGACATCGGTGAGCAACACCGTGCCTTCCTCCGTGTCCGTGAAGATGCTGACCGTGGCAAGGGGGGTTATTTGTTGCTGTCGGGCAGGCACGAAGCGTGTGCGTTTTTCTTTTCGGTCTTCAATGACGACGCCGTTGGCTCGCGTGGCAATCAATTTGTGTACGCCCGGAACACCCGCGACGACGAGGTATTTTTCTAAGTTCATTATTGAAACGGTTCACGGTGCACGGTGCACAGTGCACGGTGCGGAGTTTTTCCGTGTACCGTGAATCGTGCGTCGAGCACCGTTTGAGTTAAACGGTCATTATTTCTTTTTCCTTGGCGGCCACGATTTTGTCCACCTGTTCCACATATTTGTTCACGAGGTCTTGCAGCTCGGTCTCCTTGCGCTTGCCCATGTCTTCGGGCACCCCTTCCTTCACTGCTTTTTTGATGTGGTCGAGGGCTTTGTGGCGGGCGTTGCGCACCCCAACTTTGCTTTCCTCGCCAGCGTGTTTGGCTTTTTTCACCAATTCCTTGCGACGTTCCTCCGTAAGTGGTGGCACCATGAGACGAATGACTTCTCCGTCGTTGGCCGGCGTGATGCCGAGATTGGCGTTGATGATGACGCGCTCAATAGGCCCCAGCATATTGCGTTCCCAGGGTTGAATCACGATGGTGCGAGCATCGCTCACTTGCACGTTGGCGACTTGTGGAAGCGGAGTGGGCGCACCGTAGTATTCTACCATGAGGTCGGCGATGAGGCTTGTGGATGCCTTGCCTGTGCGCAGTTTGACGAGTTCGTGGTCGAGGTGTTCGAGGGCCTTATCCATGTGGGCCTTCGCTTCGGTCATTGTTTTGGCTAAGTCTTCCATAAATCTTCGTTCGTTGTTGGTTGCTCGTTGTTGGTTGCTCGTTGTTGGTTGCTCGTTGTTGGTTGCTCGTTGTTGGTTGCTCGTTGTTGGTTGCTCGTTGTTGGTTGCTCGTTGTTGGTTGCTCGTTGTTGGTTGCTGATGGTTGTTCGTTTCTTGTTGTTAGTTGTTCGTTGTCAGTTCGTAGAGTCGAAAACCGCGACAGCGAACAAAAAGCAACTAATGACGGCTTTGCGGGTGCAAATGTCACAAGTTTTAGATTTTTAAGGAAAAAGCATGGCAAAAATATAGGTATCCGTACCTTTCCGATGAATTTTTAAAACTGATGCCTGAATTACAGGAAATAAAGAGAACCCTTTCGAGGATTGAAAAATTAGAGCGCGAAGTCAACCTCAAGCAGCTGCAAATCAACAGCTTGCTCACCATCACGCAAGCCATCAACGAAAACGTGGCTGCAGACGGGCTGTTCAATATGTACAGCTCCTTTCTCCGCTGGGAGATTGGCATCCGCAAAATGGCGCTTTTTTTCAAAGAGGCTGGCCGGTGGGAGTGCATGAGCTTCTCGGGCTTTGATGAACGCCTGCTCGAACACGACGTGAACGACGAGCTCACCCATTTCCGCACCAAGCAGGGCGTGGAGGGCAGCAGTCATCCGCTGATTCGAGAGTTCGACCTCGTCATACCCGTGATGCACAAGAACGAGCCGATTGCCTACGCTTTCGTGGGAGGGTTTGGCGACGAGGACGACGTGTACAACAAGGTGCAGTTTGTCACCACTATTACCAACGTGATTGCGGTGGCCATTGAGAACAAGCGCCTGTTCAAACAGCAGCTCCGCCAAGAAGTCCTCAACCGCGAGGTGGAAGTGGCTGCCGAAATTCAGCGCACCCTCGTGCCCTCGCGCCTCCCTGCCGGGAAAAAATATCAGCTCTCGAGCATCTATAAGCCACACTTCGCGGTGGGCGGCGACTACTACGACGTGGTGGAATACCCCGACGGCAAAATTGCCTTTTGCATCGCCGACATCACGGGCAAGGGCGTGTCGGCAGCCCTGCTGATGGCAAATTTTCAGGCCAACTTTCACGCGCTCATCACACGCCGACCCACTTTGGAAGAAATCGTGCAGGAACTGAACGCCGCCGTCTATCGCGTCACGCAAGGCGACAAGTTCATCACGCTCTTCCTCGCCAAATACGACCCCACCAACCGCACGCTTCACTACATCAACGCAGGCCACACCCCGCCGTTGTTGCTCGCGGATGGCGAGGTGCTCCCCCTCAAAAACGGGTGCACCGTGCTGGGCTGGCTCCCAGAGCTGCCGTTCCTCGAAATCGGGAGCCTCTGCCTTACCAGCGAGGCACTCATCTTCTCCTACACAGACGGCCTCACCGACGTGAGCAACAAATCAGGGGAAGAGTTCGGCGAGGAAAAACTAATTACTTTCCTGCGAGCGCATACCGCGCTCGGCGCCAAGGAACTCAATACCAAATTGCTAGCCCACATCGAACACTACCGCGAGCGCCAGCCCTACCCCGACGACATTACCGTGCTCACATGCAAGGTCTTTTGAAAGCCCCCTCGTACGCAATATCAATCACAACCCATGTTCACAGAGCCTTTTCTCATCTCCGTCAACGACCGACATGAGTTCGATGCCCTCCCGGAGGATGCCAAAAATTTGGACCTGCTCGCCGAAGCAGATGGACAATTCCACCTTTTGCACAACGGGCGCTCCATTCGCGCCGAATTGCTGGAGGCAGACTACGCCACCCGACGTTTCACACTCAGGATAAATGGCGCAAACTATCAGGTGAAAATCGCCGACCACTACGAACGACTTGTTCAACAACTCGGCCTTCACGCAAACAGCGGCAAAAAAACAAACACCGTGAAGGCTCCCATGCCCGGCCTTGTCCTCACCGTCATGGCAGCTTCCGGGCAAACCGTGCAAAAGGGCGACCCGCTCTTGATACTCGAAGCCATGAAGATGGAAAACGTGATAAAAGCCGCCAACGATGGACAGGTGAAAGCGGTGATGGTGCAACAAGGCGCAGCGGTAGATAAAGGCCAATTGTTGCTCGAAATGGAGTGAAAACAGGAGACAGGCTTGATTTTTTTTCTCCTCAAAATTTTTTTTCTAAAAAAATTAAGTTTTTTTGACAATCAAATTTTCAACAAACCCTCAAACTTTGCCTTGTTTTTCAGCATATAAATATGTCCCTTTTGAGTCAAAAAAGGCTCTTTTATCAAAGAACGACATGATTTAGTAAAAAACTCGCGCCGATAACCATTCAACAAATTCGTTTTTATGTTCTTTGCACTTGTGCCAACTACCCGCACTTTTGTACTGTCAATGAAAGAGAACGGCGGCAAAACGAAAAGAAGCGGCAAACATTGACCACTCGATTCGAAACTTTTCATGAGATTATATACGGGAAATCCGACGCGGCGCAAACGAGCGCCGCGTTTTTTTTGTGCCTACTCGTAAGGGCAAGATTTTCTTCCTGACTCGGAATCCAACCATAGACCATATTCCGACCGCCATATACCTCGCGCCCAGCTACTCTCTCTTCGCAATAAGGTACAACCCACTCGCTTAGGCGAAAAAAACATGCTAAATCAGTAGCCATGCTGAAAGCGTTCAGGAGAATCAACAGCCTAATTGTGCTCACGATTTTTGGTCTTTGCGGACCCGCAACCACGTTTTTTTAAAAAAAATCACTCAATAGTTTTTTATCCAACGAAACAAATTTTCAACAAAACACCTCTATAACCTCGTCCGCCTGTCATATTTTTTTTTAAATTAAGATTCAAAACCGTAATTTTTTAAACAAAATTGAAAAAAACACAACTTCTAAACCCTCGAAAACCATTCAACAAACGCCTATTTTTGTCCTTTGCAGATGGGACAACCTCCCGCACTTTTGTATCGTCAATGAGAACAAACGGCGGCGATATGAAAAGAAGCGGCAAATTCATTGACCACCTGATTCGAAACTTTTCATGAGATTATATACGGGAAACCGTGCGGCGCAAACGAGCGCCGCATTTTTTTTGCCCCTACCCCTGCCACACCTTGGTGGCATCGCGCGTCAACCTCGATGGCGCTTGTAGTCAGCGATGGCGAACCGAATTTTGTCGTAGTTGAATCGCCCGCCAAAATGCTCGAATATCTCCTTCATGGCGAATGGCTCCGCAAACATGGGCAAGGCACCTTGAATAATGTCGCGTTCCTCCGGCGAGACCCACTGGCTGATGTCGAGCGTTTCGCCGCGTTCGTACATGGTGGCCAAATGGCCTGCTACCGCAAGGGCGCTGATGCCCCTCATCTCGGCGATTTCCTCCACCAGATGCCCTTTTTGGAACAAGTTGAAGGAAATGAGCTGAGTGCTGCCCGTGATGCGATTGCCCTCCTCCGTTTTTTCCAGCACGAATCGCCGTACTTCACCGATAAAAGCATCGCCAAAAAGTTGCAGCTTGCGCTCGCCCACACCACTGACTTGCAACAGGTCGGCATCGGTAAAGGGGCGTTTGTCAGCCATATCATCTAGGGTGGCATCGCTGAAGATGAGATATGGCGGCACGCCTTGCTCTTGTGCAAGGCTGCGACGCAGGGCAACCAAGCGCCCAAAGAGCTCTTCCTTCAACATCTGTGATTTCGACTTTTCGGGCATCACCGGCAGCTTCTCGCCGGGCTTGCTTTTTACTTTCGGCTGCGGCATCGCAAGCGATACCTTTTTGCCTTCGAACAGTACTTTTTTCCCCTCATCGGTCACTTTCAGGCAGTTGTGCTCATCGTAAGCAATCTCGACGAGGCCGATATGCAGCATTTGGGATAGCAGGTAGAGCCAATCGTCGAAGGTGTGCTCTTTGCCAGCGCCGTAAGTCTTGATTTCGTTGTACTTGTGCTCAAAAATGTCGCGTCGTTGGCTGCCGCGCAAGATGTCAACAAGCATGTTCATGCCCACGCTTTCTTTGGTGCGCATGATGGCCGATAGGGCCTTTTGGGCAGCAATGGTGCCATCGAACTGACGCGGCGGATTGAGGCACACATCGCAGTTGCCGCAGTTGCGGTCGTAAGTCTCGCCGAAGTAGAACAGCACGGTCTTTCGGCGGCAGACGGGGGCTTCGGCAAATTGGTACATCCGATTGAGTTTGGCTGTTTTCAGCTCTTTCTGCGTGTCGTCCGCCTCGCCTTGCTCAATCATGTCGCGATAGACCATCACGTCTTGATAGCTAAAGAACAGCAACGCATCGGCTGGCAAACCATCGCGACCTGAGCGCCCCACTTCCTGATAGTAGCCTTCCAGATTGCGCGGCATATTGTAGTGAATCACGAAGCGCACGTTGCTCTTGTCAATGCCCATGCCGAAAGCGATGGTGGCGCAGATGATGGGCGTGCGGTCGTTGATGAAATCCTCTTGAGTTTTGCTGCGCTGCGCGGGTGGCACTTCCGCATGGTAGTGGGCGGCTTTGAATCCGCGTGCGTTGAGCTTGTCGGCAAGTTCTTCGCAAGTCCTTCGCGCGAGGCAGTAAATGATGCCTGATTGTTGGGGGTGCTGTTTCAAAAACTCGATGATTTGTTCCAATCGCCGCTGGCCGGGCCGCACCGTCAGTTTGATGTTGGGGCGGTCGAAAGAGGCTATAAAAATGGCAGGGTCGGGCAATTGAAGTTGCCCGATGATGTCCTTTCGGGTCAGTTTGTCGGCGGTGGCGGTGAGCGCCAGGATGGGCACGTCGGGGAATTGTTCTTTCAAAAAACGGAGCTGGGTGTACTCGGGGCGGAAATCGTGCCCCCAAGCAGAGATGCAATGCGCCTCGTCCACGGCGAAAAGACTGATTTTGAGCCGCTTGAGCAAGGGCTGAAAATTTTGCGACACCAGCTTTTCAGGACTGACGTAGAGCAACTTGACATAGCCTGCCATGAGTGCGTTTTCCACGTTGCGTGTTTGTTCGGAAGTGAGCGTGCTATTGATGAACGCTGCGGGAATACCCGTTGCGCTCAGCCCCTCGACTTGGTCTTTCATCAGCGCGATAAGTGGGCTGACCACCACCGCCACGCCTTCAAGCGTAATCGCTGGTATCTGATAGCAGATGCTTTTTCCGCCGCCCGTGGGCATCAGCACGAGCGCGTCGCGTTTGTTGTAAACGGCTTCGATTATTTCTGCTTGCAACGGGCGAAAGGCATCGTAGCCGAAGTATTTTTTTAAAGCGTTCGAAGCGTTGGAGAGGGTCATGGAAGCATGGTGTTTGACAAGTGGAGGGTGTGTATGATTTTTTCAAAAAAATGCTTTGAATTAAAAACAAAGTGTTTTACATTTGCTCTAAATTTTTGCCAATTCCTCGACAAGAGGTTCAATTTGAAACAATTTAATAAAAAACGTTGTAAAACGAATCGGCTATGAACTGGAAATTTTTAAAAACAAATTGGTTTACCATTGCGCTTGTGCTGCTGCTTTTGATGGCCATTGGAAGAAAATTTGTGCCTTCCAAATCGAGCGGTTCCGCCACCCCGAGCCAAAAGGAGCAACCTGCCGCCAAAATAGAAAAATACACGGACACGGAGGCGCAAGCGATGCTTGATTTTTCGTCGGAAGCGCCCGCGAAATCGGCCAAGCCGGTGGCCGACAAGGCGGCATCCATTGCTTTCGTTCGGCGCTTCGAGCAGGTCGCCATCAGCGAGCGAAAGAAATTTGGCATTCCTTCGTCTGTGTTGCTGGGTTGCGCTTTTGTGAATAGCACGGCTGGCAAGGCCGAATGGGTGAATCGCACCAACAATTTCTTTGCCCTGCCCTGTTCGTCCGATTGGGAGGGCGGCACGGCACAAATAGATGAACGCTGCTTGCGGCGCTACGAGACGGCTTGGGCTAGCTTTCGTGATTTCAGCATACACCTGACCAGCCAAGAGTGGTACGGGGGCGTGAAAAAATCGGCAGGTAAAGACTGGAAAAAATGGGCGAAGGAGCTCTCAAAACGCGGTGTGTCCGAGGTGCCCGATTTTGGGAGGCGATTGGAGGAGGCCATTCAGACGTACAGGTTGTATGACTTGGACGAATTGTAAAAACGAGCGTCCATGGGGGGCTTGGTGGAGTTTTATTGCTGGTTTGTCAATTGGTTTGTTCAAATTTGCATGGACAAAAGTCTCCGCCATGAAAAAAACACTACTGCTTTGCTGGATTTATCCCGCCGTCATTTTTGGTCAAGTCAATTTTCAATCGTCCAATTTGCCTATCGTCATCATCTCCACCAATGGCCAATCCATACCGGATGAGCCAAAGATAACGGCACAGATGAAGGTCATTGACAATGGTATCGGACAGAGCAACCATATCAACGATGCCCCCAATGGCTATGATGGCTTCATTGGCATTGAACGAAGGGGCAGTACCTCGCAGGACTTGTCGGACAAAAAACCCTACGCCGTGGAAACCCGCGATGCCAACGGCAACAATCTGAACGTCGAGCTTCTAGGTATGCCTGCCGAGAACGACTGGGCTTTTCTCGCGCCTTTCAACGACAAGAGCCTTGTGCGCGATGCTTTCACGCTCGAAATGGCCCGCCGCATCATGCCTTGGGCTTCGCGCACCCGATTCGTCGAATTGGTGCTCAATGGCAGCTATGAAGGCATCTACCTCGTGACGGAGCGCATCAAACGCGACAAAAATCGCGTCAACATCGCCAACCTGACCGCCACCGACCTGTCTGGCGACGACCTGACGGGAGGGTACATCATCAAGATGGACAAATCCACTGGCTCACAAACGGGCGGGTGGACATCCCCTTATCCCCCCCAACCCGGCGCTTGGCAAAATACCGATTATCATTTTCATTTCCCAAAACCCAGCGATATTCAACCCGCTCAAAGGCAATACATCAGGACGTGGATGACGGATTTTGAAAATCTGATGGCCTCGCCGGATTTCGCCGATTCGGCAAATGGCTATCCAAAATACCTTGATGTTCAGTCGTTTGTTGATTTTGTCATTATCAACGAGCTGACGAAAAACGTGGATGCCTACCGACTTAGCACTTTTTTTCACAAGGACAAAGACAGCAAAGACGAGCGCCTGCACGCAGGGCCAGTTTGGGACTTCAATATCGCTATGGGCAACGCCAATTATTGCAATGGAGAGACGTACACCGGCTGGGCCATTGACTTTAACAACCACTGCCCCAACGACGGCTGGGTCATCCACTTTTGGTGGCGCACCTTGTGGAACGACCCATCTTTTCGTCAGCGACTTCACAGCCGATGGAAGGAATTGCGCGGCGATTTGCTGGCGACCACCCACGTGACTAGCATGGTTGATTCGCTGACGGGGGTGGTGTCGCAGGCACAGGTGCGCAATTGGCAGCGATGGCCGGTGCTGCATACATGGGTATGGCCCAATGCGTTCTGTTGCGGCACTTATCAGCAGCATGTTGATTATTTGAAAAATTGGCTCGTCCATCGCTTGGAATGGATGGATGGAAAGATGGCGACCTTGAACGCAGAGGACTATTCGCCGAGCCGATATTTTAAGACCTTGGTGTTCCCTAATCCGACCGACGGTGCGCTCACTTTCAAATACTACGTCCGCCGGGGCGACCAAGTCCGATTGCGTGTTTATGATGCCGCTGGGAAATTGCTGGCTCACATTCAAACACCCACCCCGCCCGCGAATGGCGAAAATCAATACACTTGGGAACACGACTTGCCAAGTGGGTTCTATTTCTACACGGTATCGGTCAACGGGCGCGTGGAATCGGACGGTAAGTTCGTGACCCGATGAGTGTCGTTCCTCACTGCCGGCTCCTCGAATCGAACGAAGTGGCCACCATTAGTCGGTCGTATCGCTCGCCAAATGGCCGGTGATAGACCAGAATGGTGTAAAGGTTGCTGGTTTCGTACCAATTGCCTTCCACGCCCGCCAAGTCAATGTCGCCCGTGAGGGGGTTCACCACGCGATATTCGTAGTTGTAAAACCCCTGTTTCAACAGCGGTGATTCCACAAAATATGCCTTGGCTTCTGGGCTGTAGTCCATCTTCCATTCGGGTTTCAGTTGCCAATTCGTCAGCTCTCCGAACACATACACGTCGCGGTCGAAAATAGGCGCGTTTTGGCTGACGGAAAACAACACTTTTGCGTAATCGCATTGCAACACGGTCTGGTTGAAGTTTTGGTTTTCAATGGAGTATCGCCCATTCAAATCAATCCGTTCGGAGACGGTGCTGCCCGCCCGGTCTTGGTCGGTGAGCAGCGTCACTTCGTAGTAGTCGCCCGTGTTGTTGATGGCCTTCACCCGGTCGCCGCGATACTCGAAAGAGCGCATATCGAAATATCGCCACTCTTTGCCCGCCGGAAAAACCACCACATCCTGATAGTCGTAGACCAGCGACTCGCCTCGCGCGACGAAGGGCTTGAGCGGGCCAATGGCATTGTCCCAGCGGCCATTTTGGAGCACAAAAGCCTTTACGTCATTTTGGGGATTGGCGATACGAACGCCCCGAAATGCCACCGTGAAATCAATCTCGTGGTGCGTGTTGAGCTTGCTCACCACTGCCGGGCTGACGAATTTTGCCTCCACGCGCCACTGTGGTTCTGCCACCATGAAACGCCGCGCCAGCACCAGCCTTCGGTTGTCGTCGTTGTCAAAAATTTTCAGCAAATAATTGCCCGACCGCGCCCACCGCATGTTCTGGTTGGGCAAGGAGAGGGTGTAATGGGTGTATTGATAAAGCGTGTTGATGGAGCTCTCTATATCAAAAATACGGTCTTCGGGGAAGCCATCGATGTATTCTTGGTCAGAGAGTTGCGAAGGTTGCCAGTCGCTGTTGCAATGCACGATGGTGTAGATGTAGTCTTTCAAATCGGTGCCCAAATGGTCGAATTCAAGTATCAGCACATTGTCGCGGGCATTGAGGTCAACAATGGGGAGCGAAAGTGGCGCCCCTGCGAGATAGAGCTGCGCAGAGCGTATATTATCGTCCAGTGCGAGGCTCTCGTTGCGCGGGTTTTCATCCACGCCGCGTTGGGCCAAAAGCAGCGCCGGGGCACACATCAGCCATGTGCCCCACACAAGGGGAAGACATTTGAAAGATGAAAAAAGAGGCATTGAACCGTATTTATAGTGTCAAAAAAGGCAAGTATAGGAAAAACCGCTTTGTTGGGCAGTGTGTTGTTGGGGTTTAAAAAATTCTTGGGCATCTCCTTACCTTCGGCGCTGGTTTTTTCAGGAAAAATCAATGCGCCATGTCGAAGCGAAAATCTGCCAAATCTGCTCCTCCCCCCCGCCCCGTTCAGAAAAACAAGCCTTCCGTCAGCCCCCCCAAAATACATGCGCCCGCGCACGCAATCAGGCTCGGATGGTTGGTCGGTCTGCTTGCCGCCGCCCTCGGCTTTTTGCTCTATGCCAACACCTTGCAACACGATTATTGTCTTGACGATTTTTCGAGCATCAAGGAAAACTGGGTCGTGAAGGGCGGCCTGAAAAACATCGGCACCATCTTCACCACCGAATATCGCTATGGGGTCTGGAGCAGCCCCGGCTCGCTGTATCGCCCCATCCCGCTCACGCTTTTTGCTTGGCAGTGGCAAATCGCCCCTGACGACCCGCACTTTGCCCACCTGATAAATGTGTTGCTCTACGCCTTGACGGGTTGGCTGCTTTGGGTCACTTGGCGCCGGATTTTGACAAATTACCCACCCGTCCTGACCGCTTTGGCGGTCTTGATTTTCATGGCGCATCCGGTTCATACGGAGGTGGTGGCCAACATCAAAAGCGTGGACGAGATACTGGCCTTGTTGAGCTGTACGGCTTCTCTTTATGCACTGTGGCGCTATTTCGACAACAAGCATGGCGCTTGGCTTTTGGCCTCGGTTGCTTTTTACGGCTTTGGTCTTTTTTGCAAAGAAAGCGCCATCACGTTTCTCGCGGTTTTTCCGCTTACGATGTGGTTTTTCACTTCTCTTTCACTAGGCAAAAACCTTCGGCTGACAGCCCTGATGCTACTGCCGGCGGCAGTGTTTTTGATGGCTCGCCAAAACGTCATCGCGGCGCAGCAACACAAGGAAATTTTTTCGGTGCTCGACAACTTCATTGTCGGCGCTGCCAACCAAGGCGAAAGGTTCGCCTCAGCATTCATGATGTGCGGCCGCTATCTGTGGACGCTCGTACTGCCCCACCCGCTCGTCCACGATATGGGCTACCCCCAAATGACGCCTGTCACATTTGCCGATTGGCGGGCCGTGTTGGGGGTGCTGACCTATCTCGGTATGGGCATCTGGGCGCTGCTCCACCTCAAGCAAAAGCACTTTCTCTCTTTCGCAGCACTCTTCTACCTCATCACGTTTTCGCTTTTCAGCAATGTATTGATTCAAATAGGCACATCTTATGGCGAACGCTTGCTGTATGTGCCATCACTTGGGTTTGCCTTCGCGGTGGCTTATTTGTTTTGCCGCTTGTTCAATGTCAACGACTTGCGCGAGATTTGGAACCCCAACGGCAAAGGCATCGCACTTTGGGGCGCGGCAGGCATTCTTTTGGCAACATATAGCGTGAAAACAATCAGCCGCAACCCGGCTTGGTTTGACAGCGGCACCCTGTATGCCGCCGATATCGGTCATTCGCCCAACGGTGCCAAATTGAACTACCACCACGCCCTCGAACTGACCAAAAAGGGCCTCGACGAAGCAACGGGCGAAGTGCTCGACTCGACATGGGTGCTCAAAGGCATAGATGCCTACACCAAAGCCATCCAACTCTACCCGCAATATCACGATGCATACGGCAGCAGGGGCTTGGCCTATTTCCGATTGAAAAAGTACGATCAAGCATTCGACGACTACCAACAATCACTCAAATACAGGCCCAACGACGCAAAGGTGCTCTCCAACATGGGGTTCATCTATTTCCTTCGCAATCAATTGGACGAGGCTGAACGGGTGTACCGGGAGTCCATCAAATTCGACCCTCGATTCGTGGATGCGCGGCGCAACCTCGGTGCCGTGATGGCGATGAAGCGCGATTTTCCCGCCGCCATCGAGCAATGGGAGGAGGCACTGAAATATGACCCACAAAACGTGACGCTGCTCAACTACATCGGGTCTGCTTACAAAGACATGGGGCAGCCAGAAAAAGGACAGCCGTATTTAGACAAAGCGACGAGATATGGAGGAGGCAAATAAACGCAACGCGTTCATTTATTGTGGACAAGCACTTGAACATTCCGACGGATACGCTGCTGGGGGCGGGTAGCAGACATAGCCTGAGTGTTTGTCACGACGCACATAACGTCGCTATAGTATAGGGGAAATTAAACTCTCAGCGAGCCGCGAAATCCCCTGACGGCATAGTAAGATTCTGCGCCATTGTGACCTATGAAAACCCTGCCGTATCGAAAATCACCGCAAATGGCGCCACCGAGTTTTCTAATGTCGATAGGAGTTTTCAGCCAGCTCGACGTTTTCGCATCGAAATTTCCAAGTTTCTGGAGCTCCTGATATTGTTCTTCCGATAAAATCTCGATGCCCATGGCAGCCGCCATATCCATCGCGTTATCTGCTGGCTTATGCTCTTTCCTCGACTCCCACGCTGCGCGGTCGTAACAAACACTTCTGCGACCTTTGGGGCTTTCCGCCGAGCAATCGTAAAAAATGTATTCGCCCGTCTTCGCATCATGACCGACGACATCCGGTTCGCCGCCGGTTTCTTCCATGACATGGAGCGACCAAAGTTTTTCAGGATTCGCGTCGAGCCTCGCCTGCACTTTAGCCCATTCTAAGCCCTTGTGACGGTTCATGTTTTTTTCAAAACGGGTTTTCAAGGTGTCGAAGAGTGCTTCGCGTTGTGCGGGCGGCAACTCTTTTTTTGCTGCATTTGACATAGCCTTTATGTTAAGAAAAGCAGTGGAAAAATTTAGGGCGAAAGTAAAACAAACAAAATTTAAAAAACAAAAAGTTTTTTAATCGCAGCCAATCGAACACCTTTCACACAAAAACTTTTGCAGCCGCCGTTTGCCGTTCCTGATTTTTCGTGTTGAGAAAGGAAGACTTGTGGGAACAAGAAAACACATCTATCATCTTGTAACCCGCCATTGAAATGGCGGGGCACGCCACTTCTCTTTTCATCTATCATCTTTACAAAGCATCAACATCTGGTTTCTTGATGCGGATGTTCGGTAAAGATGATAGATGTAGTTGGTAGGATTCGCCTGGCCGCCGATTGAAAGTCGGCGGTTACAAGATGGTAGATGGGTTTCTCGCTCTGCACAAGCACTCGAACACTCCGACGGATACGCTGCTGGGGGTGGGGAGGGCTGCACAGTGAGGGGCAAAGAAAAAAGACAAGACTTCATAACAACACTTATTTTTGTGGAAAAATAAAGGCACATGACGAATCCGTTTCCCAATATCGTGTCTGAACCGGAAATTCTTGGCGGCAAACCCTGCATAGCAGGCACACGTATCAGCGTGGAAATCATCATGGATTGGCTTGGCACGGGCGGCACGCCTGAAAGCATCGCCCGGAAACACCCCCTTCTGACGCCCGAACTTGTCAGAGAAGCCATCCGTTACGCGGCGCGTTTTGCTCGCAACGAAGTCGTAATTGAAGTCCGCACCCACGCACAGACATGAATACCCGTCAACTCCGTTTCCTGACCGACGAAAACATTGATAAGGAACTGGTCGCTTTCCTGCGAGCGGAGGGGCTTGATGTGTTCGACATCAAAGAGGAGCGTTTGTTTCGGCTTAGCGACCGGGCAATTCTCGAACTCGCGCTCGCCGAACAACGGGTCGTTATCTCCGAAGACAGCGATTTCGGTACTTTGATATTTCGGGACAACGTGCCTTTCTACGGAGTTGTTTACCTGCGCCCCGGCCACGAATCGCCGGAAGTTCATGTAGAAACTTTTGCCGCTATTCTCGCCTCCGAACTTGATTTTTCTATTCCATTTATTCTTGTGGCGGAAAACGCGGGCGAGATTGTTCGCATCCGGTTGCGGAACTTATAGCCAAAAAGAAAGCATTTTCTGATGCCACACCTAAGCGGAAGTGCTGAGCGGCAAACGCAAACGCACGGCCAAAATGATACTCGCCCTGCACAAGCACTTGAACATTCCGACGGATACGTTGCTGGGGGTGGGGAGGGGGCAGGCATAGCCGCCAACAACGGCAAGAATTATACGCCGTATTCATAAACGTCTCTTTTTTACAAATCTTCCTCTTTTTTGGTCATAATAATGCGTGTCTTCTCTACGTCTTATTTGAACTTTTAATTGTTGTTGTGGTGCTGTTATCTGTCTTTGTTGTGGTTTCTCGGGCTCTGGAAATAATTGACCTCTATTATGTGTTATCTGAACAAAATCTTTTCTTCTTAATCCAACGACAACAGCTCGTATCACATCTTTTTGAGGCAATAAGCACCATAAAGTATTTTTAATTTCGTCTTGCGCGATTGTAGATAGACCACAAAAATCAAAAATTACAGGAACTGAACTATTGAGCCAACTTCTCGGAAAAACTTCGTCAGGAAAATCCACAGAATACACACCTTGTTGATTTGTTCTCCTAAAATTTCCTATTCCTTTGTGGAAGCGAGGATAATCTCTTTGTAAGCGAGTCCCGTCAACAATCCAGACCATATTTTTGTAGAACCTCTCTCGTGAGGTGCGTTCTTGTGGATTAATATGTGAATGCTGAAACTCAATTACGAGATTATGAACCGTTCGAACATCTGCAATATGCTTTTCGCCTGTCTGTTCTTCAAATAAAATTGTTTCTTGCCACTCAGCAGGATAGTTATTTTTCCAAGTACGATGCCACTCGGTTTCTGGTTCCCACCAAGGGTCGCAATTCCGAGTTCCTTTATGTGCCCAATGGTTTACTTTACGTTCTCCACATTTTGCAATCAATTCTGAATTACAAATTGGACAAACACCTTTGACGCCTTTGGTCGCTTCTGTTTTTGTACCATTTACTAATGCGTATTTCATTTTTTTGCCACGCAGCCGTTTTTATGAAAATCGCCCAAAAATACCCCCACCCCGCCCACCCACCAAACAAAACCCCACAAAAATTCTCCCCCTCCCCAACTTTTCCAACACAAAAAGTTTTTAAAAACTCCGCCAAAAACCCCGAAATTTGTGGGCTTATGAATTTCAAAATCACTTCCCACTACCAGCCCACCGGCGACCAGCCCCAGGCCATCGAGCAACTCGTGAACGGCGTGAAAAGCGGCGAACGCGCGCAGGTTTTGCTCGGCGTCACCGGCTCCGGCAAGACCTTCACGATGGCGAACGTCGTCGCCCAACTGAACAAACCGACGCTGGTGCTGACCCACAACAAAACCCTCACCGCCCAACTCTACGGCGAGTTCCAGACCTTTTTTCCCGACAACGCGGTGGAGTATTTTGTCTCCTACTACGACTACTACCAGCCCGAAGCCTACATCTCGGTGACGGACACTTACATCGAGAAGGATTTGCAAATCAACGAGTTGGTGGACAAACTCCGCCTGAAAGCGACCTCCACGCTGCTCTCCGGTCGGCGCGACATCATCATCGTGGCCTCCGTCTCCTGCATCTACGGCATGGGCAACCCCGACGACTACGCCATCGGCATCATCCGCTTGCACAAGGGCATGAAGTTGAACAAAACGCAGTTCCTCTACTCGCTCGTGGACAGCCTCTACTCGCGCACGGAGACGGATTTCGCGCGCGGCACCTTTCGCGTGCGCGGCGACACGGTGGACATCAACCTGCCTTACGCCGACTGGGGCTACCGCGTCATTTTTTTTGGCGACGAAATCGAGAGCATCGAAAGCATTGAATTGCAATCGGGCAAGCGCGTCAACGCCATGAACGAGGCCGCCATTTTCCCCGCCAATCTCTACGTTGCGCCAAAAGAACGCCTGACCGAAATCATGGCAGCTATTCAGGACGAAATGACGGCGCAGGAAAAATACTTCATCTCTGAAGGCCGACTGGCGGAAGCCCGCCGCATCCGCGAGCGCACGTCGTTCGACCTTGAAATGATAAAAGAACTCGGCTACTGCTCCGGCATCGAAAACTACTCGCGCTTCTTCGACCGCCGCGAGCCGGGAACGCGCCCCTTTTGCCTGCTCGACTATTTCCCCGACGACTACCTGATGATTGTGGACGAGAGCCACGTCACCATTCCGCAGGTGCGCGGGATGTGGGGCGGCGACCGTTCGCGCAAGCAGTCGCTCGTCAATTGGGGCTTCCGCCTGCCCTCGGCGATGGACAACCGTCCGCTCAGTTTCGAGGAGTTCGAGGGCATGATAAATCAGGTGATTTTCGTGAGCGCCACGCCGGGCGATTACGAGTTGGAAAAAACGGAAGGCGTTGTGGTGGAACAATTGGTGCGCCCCACCGGCCTGCTCGACCCGCCCATCGAAGTGCGGCCTTCGCTCAATCAGATTGACGATTTGCTGGAAGAAATTCAAAAACGCACGGAGGTCGGCGAACGGGCTTTGGTCACGACTTTGACGAAACGCATGGCCGAAGAACTGGCGAATTATTTTGCCAAAGTTGGCGTGCGTTGCCGCTACATCCACTCGGAAGTGGAGACTTTGGAGCGGGTGGAAATCCTGCGCGACCTCCGGCTCGGCGAGTTCGACGTGTTGATTGGCGTGAACCTCCTGCGCGAAGGACTTGACTTGCCGGAAGTTTCGCTTGTCGCCATTTTGGATGCCGACAAAGAGGGTTTTCTGCGAAATGCCCGCTCGCTCACACAAACGGCCGGCCGCGCCGCCCGCAACTCGAACGGCCTCGTCGTCTTCTACGCCGACAAAATCACCGACTCGATGCGCAACACGATAGACGAGACCAACCGCCGCCGCTCCATTCAAATTGCCTACAACGAGGAGCACGGCATCACGCCGACGACGGTGACCAAAACGAAGGAACAAATCCTCGCCACGCGCAGTATCCTCGACATTCGCGGCTCGGAGCCGACGAAATACTACGTTGAAAAAGATGAAATTACCCTCGCGGCCGAGCCAGTGGTGGCTTATGCGACCCGCAGCCAGTTGGAAAAAATGATTGCCGAGTCGGAGTCAAAAATGAAGAAAGCCGCGAAGGATTTGGACTTCATTACGGCAGCGCAGTTCAGGGATGAGATGCTGGCGTTAAAGAAGATGTTGCGTGAAAGGTTTGGGGGGGAGGGTTAGGCTGCTTTTACCTGAGTGGACACATCAAGGCTGAAATCCTCTACCAATTTGACCAATTGTTGCGTGAGTTGGTTTTCCAACTTTCTACGAAGAGGTTGTCTTGTGTGCCTTCCTGTTTGTGCATGTGAAACATATCATTAGACTTGTTGCGGCCTATGCGTTCGAGGATATCCTGCATGGCCTCAAAGGAAAAGTCGAATTTATGGCTCTTCGTGACTTCATGTGGACAAACATGGCACCTAATTATTTCCCCGAAAGATACTGTCGCGCATACTCCACCCAATCCTTTTCCTTTTCGTCGAGCCGAATATCGGGGGCAATCCCAGTCCCGTCAATGGCCTTGCCAATCTCCACACGGCAAGAGCGAGAGGTGGGATAGGCTAGTCCGAACTGGCTGCAGGGGAAATCAAGATTGTGCAAATTGCCGTAGTCCATGATGCCCGCTGTGTTTTGGCCGATAAGCGTGACGCGGCTGCTTTGTTCGGCATAATAGACAAACTGCTCACAACTACTGGCACAATGGCCATTGATGAGGATGGCGACACGTTTGGGATAGGGTTTCACATTTTTGGACCTCATGGTCGCCTCGCCACATTTGCCGAAGTATCCACCCATGTTGCGGCGCATTTTTCGAGCGATGCGAGCAAATTGACGGCGATATTTTTTGGGCCAACCTTTGTCTTTGCGCAATCGGTCGTACTTCTCGACATTGTCCTCGGTGGCATATATCTGCCCTCTGTATCCTTTTACCGAACCGGCAAGGATGTATGGCCGCAGTGGATAAAAAGTAATATCGCTCCCTCCGCCGTTGTTGCGGCAGTCAACGATGAGGTTTTCGGTTTGTTCCAAAAGTGATGCATTGGCTTTCACGAGACTGTCAAGCTCTAATCGTACCGTCTCGTTCATGGTGGGCACGGTGAGCAGCAAAGTCTGCGCGTCAAGTTGTTTGAGCGTGAAAATTTGGGGCTTTTCGGGCGTGCTTGGTGTGCCGGGGTATTGCTTGTGCCATGGCCCCAAATCCGAGAAAGTCAGCTTCCCATTGTCGAAAGTCGCTGTGGCATCGCGCATAGAGTGGTCGCGCATGAAGAAGCGGGCATCAAACGTACCCGGGGCGTTTTGCCTCAATTCAAATTTTATCTGCCCGGGCATCCACCACACACTGTCGGCTTGCAGGATGACTGCCGCAAAATCGCGCCGGGCTGACTCGCGGCGCACCAAAGCCACGCGATAATTGCCCCCCGCCATGTCGTAGATACCCTCCACTGAGTCGCGCCCATCTTGGTCGAGATAGGCACGGGCTTCGGTTTCGCTGAGCGCGATGTTTTCCCAATCCGCAAACCGCTGGCGGATTTCGGCGGGGTTGTCGGAGACTGGCCCTGTCTTCTGATATAATTGCACATGGCCGTCTCGAAACCACTGCGCCCATTCACGCATGAGCCTCAGGCAAGCAGTATCCGACTGCGCCTGACTGATTTTTTCCCGAAAACCTACGGTGTGGCGGTCAAACTCGGCCTGATTGTGCGAGGTCACCTTGTCGCGGTAGCCTGAATAGTTGAGCGCCAATTTCTGGCGAAGCCAATCGAATTGCTCTGTGCAGGGGCAGGATTGAGCCGTGACGAAAAGGGTTGGCAAGCATAGCATCAAGACAAGTAGGAGATAGCGCATATCAATTTTTTTTGGCTCAATGACGAACAAGGGGGAAAAACGTTGCAGTTTTTTCGCACATTTTTGCTCCCGATGCGGGAAGCGACGGCGTTTCGCTCTCGTGTTTCCGTATGTATACTGACGCAGTCTTTCCTCGTTGCGAAAATTTTTTTTGAAAAAATTACGGTATTTCGAGCAAACTTCCATTTTTTTGAAACAACTTTGAACGTCGGAAACATCGTTAGTTTTCAACTATTGTCATGAAACGTTACCTCGCTCATTTGCTCGCCGATTTGGAAGCGGCTGCACGCCTTGCGCCAGAGTCGAGCTCGTATGTTTTCCGCTCACCTTTCTCCGACGACGACGACGACACCCCCACAGATGGGTTGTATGTGCGCTTTGTCCGATTGAGCGATTTGTTCAATCTTCCTCCCGATGCTTTTCCGCCTGTGGACCGCCTCACAAAAGCCCAAGTGACGGATGTGCTGAAAGCATTGGAAAATTTGTGGCGTGCTTGGCGCATCAGTTGGGAATGCCCCTCGCGTGTCACGGCACGGCGGCGCTACACGCTCATGGTGGAGTGGATGTATAGGGAAACGGTGCGTTATCATCATGATTTTGGGGCTGAAATTGATTTCTGCTGTCATCGCGCACAAGGGATTTGTCCGTTGGGAGATACTGACAATTGCTTCTGCAAGGAAGTGGAGGACACTGCCCAATTCGAGGTGGAAAGTTGGGAGGAATATCATCGGCAACAGATGGAAGAAACCCAATTGACACCTGTGCAGGAATTCTACGAATGGCTGAGACAGGACGAAGAACCCAGCGAGTTCGATTGGGACTACGATGAAGAGCGCGACCGCTGGCGGAAATTTGCTGTGGAAGAGGACTTGATGGCTTGGCTCTACTTTTACCGCCCCGACGTGAATGCCGAGCTGCAAGGCGACGACCCAGAGCCTTCCTCACCCGAAGATTTTGACGATTTTGAGTGGGACGATTTTCAGGGAGGTTATCGCGACGACGACTTTCCGTTGCCTTTCTGACAAATGTTGCTGAACCTGATGCCACCAACAACTGTTAATGGGGCAAACACACACACTTTAAAATGCCCACTACTTGGTATGATGGCCGCGTGAAAAAAAGCGAGCCGATAGCCCCACAGGTCAATCACTTTTCCGTTGAGGTTCCCGAGCTGCAATCCTTTGATTTTAAAGCTGGCCAATTCATCACGATGGATTTGCCCATCGGCGACAAGCGCCTACAACGCTGGCGCAGCTACTCCATCGCCAACGCTCCTGACGGCTCCAACGTGCTGGAATTCTGCATCGTCCGAACGGACAACGGCATCGCCACCAAATATCTCTTCGAAGAAGTGCAACCCGGCTCGGCCCTTCGCTTCAAAGGGCCAGACGGCGGGTTTGTGCTGCCCGACAGTATCGAAAAAGATCTCGTTTTCATCTGCACCGGCACCGGGGTAGCGCCCTTTCGCAGTATGCTGCACGACCTAAAAATAAGCGGCAAGCCACATCGGAACATCCATCTTATTTTTGGAACGCGCACCGAAAGCGACATTCTGTATCGCGCCGAATTTGAAGAACTCACGCGAACCATGCCCGGTTTCCGCTACGATATCGCGCTATCGCGCCAACCCGACTGGTCGGGCTATCGGGGTCATGTGCACCAAATATATATGGAGCATTACAAAAACGTGCGTCCCGACGTGGATTTCTATATTTGTGGCTGGAGCAACATGATAGACGAGGCGGTGGCCAATCTGCTGCTCGAATTGGGCTACGCTCGCTCGCAAATTCACTATGAACTCTACGGATAACCGTTTCATGACAAAACTCAAACCTCCTTTTTTATGAAAAAAACGCTGCTCACGCTCGCCGCCATCTTTGTTTTTGTGGCAGCCCATACGCAAAGCGTCTTCGGCACTTGGAAAACAAAGGACGACGAAACCAACGAAGAAAAGAGCCATGTCGAAATTTATGAGGCAGGCGGAAAACTGTATGGCAAAATCACCAAGCTCTTGCGCGAACGCGCTGACCGCCTTTGTGACAAATGTCCCGGTGAGCGCAAAAACCAGCCTGTGCTCAACATGATTATTCTTGTCAACATGGTCTTGAAGGAAGGCATGTGGCAGGCAGGAGATATCCTCGACCCTGAAAAAGGCAAGTGGTACCGTTGCAAAATCTGGCTTAAGGAAGGCGACCCCAACACACTGGTAGTGCGAGGCTATTTGGGTCCGTTTTACCGAACGCAGTATTGGACGCGGGTGAAATAGAATTTTTTTTGGCTCAACCTTGCACAGTAGCGAATCTCGACCTACTTTTGCCCCGCTTTTGAAGCGATTGGCTCATGGTGTAATGGTAACACAGCAGATTTTGGTTCTGTTATTCAGGGTTCGAGTCCTTGTGAGCCAACAAAAAATGCGCAAATCCCTCGTGAATCTCAGGTTCACGGGGGATTTGTCTTTGTCTGGGGTATGCTTATCGTTTCCGCTCTTTGGACAATTTCATACGCTGGCCTGCTCCTGCTCTATCGGCACGGCTGGCGGGCCTTGCCCGAATGGCATAGCCCCCCTAACAATTTGGTTCCCAGCGAGCGGGTCAGCGTGGTAGTGGCCGCACGCAACGAGGCGGCCAACATCAAAGCCTGTCTGCAATCCATTGTGGAGGGTTCCTATCCAGCCCATTTGCTTGAGATTATCGTAGTGGATGACCATTCGGACGACGACACCGCAGGCATCGTGCAGCAATTTTCTGCCCAACACCCCCTATTGTCCGTTAGCCTGCTTCGCTTAGCGCGTTTTGTTTCGCCTACGACTGTTATTTTTTCTTGGAAAAAAAAGGCCATCGAAATCGGAATTGCCCATGCCTTAGGCGATGTCATCGTGACCACCGACGCAGATTGCGAGGTGCCCAAAGATTGGGTGCGATTGTTGGTGTCGGGATTGGGTGCCAATCGCAAGGGAGTCGTCGCGCCTGTCGCCTTCCACCGCGAACACAATCTGCTCCAACGTTTCCAATCGCTTGATTTGCTGGGTTTGATGGGTATCACGGGGGCAGGTATATTCTACGGTTGGCAGCGCATGGGGAATGGGGCCAATTTCGCGTATCGCAAAGCCGTGTTTGAGGAGGTCGGGGGGTTTGACGGCAATGAGCATCTGGCTTCTGGCGACGATATGTTCCTGCTTCAGAAGATAGCGGCTCGATGGCCCGGTGGCGTCATTTTTTTGAAAAACCCTTCTGCGACGGTATTCACAGAGGCTAAACCCGATTGGAGGTCTTTTTTTCAGCAACGCTTGCGCTGGGGCACCAAGAATGTTGTCTTGACAGAATGGCCAGTCAGGCTGGCATTGTTGGTTGTCTTTTTGTTCTGTTGGAGCATTTGGCTCAACTTCGCACTGTGCGTATTGGTTTTTGAGCCAGTTTTAGCATGGGTGTTGCTTTTTCAAATAAGCGTCAAGGCACTTTCCGATTTTGTTTTTTTGCGTGAAATGTGCTTTTTCTTCAAAAGAACGGACTTGTTGAGGTGGTTTGTCCCGTCATTTTTTCTGCACACGCTATACATCCCCATCGTTGGAACGGCAAGTTTGTTTTTCAAAAAATATGAATGGAAGGGGAGGCGGGTGCAGTGATTTGAGAGTTGTCGCGGTGGATGGCTTTCCATCGCCAAAGCCCAGTACCACAATGACAATCCTTTTATTCGTTTTTGAAAACCTTTCCATCCTTCATCACGAAAGGCACTTTGAGCATGGCCCGAATGTCGTCGAGCGGATTACCCTCTACTGCCACGATATCAGCCAATTTCCCGGGTTCGAGGCTGCCGATTTTGTCTTGCAGGCGAAGCAAGGTAGCCGCGTCAAGCGTGGCTGCTCGGAGAACATCGCTGTTCTTCATGCCGGATTCGGCCATGTAAACAAATTCAAGGTTATTCTTGCCGTGTGGGAAAACGCCCGCGTCGGTGCCGAAAGCTATTTTCACGCCTTTTTTATATGCCTTGCCGAGCGTGGCTTGAATCTGCGGGCCAATGTTGAGCGCCTTCACCCGCACCACTTCTGGGAAAAACCCTTGCGCGAATTGCGCACTGTCGCTCACCGCTTTGCCAGCCGTGACGGTGGGCACATACCAAGTGCCATGTTTTATCATGGCATCCATAGTGGCTTCGCTCATGAAGGTGCCATGCTCTATGCTGACAACGCCAGCCTCCACCGCGCGCCGCATCCCCTCGTCGCCGTGCGCGTGTGCCGCGACATCCACGCCCAGGTCGCGTGCGGTTTTCACGATGGTGACAAGCTCGTCCTCTGCATAGTGGGGCAGTCGCCCGTCGCGTGCAAGCGAGAGCACCCCACCCGTCGCGCACACCTTGATGCAATCGGCGCCGCGCTTCACCTGATTGCGAACGGCGGCTCGGCAAGCATCAGGGCCATCTGCGATGCCCTCTTCCGCGCCGGGAGGAGGGTCGAACAAGTCCTCGCGAGCGCCAGTGGTAGGGTCGCCGTGCCCTCCCGTGATGCTGAGGGTTTTGCCGGAGGTGACGATGCGCGGGCCTTCGGCAAAACCGCTATTGATGGCATTGCGCAAAGCGATGTTCACGCCGCGCCCGCCGAGGTCGCGCACCGTCGTGAAGCCCACTTCAAGGGTTCGTTTGGCATACAAGGCGGCGCGAAAAGCAATATCGGCCTCGCCGAGCGTGAAGCGCTCGTTGTAGGAATTGCGATTTTGCTCGAATTCAAAATGAACGTGGCAATCAATCAGCCCCGGCAACACGGTTTTGTTTTTCAAATCAATAAGTTGCACGCCCTTTGGCGCAGCGGTGTAACCGCGCTCAATGCGAGCGATAGTGTCGCCTTGCACCACGAGAGTGACAGCAGTTTGAGGTTCGCCTTTGATAGGCACAAGGCGACCGCAATGCAGGTAAGTGGTTTGGGAATAGAGCACCTTCGGCGCAGCACTGCATAGGAAACAACAAAAGGCTGTGAATAAATGACGCATGGTGTCAGTTTGAGAACGGCGAAGATATGCCCAGATTAAAGGCGAAAAAGACTCAACAAAAATTTTCCGCGTTTTTTTATTGACATCATCTCGTGTCGGCACATTAACTTTGAGGCAGTACAAAAAAGCCAAATTCGCCTTGCAAACAGACTGGAATTTTATCACCGACACCATCCGCCGCAGGAAATGTGTCCTTATCATCGGCCCACAGGTTTACACCGATGCGGAAGGGACACCATTGGAAGAGGCGCTTTGTCGCGCGCTGGACGCTCGAAACACCAAACACCCCTACATCCAATCGTTCTACGAAAATGACGGTTTTTTCTTGTTTCGTGAAAACAAGTTTCGTTCGCGCGTCATTTCGCAGATGCGCGATTTTTACAACGGGCCATTTCCTCAGGCAGAGGCTATTTTTGAAAAAATAGCGCAGATTCCCTTTCAGGTCATCGTGTCTTTTGTGCCAGACCGCCTGCCCTCCAAAGTGCTGACGACGCATAGGGTGGCCCATCAAGCCACCTACTACCACTATGGCCAAGCGGCAAAGCCCTTGGAAAAACCCGTGAGCGAACTCCCCGTATTCTTCAATCTGCTCGGCTGGGTGGAAGAGGACGAGTCGCTGGTGCTGACCCACAATGATTTGTTCGATTATTTGGAAGCGGTGTTCACTGGCGGACGTATGAACACAGAGTTGAAAGCAGAGCTCTTGCAAGCCAACAACTATATCTTTCTCGGAATACCCTTTGGGAAGTGGTATATGCAGTTGCTACTTCGCGTATTGGGCATTCACGCGGACGGGGCCAACTTCGACCGCATCTCGCCTGCCCCCGACGCGCTTGACCCTACGACGCGCTCCATGTATGAGCAGCAGTTTAAAATACAATTCGTGGAAGAGAACATTCAGGCATTCGTGCAGGAGCTTCACGAACGCTGTGCCGACAAGGGGATGCTCCGCCAAAGCCCTTCCGCACCCCCCGCCGATGCCACCCCGCCAACCCCCAAACTGGTCAATACGCCCGACGAAATCATGAACCTGATAGCCTACGGCGATACCCGCAACGCACTCGACTCGCTCCGTGTGCTGTTGTCGCCAGCCCGCAGCCCCCATCCGCCATTCCGCGAGCTGGAAATGCAAGCTGTGCTGATGATGAGTCGCTTCGAGAATTTGGAACGCAAGGCACAAGCGGGGGTTCTATACACTCAAGAAGACAACGTGGAACGCGCAAAAATCACTTACGACCTTGCCGCCCTCATCAATCGGGTGCGTGAGGCAGCCATGCAACCTGCCTAACTCCCATGAAATCAAACCCTTCCCACCTGCCCTACCGTTACCCAGGTGCCCGGCCATTCGCCTTGGGTCAGCAACACTTGTTTTTTGGGCGCGAGCAGGCCGTGCGCGAGCTGCACAACCTGTTGCAAATAGAGCAGTTGGTGGTGTTTTATTCCAAATCAGGATTGGGGAAAAGTTCCTTGCTCAACGCAGGTCTTTTGCCCCGCGTGGAAAATGAAGGCCGATGGCAGCCCATCGTCGTGCGATTCAACGCATGGACGGAGAGCAAGACCGACGCGCCCGTCCAGATTACGCGCGAACTTTTGCTGCGCGGCTTCAACCAGCCTGTTTTTTTGGAAAAGATTTTTCCCGACGACCGCTCCCTGTGGTATGCTGCCAAAACTCGCCAGCTCAACGCCCTAGCCCCCAACTCGGCAAGCAAAAACCCGGCACCTGTGCCACAGGGATTCTTGCTGGTGTTCGACCAATTTGAGGAGCTGTTCACCTATCCCGACGAAGCGGTGCAACAATTCGGGCGACAACTCGCCGAACTACTCCAGACAGCCGTGCCACAGCGCGTGCGCAAAATGGCCGAGCTGTTTCTGCTTGCCCAACCCGACCTCTTGACCGACGAGGAAGAAGCGGCGTTGGAAAGCCGCCTCAACATCCGAATCGTGTGCGCTATCCGCTCCGACCGCATGAGCCTCCTCGACCGGCTTTCCACTTTTGTGCCGCAAATACTCTCGCAACGATACGAGCTGCAATCCCTTAGCCCAGCGGAGGCGCGTGCTGCCATAGAGCAACCCGCTCAAAAAGAAGGCTCTTATGCCACGTTGCCCTTCCAGTATGCCCCCGCAGCGCTCGATACGATGCTTGCTTACCTGACCAAAGGCGGAACACAGCCCATCGAATCCTTCCAGTTGCAGATACTTTGTCAATCCATCGAACAGTATGTGTACCGGTCTGCCGATTACTTCATCGAGCCAGACGACGTGGGCGAGCCTGAACAGGTGTTTAGGCACTATTACGACAACCAGATTGCCCAAATAGACGACCCCGCAGAACAGCTGGCCGCCCGACGACTTATTGAGGAAGGGCTGGTCTATGAAAAAGAGCAACGGCGGCTTACCCTCTTCGATGTGCAAATCCATGAATCCTACGGCATCAGCGACGACCTGCTGCTCCGTCTCGTGGACACACATTTGCTACGGGCAGAGCCTAACCTGCGGGGGGGATATACTTACGAGCTCAGCCACGACACGCTCGTGGCCCCGGTTTTGAAAGCCAAAACACGCCGCTTGGAGGCAGAGCTGCGTGCCGCCGAAGCAGAAGCCGAACGCAGACGGCAAGCAGAGCTCGCCGAGGCAGAGCGAAAACGCCAAGCAGAACTGACGGAAGAACGCCGCAAGCGCCAACGCGCCACTCGCTATGCCGTTATCGGATTCGTGCTTGCGGGGGTATCCATAGTGACCTCCATCATGGCGATAAAACAAAGCCGATTGGCCCACGACGCACAATTGAAGGCCGAAATGTCGCAACAAAATGCCGAGCGAAGCCTCGCCGAGCTAAAACAAAAACAGGTGGATGACTACCTGAAAAAGGCTGAAACACACCGACTCACCGGAGAGCCGCTGCTCGAGCTCAAAATGTTGCGCGCGGCTTTAGGGGTGGATTCTACCCGCGCCGACCTGTTGGAGCAAGTGCGCCTGCTGGAGCGCAATGAATAGAGTTGTTGCGGTGGAGGGCTTTCCCTTCGCCAAAGGCCTCCACCGCAACAAGTCTAATAGTGCCTTTGGTCAACATCACTTATTATCGTCACTATCGCAGCATCACCCAAACCATGATACTTGCCATGCCGAAAACGCACCTACTTTTCATAACACTTTGCTGGTTGGCGGGTTTCGCGCCCCTCAACGCGCAATATACCGATTGCGCAAGGTTACTGCGCGAAGCCGCCGATTTTGAAAAAAACAAGCAGTACGACCGCGCTCTGAAAAAATACCTTTCGGCTAAGGAAGAGTGTGATGCCGCCACCTCAGCCGAGGTGAATCGCAAGGTGTTGGCCGTTTTTGAAAAAATAGAGCAGCAGCGCCTTGAAGCTGAATCCGCCAAACGCCAAGCAGAAGCCAATGCCTACCGCGCCTTGAACGCCGAGCGCACCACGCTGCTAGAAAAACAAAAAGCCGAGCGCTCCTCCGAGGCCAACCGATTGGCAGCCCTCGCCTTGTCAAAAGCAACAGAGAATCCCACCCTTGGCCGACATTTGGCCGCCATGGCTTGGGAAAAGTCGCTCGATTCGACCGGCCAGTATTGCATGGAGCCGGGAGTGGCAACCGTGATGCACAGCATCGCCAGCGCCCCCGACGCATGGGTGTATCGCCCCTTCAAAGCACACACTGGCAGGGTGTACGACATCGCGTTTTCTCCAAACGGGACAACACTCATCACTTGCGGAACCGACTCCACCATGCGTCTTTGGGGCTTGGATGGAAAGCAGCGTTGGGCTGCTCCTATCCATGCCCAAACGAGAGGAGATGCGGTCTTTTCGCCGAATGGAAGGTATATCGTTTCAAAAGGGCAAGACAGCATATATCTCCTTGATAGCGACAATGGGGCTTTACTAAAAACATTTGACCGACAAAAGGGAATGTTGGGCCAACCTGTATTCTCTCCTGACAACAAGCATTTGCTAATTGTCCATGATACCTGTACCGTATGGGATATAGAGACCGGAGACGTGGTCAGGAAATTCTCCAATAGTTTTTTGGAAAAGAATACCTTTAAAGGAAGCTATTCCCCCGATGGCTCGCTTATCCTTTTGGGCGGGTATAGCAATAGTGGTTATCCTAATTTTGTGCTCGTGGATACATTGGGGCGCACTATTGACACACTATGGGGCAAAAAAACCCACGCAAGCGAAGTGCAATTCACACCCGATGGAAGCAAGCTGATAATCTCAAAGAGTCAGTTTTTGATTTTAAAGGATATAGAAACAGGTCAGCTGGATTCTGTTAGAATGTTGTATTCGGGCTATAAATTGGCTATCAGTGAAAAAAATAGTCAGATAGCGACATTTCAATACTCCGAATTGATGCTAATTGATTACGTCAACTTGACCACAACCAAGCTCCCATTAACCTACACGGACTTTGGTTATGGTATAGCGAAGATAGTATTCGTGCAGAATGGCCGAGTATTAGCAATCTCTTCTCATAGCGGCAATATAGGCTTTTACGATATTGAAAGGAAGACCTTCTCCCAAATCAGGATACATGATAGGTCTTCTTCTATCGTTACCACTCCCAAAGGAAATGTTTTATCTAGTGTAGGCGATGGAGGGGAGGTGCTTCTGTGGCAAAAAAACATGACTCCCGCAAAGGTCGCTTCCTTTTTAAAAATCTCTCCCGACGGCGAAAGAATAGCAGCGGGCGAGTATGAAAACGCTCGCGCTAGCATACAGATACTGGATTCCGTCACAAATTTAGTGGCAACCCTGCACGCACCATTTTACTACCCCATACAATCCGACGACATTCATTTTTTATCAAAAAGCAAACAACTCTTGGTCCATTGTCCCGATAGCACGATTCGGACTTGGGATTACGATGGGAACTTGAAGCATACATTTCGAGCGGATGAGCTGGCTACTGGCACTGTATTGATTTCGCCAATGGGTGACCGCATATTGAGCGTTAATAACAAAGGGAATGCTCTAATCTGGGATGACAAAGGAGAAAAAGTTGGTGTGTTGGATGCTAAAACCAATGCTAGGTATAACAATATGCATTCTGTTAAATTCTCCCCGGATGGCTCCGATTTTTATATTCAAGGAGATACGTCAACATATCTATTCGACAAAAACGGCGTGTTGGCAGCACAGATAAATGGGTTATTTTCCTCCATTGGTTTTTCGCCTTTTGGCCACATCTGGGCAATTGAGGATTATCCTGATTACAGGCTAAAAGTATGGGATAAACGCGGCAAATTATTGGTAGATGCGCCAAAATCGTATTCTTATAGCTTTTCCTTAGATGGTCAACAATTGGCCATTGCCAACGACAATCAACAAATTACAGTTTGGGATATGCCTACCCAGCGTTCCAAAAGATGGACAGCGCCTGCCAACATAGAGAGACTGGCTTACGGCTCAAATGGCCTGTTGTATGCAACGGCCAACGCCTATCCCAACCATATCACATACATATTGGACAGCAATGGCCGTGAAGCAGGCCGGTACAGCGGTAGTTTGCCCATTAGGTCAAGTAATTTTCTTTTCCCCGATGGCCGCGTGCTCAGCTACAAGCTCAAAGCTGGCAAATGCGAATACTTACAGGTATTCGATAGGCATTACCGCGTTTCACAGATATTGGAAGGTTTGTCAAGCTTGGAGGGCCACGATATCTCGGCAGATGGTCGCTTCAAACTCGCGTGGAGCAGAGATAAAATTATCGTCTGGGACAACAACGGTCGCCCGTTGCGCACCTTCTCAGGTGCCGCAAACAATGTGAATAAAGCTTATTTCACACCTGATAGTCGGTATATTGTGGAAGAATCGGATTGGGGCCGTACGATATTGTGGGACAACCCAACCACCTATATCAGTCAAAGCAAAGCCTTGAGCGTCTCTGACTTGTTAAAAGCGGGCGCAGGCATCAGTAGGGACAGCGTGTTGGCTTCCAACGACCCCGACATATTGGCCGAAGCTGCCGATTTTTACTTTTACGACCGCAATGAACCTAATGAGGCAGAGGCTTTTTATGAGCGTCTCGAAACAACTCGACACACGCCCAGAGCCTTGACGCATCTGTACGACATCGCCCAACAGACTGGCCGTACATTCGACAATCGCCGCTTCCTCCAATCCAGCAACTTCCCCGAGCTGAACTACTACGGGGATTTCTTGCTAAACAAAAAACAATGGTCGGACGCTCGAGCGGTATATGAAAAAGCGACTTCCGTGCAAGCCAACGCACACAGCCTCTTTCAACTCAATGTGATAGCGGACACGTTGCGTCAACCGTTCGACATGAGTAGATTTGATGTGCTGGCCAACGAGCCAAATGGGTTGAGTCAAGCAGCATATATGTATTACGTCGCTGAAAAATGGGGGCCATCCAAACATCTATATGAGATGGTCGAGCGAAAGCAACATAGGACGGACAACTTGCTTCAGATTTATCGCATCTCCGAAAAAACGGGGCAAGAGCCTCCTGAATTCAATCGCTTTTTGAGCAGTGAAGATGCTTATGAATTGGAGCAGTACGGCAATTTTTTCTTCAATGCCCGCCAATGGTCGAAAGCGCAGCTCTTGCTTGAGAAAGCATCCCGCATTCAGCCCACCAGCTTTGTGTTGCATCGCCTACAGATAATGGCCGATAGCCTTGGTCAAACAGTTGACTTCGAGCAATTCATGTTGTTGAAAAATGCCGACGAGGTGCTGAGCAGCGCCGATTTCTTCTACGACCGACGCGAATGGGAAAAAGCCAAGCGTCTTTATGACAAGGCGGGCTCAATGGGCGTATTGCCAAATGCTTACACCTTTGCTCGGATGGTGGCGCTCGCCGCAAGAACAAGCACTACGCTTGATATGGAAAAAATCAAAAGGCTCAATCAGACTTCGGACAATTATTTTTGGGTGGATGCTACACTTGAAGCACAATTTTATGCAAAAGACACCTCCCTGAGCCATGAGGAACTCCTGAATTTCCTTGTCGTCTTGCGGCAACTGGAGGACGAGTTGTTTGCCATTGACACCAGCGCAAGGGTTCGCCGGCAGGTTGCTTCACGCTATACCTCCATTGCATGGCAACACCTTTCCACCCGGCGCGAAAGCCATGCAAAAGCGGTAGAGTTGGCCAGCAGACGTGGCTTGGAAATCGTCCCTGACGAGACCACCGTCGAGAATAAGGTGCTGAAAACCAATATGCCCACCTCCCTCGTGTTGCAAGGACGCTTTGAAGAGGCTTGGCGCGATTGGTATGAGCCGCTCAAAGAGCGCGAGTACGGGCGCAACAACTACCCCACTTTCCGCGACGTGTTTCTCGGCGACATCAAAATCTTGGAAGAAGCAGGTGTGAAACACCCCGATTTTGAAAAAGTGAAAACCCGACTGAATGCGGCTGGCCGATGACGGCCCGCGGAGGACATCACTCATCCCCAAACAACCACGTTGCCGCTTTGGGAAATTCACGCCCCCAACGTGCCTCGTTGTGCTTCCCTTCCGGGTCTGTCTCAAGACGCACCTGAGTGCGTCCGCGACTTGCTCGCTCCGCCGCCTCTTTGAATTTTTTCAAATTGGGCAACATCCCCGAACCCTCCTGACTGCCCCCATAGAGATAAATTTTTGTGGGCGAATCGAATGCGGCGAAGTACATCGGCTCTGCGTATATTTTGGGAGAAGCCCACAATGAGGGAGAGAAAATCATGAACTTGGAATACACCTCAGGGAACATCAAGCCTGCGTAGATGCTAATCAGCCCGCCCATGCTGCTGCCACCGATGCCAGTGTGCTGTCGGTCGGGCAAGGTGCGAAAATGCTTGTCAATGTGCGGCTTGAGTGTTTCCGCCAAAAAGCGGGCGTAGTCGCGCCCAAGCCCCTCGCCCCAGCGCGACGAGTGATACGGCGAAAATTCCTTGATGCGCTCTTTGCCGCCATGGTCAATGGCCACCACGATGAAATCGCCCTTCCCCTTTTGGGCAAGTGCGGCCAACCGTTTGTCCACCCCCCAAGTGCCGAAAGGCGCGTCGTCTTCAAACAGGTTCTGTCCGTCTTGCAGATAAAGCACCGGATAATGGCGAGTGGTTTGGTGATAATTCCACGGCAACATGACGGCGATGCGGCGGCGGCGGCGCAATTGGGGCACGTTGAACCGTTTGGCCACGATTTGAATGTCGGGATAAAACTGCGGGTCGTAGCCCTCGGTGTGCTGCTTCCAGCGCGGCACCACATCGGCCACTTTGCCACGCGGCACTTCCATGCGACGATTGACTGGCGGGAAACCATCTTGCCCAAGCTCCTCGGCCTCCCAGCCGCCTTTCACATATTTGTACTCGAATGGCTCGCTTGTGTGCGGTATTTCCTTGAAAGTGAATTGGTAGTGTCCGTCTTTTACTTTCAACATCTTAAAGCGCTCGTCGCGAGTAGTCCAAGCGTTGAAAGTCCCCGTCAGGAACACAGGTCGGGCATCGTCGTTCGGCGTGAAAAGGTCGAGCGTGAGCATAGAATGATGCGCAGATGCGGAGACACCACCCCTTGTTGGTGTTGCGAATAACATAAAAGCTGGTCGGATGAATGGCCTAAGGGATAGACAACATGGCAAAACAGATGCCAACGCTTTTGGTTCGGGGCTATCGGCGGGATGAAATAGGGGCGGCAAACATCCAAAAAAATTTTGGTGAATCAAGGCATAACCTGTTCAAACCGTTTTTGGCGCAGCAAGAAAATCCCAAACATGCTCCAAGGCCATGCCAAACAGCACGAATACAAATCCCAAAAGCAATGTCAGCTTTTTCATATCAAGTGGAGGGCTTTGGCGCCCTTTTTCAACGGCGAATTTTTGGATGCTCTCTTATTCGACGCAAAACGATTTTGAATACTCCAAAGGTATGTTTTTTGGCAGCGACGAACAGCAAATGGGTCGCGGTTGCTCCCCCGATTTTTCCCTTCCGCCGATAAAGCAGCAGAAACTTTCTACCTTGATAGCAAACGTTGCGCTAACTTTGAACCGTTCTGCGAACGTTTTCAAGGCATTGCGTCAGTGTTGCGAGCTTTACCTCATGGCGCAGCCGCTGCTTGGAACGTCGGCAAAGTATCACCCGAATAAATGTCCATGCTCCACACTATGACTGCTTCGAAGCCCCTCGTCCTTAGCGCCTTTTTTTTGCTCGTCGCGCAATTTGCTTACCCCCAAATGCCCGTTTTCACCAAAGACGACACCCTGCGAGGCAGCATCACGCCCGAACGCGCGTGGTGGGATTTGACTTTTTACAAATTGACATTGAGCGTCAATCCATCTGAAAAAAGCATCGCTGGCAGCAACGAGATACACTACAAAGTGCTCAGCCCCAAGCGCCAGCTGCAAATTGACCTGCAACCCCCACTTGTGCTCGAACGCGCCGAACAAGATGGCGAACCGCTCGAAGTCGTTCGGCAAGGCAAAAACGCCTATTTCGTCGAACTAAAAAAAGAACAGCCCATTGGCTCCCGACAGTCACTCACCGTGTGGTATTCGGGCAAGCCCAGAGTAGCCGTCAATGCCCCATGGGATGGCGGTTTCAGCTGGTCGAAAGATGACAAAGGCCAGCCTTTCGTGGCCACCTCGTGCCAAGGGCTTGGCGCCAGCGTGTGGTGGCCTTGCAAAGACCACGCCTACGACGAGCCTGACTCGCAGGCCATCATCGTCACCGTGCCCAATGGCCTCATGGACGTCTCGAATGGTCGGCTCCGCCGAGCGACCGACAACGGCGACGGCACGCGCACCTTCGAGTGGTTTGTGTCGAATCCCATCAACAACTACGGCGTGAACGTGAACATCGCCGACTACACACATTTCGCCGACACTTTCCACGGGGAGAAGGGGGTGCTGACGCTTGATTATTATGTGTTGCCGAAAAACTTGGAAAAGGCCCAAAAGCAGTTTCAGCAAGTGAAGCCGATGTTGCGGGCGTTCGAACATTGGTTTGGACCTTACCCTTTTTATGAAGACGGCTACAAATTGGTGGAGGCGCCTTATCTGGGCATGGAGCACCAAAGCTCCGTCACCTATGGCAATCAATATCTCAACGGCTACCTCGGCATGGATTTGTCTGGCACAGGCTGGGGCAAAAAATGGGATTTTATCATCATTCACGAATCGGGGCACGAGTGGTTCGCCAACAACATCACCTATCGCGACATCGCGGATATGTGGGTGCATGAAAGTTTCACCAATTACAGCGAAGGGCTTTACACCGAATATCACTACGGAAAAGCGGCAGGCGCGGAATACATTCGAGGCACCCGCCGGATGATTGAGAACAAATCAACCATCGTGGGCATCTACGGCGTGAACCACGAAGGCTCTTCCGATATGTACTACAAGGGCGGCAACATGCTCCACACCATCCGGCAAGTCGTGGACAACGACGCGCAGTGGCGCTCCATCCTGCGCGGCCTCAACCGCGATTTTTACCACCAAACGGTGGACGGCACACAAGTGGAGGCATACATCATCAAACATTCGGGAAAACCCTTGCAAAAGGTGTTCGACCAATATCTGCGCACCACAGACATCCCGGTGCTCGAATATCGCCTCAAAAAAGGCAAGGTGGAATACCGATGGACAAACTGCGTGGAGGGGTTTGATATGCCCTTGAAGGTGGCGCTCTCGCCTAAAAAGTTTGAGTTCATCCATCCCACAACAGAGTGGAAATCAAGCCCATGCAAGTTGGGCAAAAAGGACGAACTAGTGGTGGATGAGGAGTTTTATGTTTTTTCAAAAAAGGGGTGACGCTCTCTGCAAAAGACATTCCAAGCCAAACCATGCTTTTCTCCGATATTTAATACCCACCATAGCGACGCAGCGCGCAAATGGCAGTAAGTTTAAGCCATTAAATTCGCTTGGTGATGAAAGCAACTCGACTCTTGCTCGCCCTCATGGCGATGGCTTTTGCCGCTCCCCTCTTCGCCCAGTTGGACACCATTCACTGGCTACCGCCCATGCACGCCCGCAACGAGTGGGGGCCTCAATACTTGTACCTTTCGACGCCCGAACCAGAGCCTTTCACCGTGAACGTCCGCGACGGCGCGGGCAACTTGGTGACAACGGCGGAGATAAGCAACGCGCAGCCGTTTCGTTTCAATTTGGGGCTGCCACCCACCACGCCTGTTTTGGTATCGGCCAGCCAGCTGCACACCCCCTTGCAGGGAAAGGGTCTGGTGATAGATGGCCCGAAAAAATTTTATGCCTATTACAGGGTTCATGCCGCGTCGGGATTTCACGCTGGCGACCTGACCTGCAAAGGCCGGGCGGCGCTGGGTACCGAGTTTCGCGTTGGCCATCTGGTGCAGGAAGTGGATGGCATGGACCGCCGCTCCAATTTTGTCGGCGTGATGGCTTCGGAAGACGACACCGAAGTGACGCTATCGGGTTTTCACCCCGACACCGATTTTCAAATTGGCAACACCAGCACGCCATCCACTGGCCCGGTCGTGGTGACGCTCCAAAAAGGCGAGACGGTTGTTTTTTCCAATTATATCATCGCAAGTCAGAGCGTGCAGCCCCCCAACGGCCTCATGGGCGCATTGCTCAAAGCCACCAAGCCTGTGGCGGTCAATTGCGGCTCGTGGGTAGGCGCTCCGGTGCAGTTCACGGCACACGACATTGGCATTGACCAAATCGCGCCTTTCGAGCAGGTGGGGAAAGAGTACATATTATGCAGGGGAAATGGCTCTTCCATCCTCGAACGCCCTATCGTCATAGCACACCGCGACGGCACACAGGTGTGGTTCAATGGCAATACGACACCCGCCGCCAATCTCAACGCAGGGCAGTATTACATCGCGCCAACCGCCGCCTACACCGCCAACGGGAACCTCTACATCCGCAGTTCGGAACCTGTATTTGTGTATGAAATGATTGGAGGCACCGCACAAAGCGACGACGCGATGCGCACCGCCGGGCTGATTTTTGTGCCGCCCATCAGCTGCGGCATCCCAAACGCGGTGGACAACATATACGAGCCGAATCGCATCGGCTCCATGCGTTTCGAGGGCGGGCTGATGATTGTGGCCATGAAAGATTCTTTGGTGACCGTGAAAATAGATGGTTCGGAGGTGACAATGGGCGCTCCTGCCCCAGTGTTGGGCTATCCCGAATTCGTGACCTATCGCCGGCTCAATCTTTTTTCCGAAAACAGCACCCCCAATTTGTTGAGCGTGGTGGCGGAAGGCGCGGTGCAAGTCGCTATGTTTGGGCGCAACCAGCCCGCGAGTTTCGCGGCGTTTTACTCGGGTTTTAGCAAAACACTCAGGCCCGACATTCAAATCAAGGTGGCGGGGGATGGTGTTTGCCCCGACACTTTGGTGGCCAATGGAGTGTTCGATGGAGTACAATGGATGTTGGAAGATTCGGTGCTGCAATATGGGGCAGACACGTTTTTGGTGGTTTACACACCCGGCCAATACACTGCCACCGGATATTTGGGCGTGTGCCGTCGCACTGATTTTGCGTCCGATACCCTTGTGATTGATTTCAACTCTCCCGCATTTGAATACACCGTGGAAGAACCATCCTGCTTCGGCTTTTCCGACGGGCACATCACTTTCGGCACCCCTTACGGCGGCCTGCCGCCCTATCAGTTTTCGATTGACGATGGACGCACATTTCTACCGAGCAGCACATTCAGCGGCCTTTCCATGGGGGCATACCCGCTCGTGGCGCGCGATGTGACGGGCTGTTACAATCGGCCACTGTTGGCAATGATGGGCCAGCCGGATAGTTTTTCGGTCTCGTTGAAAGTGCGTTTGTTGCCCAACCCACTCAAGCCGGGCGGCAAAGTCGAGTTGGAAGCCCTGCCCGGTCGTCCCGTCGTGTCGGCGTTTTGGGAGCCGCCAAACGAGCGCCTCCTCTGCGCGGACTGCCTCGCCTACGCCTTCCAGCCTGAGGCAAGCACTTGGGTGGCGGTCACGGTACTCGACGCGGAAGGTTGCCCAGCCGTGGACAGTATGTTTATCCCGGTGGTGCCCAATGTGTTTGCGCCCAACGTGATACGCCCGGCTTCTTCGGAGGGCAACGACCGCTTCACCTTGTTCACTCGCGACCCCATGCCCATCCGCCGATTGGCTATTTTCGACCGCTGGGGCGACTTGGTTTTCGAGCGACGCGGCATTTTTACCAACGACACCTCAGAAGGTTGGGACGGTTCATTCAAAGGCATACAGGCGCTGCCGGGCGTGTACGCTTTTTGGGCAGAGGTGGAAACGCTGCCGGGTCGAGTAGAGGTGGTGACGGGGGATGTGACGGTGTTGCGGTAGAAGAAAATTCATTTAAACAACGCCCGCTTCAACTCCTCCACCTTCCCAAGTGTTTGAATGCGAATGCCGTAGCGTTTCGGGTCAATGCCTTTCATACCGTATTTCGAGACATAAATTTCTTTGAAGCCCAGCCGGTCGGCCTCGGCGATGCGCTGCTCCACGCGTTGCACGGCGCGAATTTCGCCCGAAAGGCCGACCTCGCCCGCGAAACAGATATTGGACGGAATGCTCACGTCCTGCAAACTCGAAATCAGCGAGGCGACGATGGCGAGGTCAATGCCCGGGTCTTCCACGCGGATGCCGCCCGCGAGATTGAGGAACACGTCGTTGATGCTGAAAAAATAGCCGCAGCGTTTTTCCAAAACAGCCAGCAACATCGAAAGCCGCCGCATATCAAAACCCGTGGCTGAACGCTGTGGCGTGCCGAACACGGCTTTCGACACAAGCGCCTGTGTCTCGATGAGCATTGGCCTCATGCCTTCCATCGTGGCGGCGACGGCGCAGCCTGAAAGTTCCTCGTCTTTTTGGCTTAAAAGGAGTTCCGAGGGATTGCTCACCTCACGCAAACCCACCGCCTGCATCTCGTAAATCCCCATTTCGTCGGTGCTGCCGAAGCGGTTTTTCAGCGTGCGCAGGATGCGGTAAGTGTTGTGGCGGTCGCCCTCGAATTGAAGCACGCAGTCCACGATGTGTTCCAGCAGTTTCGGCCCGGCGATGTCGCCCTCCTTGTTGATATGGCCGATGAGGAAGACAGGGATATTGGTCTCTTTGGCGAAGCGGAGCAGTTCGCCCGCGCACTCGCGCACCTGCGCGATGCCGCCCGGCGCAGAGTCGAGGTGCGGCGTGCTCATGGTCTGAATGGAGTCCACGACCATGAGTTGGGGTTGGAGTTCCTGTGCTTGTTGGAGGATTTTGGTCGTGTTCGTCTCGGTCAGGATGTAGCAGTCGGACTTAGGGCTACCGATGCGGTCGGCACGCATCTTGATTTGCTCCTCGCTTTCTTCTCCGCTGACGTACAGGATTTTAGCGGGCAGGTGCATGGCGACTTGCAGCATCAACGTGCTCTTGCCGATGCCCGGCTGACCGCCCATGAGCACGAGCGAACCCGGCACGATGCCGCCGCCGAGCACCCTGTTGAGCTCTTGGTCGGGCGTGGCGAGGCGGACGGTGCGGCCTGTCTCGATTTGGTGGAGTGATACGGGCTTGGGAGATTCAGCGCGGCCACCGTTGGCAGAGGTCGCCCATGATTTTCGTTTTTCCTCCGTCGTTGTTTCTTTCTGGATGATTTCTTCCTGATAGGTGTTCCACTCGCCGCAATGGGGGCATTTGCCCAGCCACTTGGGGGAGGATGCGCCGCAGTTGGAGCAGAAAAAGATGGTGCGTGGTTTTGCCATGATTCGGGCTGGCAAGATAAAACAATTTGAGGCAAATGGTCCCTCTTTTCAACTTTCACCAACACCCGACTGTTTTAAGCGGTATTTTTGCCCGAAATAGAGAAAGAAATATGATGACCGCGCAACGCACCGAAGAGGAACGCATCAAGCAAGTCCTCAACATATTTTCCGCTCAATTGGAGAAAAACGGCTTTCGCAAAACACCCGAGCGATTTGCCATCTTGGAGGAAATCTACAAACGCAGCGACCACTTCGACGCGGAGCAGCTGTACATCCACATGAAAAATCGGAATTATCGCGTCAGTCGAGCTACGGTGTACAACACTTTGGAACTGTTGGTTTCGTGTGACCTGATAAAAAAGCACCAGTTTGGGAAAAACCTCGCGCAGTACGAGAAGTCTTACGGCTACAAACAACACGACCACGTTATATGCGCCAATTGCGGCAAGGTAGTCGAGTTTTGCGACCCACGGGTGCAGCAAATCAAGGATATGGTGGGCGAGTTGCTGAATTTCAAAATCACGCACCACTCACTCAATCTTTACGGCATCTGCGGCTCCTGCCAGAAGGAGATGGAATACGGCATCGTGCGCAAACAGCCCAAAGTGGTGGAAGATGAGCCGGGTTGGGGAGATTGAGAAACAGCTGGTCATACAAACGAGAGGGGGGTGCTATATGTCAAACATAGCACCCCCTCATTTCATTAAGACGAAGACCTTCCGTTATTCCACCTCTGTGATTTTCAACATATTCGTGCTCAATCGTCTGTCCATTGGCATCGAACCCGTGTTCACGATAGTGTCGCCCGTCTTGATATGGCCCGCGTTTTTCAATATCTCGATGCAATCCTCGATGGTCTCGTCGGTAGAGGAAAAGCGGTCGTAGTAGAAACACTGCACTCCCCAAAGTAGATTCATGGAGTTGAGGCGGCTATTGTTGTTGCTGAAAATAAAAATCTTCGACTTTGGGCGGAAGCTGCTGACCTTGAATGCCGTGTATCCCGAAATCGTGTGGCCCACGATACCAACCGAGCCAATTTCCTCCGCTACTCGGCAAGCATTGAAACAAATGACATCCGAGTGAAACAATTTGAATTTGGCGGAAGGATAAGGCCTGCGGGTTTCGATTTGGGGCCAATACTGTTTCTCCGCCTCCTCTATGATGCGCGACATGTATTGAATCACCAATTTGGGATGCTTTCCCACAGAGGTCTCGCCGCTAAGCATCACCGCATCAGCACCGTCCAACACCGCATTGGCCACATCAGTCACCTCTGCACGGGTGGGTGAGGGATTGTGAATCATGCTGTCCATCATCTGGGTGGCCACGATGACGGGCCGGGCATATTGCATGCACAAGTGGATGATTTCCTTCTGTGTCATGGGCAATTGCTCAATCGGCATTTCCACGCCAAGGTCGCCACGAGCAACCATGATGGCGTTGGAGGCACGGATGATTTCGCGGATATTTTTCACCGCTTCCGGCTTTTCGATTTTGGCCATCATTTTGGCTTGGTGCCCGCTGCGCTGAAGCGCGTCGCGCAACCCGTACATATCTTCTGGCCGCCGCACAAAGGAAAGCGCAATCCAATTGACGGGTTGCGTGAGTATGAAATCAAGGTCTTCCTTGTCCTTTTCGGTCATGGAAGGCAGCTTGACGTTGGTGTCTGGCAGGTTGACCCCTTTATTGCTGCTCAAGATGCCCCCATGCAGACATTTGAGACGAACCGTGTCTTTCTTATTGGTCTCTATCACCTCAAACACCAGCTTGCCATCATCCATCAGGATACGCTCACCCACCTCGCAATCCTCCGCAAATTGGGGGTAAGACATATAGATGCCCTCTTTGGTGCCGGGCGCGAGCTCGTCGTTGACAATCGTGATGACATCGCCCGAGCCAAGCGGCAGCGCGTTGTCCCTGATTTTGCCGACACGCAGCTTCGGCCCCTGCAAGTCGGCAAGAATGCCTATATGGGTGTTGTATTGTTCGTTAATGGCTTGGATATGCCCGATGACCTCCAAATGGTCGGCATGTGAGCCATGGCTGAAATTGAGGCGGAACACGTCCACGCCAGCTTTCACCAATTCAAGCAGCTTATCATAGGTATTGCAGGCTGGGCCTACGGTAGCGACGATTTTGGTGTTCTGCGAACCGTCTTTGCGCATATAGGGAGTGTTTTTTTCGAGCAAGGTAGCAACTTCTGTGAGCGTCATAATGCCTTTTTTACTTTAAGTGTAAAACTTACAATAAGAGGGCGCAACAAAAGTATGACACTTGTTTGAATTGCGCCTACCACTAAAAGTAAAGTTTTTGCAAATTGAACGCCAAAACAAAGACTTTAAGGGGCTTTCGCAAGCATATTTGGTGGTTATGATTTTTTTTGACAAAGTGTTATTTTTACAAAATCATGGTATAACACCGAAACGGGGTGTGGTAAAATTTCAAGTGGAAAAATTTTTTTAAACTAACGGATAGCCGTTTCTTTGCCCCTCGAAAAATTGACTTTTTTTCACTTAAAGATTTAAAAAAACATGGCAACCGTAGCCGAACGCGTAAAGAAAATCATCGTTGACAAACTGGGCGTGGATGAAAACGAAGTGACCAACGAGGCAAACTTCATTCAAGACCTTGGCGCCGATTCGCTCGACACCGTAGAACTCATCATGGAATTTGAAAAAGAATTTGATGTGTCTATTCCCGACGAGCAGGCCGAGAAAATCCAGACAGTCGGTCAGGCCATCGAATATCTCGAAGCGCACACCAGCTAATTTGATAAACGCTCCGACGCGCCTAAACCCGAGTTTTGTTGACAGGAAGGTTCAAAGCAAACACGCTTTGAACCTTTCGCTTTTTCCAGCCACAAGTGCTAACATGGATTAGAGCCAAAGCCTTACCTTTGCCAGCCTAATCACTGCTTTCTGACTTGACAATACTTTTGCGAAGGAAGCATAACGTCCAAATTCTGAACACATTATGAAACGAGTCGTCGTAACTGGCATTGGCGCTATCACCCCCATTGGCAATACCGTCGCTGCCTATCTTGAAGGTTTGCAAAAAGGCGTGAGCGGTGCCAATTTAATTACGCAATTCGATGCAACGCAGTTCAAAACCCGTTTTGCCTGTGAAGTCAAGGATTTTAACCCAGAAGAGCATCTCGATAGGCGGGAAGTGCGCCGCATTGACCGTTTCACTCAATTCGCAATGGTGACGGCGGCGGAAGCCTTGAAGGATTCGGGCCTCGACCTCGAAGCTATTGACAAAGACCGGGTGGGGGTTATCTGGGCTTCGGGCATAGGAGGCTTGGCCACTTTGGAAAAGGAAATCGAAGACCACGTCCTCGGTAGCGGGGTGCCCAAACACAACCCATTCCTCATCCCCAAGATGATTCAGGATATTGCAGCAGGCATGATTTCCATCCAATATGGTTTCAGGGGCATCAACTATGCCACCGTATCGGCTTGTGCCTCGTCCTCACACTCTTTGATGAACGCTTTCGATTATATTCGATTGAACAAGGCGAATATAATAGTGACGGGGGGGTCGGAAGCGACCATCACAAAAACTGCCATCGGTGGTTTCAACTCGATGAAGGCGCTCAGCGAACGCAATGACGATTTCAAAACAGCTTCTCGTCCTTACGACAAGGACCGCGATGGGTTTGTGCTCGGCGAAGGTGCTGGCACGATTATTCTGGAAGAATACGAACACGCCAAAAAACGCGGCGCGAGGATTTATTGTGAAATCGTGGGGGCCGCTGCCACTGCCGACGCATATCACATCACCGCCCCCCATCCCGAAGGCTTCGGAGTCATCAACGTGATGAATCTTGCGATGGAGGATGCTGGGATGAAGCCAGAAGACATTGACTACATCAATACCCACGGCACCTCGACACCGTTGGGCGATGTGGCAGAGCTGAAGGCCATTGAGAAGGTGTTCGGCTCGCACGCCAGCGGCATCAACATCTCTTCCACCAAGAGCATGACCGGCCACTTGCTCGGCGCAGCCGGTGCCATCGAAGCCATTGCTTGCATCTTGGCTATTCATCATAACTTCGCTCCCCCCACCATCAACCATTTCACCGACGACCCTGAAATAGACCCCAAACTCAATCTGACATTCAACGAAGCCCAGCAGCGCAAAGTGAAAGCAGCACTCAGCAACACGTTTGGTTTCGGGGGACACAATGCCTCCATCATTTTCCGACAGGTGTGACATTTAGCGCCCAAAAACATTGACTCCGTGCGATTTATTCGACGTTTCTACAACTATTACCTCCACCCCGACAAAGAACTTGCCCGGCGCCTAAAGACGCTGATTGGGTTCACGCCGACCCATTTGTCCTTGTTCAAACTGGCTTTTTTCCACAAAAGCACTTTTAACACCCGCGACTATGCCATCGCCAACAACGAGCGGCTCGAATTTCTCGGCGACGCGGTACTCAGCACCATCGTAGGAGAGTATTTGTTCAAAAAATATCCGAACTCCGACGAGGGCTTTCTGACAAAAATGCGCTCGAAAATCGTGAAGCGCAACTCGCTGGACGAAATCGCCGATAAAATGGGGCTGGATTTGTTCTTGGCCAATTACAACCAAACCCGACTCTCCAAGTCCATGCTTGGCAATGCACTCGAGGCACTTGTGGGAGCGGTGTATATTGAGGTAGGGTATGAGCGCACCAAGCAATACGTCATCCGACGCATCCTGCGACGCTATCTGGACATTCACGAACTGGAAAGCTTCGACGACAACTACAAAAGCCAGCTGCTCGAATGGTGCCAGAAAAACGGGCGCAACATCGAATACAAAGTGGTAGCCAAATACAAAAGCGAAAAGCGCGACAAGTTTAAGGTGGCGGTGTATGTGGATGGCAAAAAACTCGGCACCGCTGATGACTTCAATAAAAAAAGCGCCGAACAGCTCGCCAGCGAACGCGCCATGGCGGCCATGGGCATCCTGAACGGCAACGGCACGCCCGCCTCTCCTCAACACGAACAGGCGCCAGACGACGAAGAAATGGGCGATGAATGAGCACCTCTTTTTCCGCGAGCAGCTACTTGCTTGGTTTGCCCGGCACCACCGCCCGCTCCCATGGAAAGGCGAACGCGACCCCTACAAAATTTGGCTCTCCGAAATCATTTTGCAGCAAACCCGCGTGGAACAAGGGCTGCCCTATTACCACAGATTCACAGCGCGATACCCAACCGTCCACCATTTGGCCAATGCGCCGGAAGACGAAGTGCTGAAGCTTTGGGAAGGACTTGGATATTACGCCCGCGCTCGCAACCTCCACTTTGCCGCAAAATACATCTCCGACGAACTGAAGGGCCAATTCCCCGACACACTCGCCAACATCCGCACGCTCAAAGGCGTGGGCGATTATACTGCCGCCGCCATTGCCTCCTTCGCTTTTGACCTGCCACACGCTGTGCTCGACGGCAACGTCTATCGAGTGCTTGCCCGATATTTTGGCATCGAAACGCCCATTGACACACCGCACGCAAAGAGAGAATTCGCCGCGCTTGCGCAGCAATTGCTCGACCCGGCGCGTCCCGGCGACTACAACCAAGCCATCATGGATTTTGGCGCGACCCACTGCACGCCGCAACAGCCGAAATGCCCAAGTTGCCCGCTTCAAAATCATTGTGTCGCGCTGCGAACTGAGCGTGTCTCCACACTGCCCGTAAAATCAAGAGCGCCGGTAAAAAAAGAACGATTTTTCCTCTATCTCGTGGCCCAATTCCAGGGCGACACCTTTGTCCGAAAACGCACCGACAAGGATATATGGCAAAACCTGTGGGAGTTCCCCATGCTTGAGCTGCCCGCTTTGCCGAAAAACCTTGAAGAGGAGTTGAACTCAATGATTCCAAGAGGCGGCTCGATACGATTTTCAAGACCATATCGCCAAACACTCACGCACCGCGTCGTGACAGCCATTTTTTGCGAAATTGACTTCCCCGAAAACACGCCGTCCGACACGTTCGACCGCGCCCCATTCGAAGGATGCACGCGAATCCCAAAAACAAATTTGAAAAAAAATATCGCCATGCCTCGAATAATTGACCAGTATTTGAGGGAAAGTGCTTTATCTTTATCGTTGTTTTAAACTCGCTTTTTTTTACCTAAAAACATTTGACCATGATCAACAAAGTCACCCTCATCGGCAACCTCGGAGGAGACCCCGAGGTGCGCACCCTCGAAAACGGGACCAAAGTGGGCCGCTTCTCTCTTGCCACCAACGAAAACTACAAAGACAAGGACGGCAACTGGCAAAAGCAGACCGAGTGGCACAACGTGGTCGTGTGGCGCGACCTCGCCGAGCGTGCCGAGAAATTCCTCAAAAAGGGAATGCAAGTATTTGTGGAAGGCAAAATCTCCTACCGCAAATACACCACGCAAGAAGGCCAAGACCGCTATGTGACGGATATCGTGGCCAATCAAATCCGCATGCTTGAAAAACAAGAGGGCGGCGCAGGAGGCGGCAGCGACTTCCGCATCCCTACTTCCGAGCACTCCATGAGTCGCAACACGGAAGTCTCCACCACGCCCACAGCGGCAGACCCGGCCCCGCCATTACCTACCGAAGGCGACGATTTGCCGTTCTGATGCACAAAGAGGCAAAAAACAGAAGACAATCGCTTGTCTTTCGTTTTTTGCCTCTTGCTTTTTTGACACGACATGGGTTGGTTTCTTCTTGGTCTTTTGCTCTACTTCCTCGTCTTGCTCGCCGAACGCTCGTTGGTGGCCCTTTCTTCGCAAGACGCGGAGCAACTGCGAGCCGATGATTCCAAGGCGGCGCAGCGTGCCTACGCACTCACACGCGACATTCGCCCCGTCATGGCTGCGCTGTTGCTGGCTCGCCTCCTTTTGAAATTGCTGCTGAGCATCTTTCTCGCCACCAGTCTTATGCGGTCGCAAGGCGCGGTATTGTATCACCTCTCGCAGCAGTGGGAGCTGCCGGGCGAGTTGCTGTGGTCGGTGTCGGCCATCGCGTTCGCGCTGACGCTGTCCACGCTATTTTGGGCGCTGAAAAGCGTGGACAATCCGCGTTTTCTCAATGGGAACGCCATTTTCCTGATGCAACGACTCGGTTGGTTTGTCTTATTTTGGAAAAAAATTTTTTCACCCATCATCAAACGGGAAAAACCACCCTCGCAGGGAACTCAACAACCCACCGCGACGGATTTGGCCGCCACCAAAGTGATGACCGAAACGAGTGAGAAACGCGAGCTGGAGCTCCTCAAAAGCATCGTCAAATTTGGCGACGTGACGGTAAAGCAAGTCATGCAGCCTCGCTCCAAGGTGGTGGCGCTGGATTTCCGTACCGATTTTCACGAACTCCTCGCCACCGTGCGCGAAGCAGAGTTCTCGCGTTTTCCGGTCTATCACGAAGAGCTGGACAACGTGACAGGCATTTTGTATGTAAAGGACATCGTGCCACATTTGGACAGAACTGCCGATTTTGAGTGGCAATCGCTCATTCGCACCAACTTGTTGCTTGTGCCGGAAAGCAAACGAGGCGCAGAGCTATTGCGAGAATTCAAGGAGCAAAAAATTCACATGGCAGTGGTGGTGGACGAATACGGCGGCGTGTCGGGCATCGTGACGTTGGAGGATATTCTTGAAGAGGTGACTGGCGACATCCGCGACGAATTCGATGAGGAAAGCGAAGTGCGATTCAGAAAACTGGACGAATACAATTATCTTTTTGAAGGCCAAACCTTGCTCAACGACGTGTGCCGCATCGCAGGATTGGACGAAAAAATATTTGACACCGTGCGTGGCAACGCCGACACGCTCGCAGGCCTCGTGCTCGAGCTCAAAGGCGATATTCCCAAGAGCGGCGCAGAGATTGCATGGAACGATTTATTACTCACCGTCACCGCTGCCGACAGTCGGCGCATTGAGCAACTTAAACTTACCTTGCCGCGTTTAAGAGCCGCGAACGGAGGTTAGCAGATGAAGATTTTCCCCGACACATTCAAGAATTTCCCGAAAATCAAGGTGCTGGATGCATACCTTGCCAAAAAGTACTATTCCACCCTGTTTTTTTCCTTGCTGATTTGCTCGCTCATATCGGTAGCCATTGATTTCAGCGACAAGGTCAAGAGCTTCATTGAAAAACCTTGCACCGTCAAGGAAATCGTGCTCGACTATTATCCCGGTTTCGTGATGCACATGTCGGGTCTTTTGATGCCGATGTACACGCTCATTGCGGTGGTCTTTTTCACCTCGCGGCTAGCTTTCAACTCGGAAATACTCTCCATCCTCAATGCAGGGGTGAGCTTTCAGCGCCTCTTGCGCCCTTATCTCATCGTGGGAGGAACGATAGCGGCGCTGCATCTGGCACTCAATCATTTCATCATTCCAGAGTTCAACAAATCGAGGTTGAAATTCGAGCGCACTTACGTCTGGACGACTGGACAGGACAAAGGGAAAACATCCAACGTTCATTTTCTGGTGTCGCCCGACACTAAGGTCTTCGTGAGAGGATACAACAAAAACAGCAAGACTGCCAGCGGGCTGAGGCTCGAAAAATTTGAAGGAAGCCGCATCGTCAGTATTTTGGAAGCCGACAACGCCAGTTGGAAAGAGGACTCCAACCGCTGGCAACTCAACAACTACAGCGTCCGCACGTTCGATGGCTTGCGCGAAGGCTACAAAAGATACAACGAACCCCTTGACACGGCCATCAACCTCACCCCTCAGGATTTCACTTGGTATCACAACCAAAACGAGGAAATGACCAGCGCCGAATTGCGAGAAGCCATAGCACGCGACCGTAGCCGGGGGCTTTCCAACGTGAAACGATACGCCGTGGAAATGCACCGCCGAACCGCCGACGCTTTCACCAACATCATCCTTACCGTCATCGGGCTGGCAGTGGCTGGCCGCAAAGTGCGCGGCGGCATGGGATTGCATTTGGCTATAGGCATTGGCATCGGGGCGGGCTTCATCTTGTTGTCCAAGTTTGCCATCTCCTTCGCCACCAGCGGCTCCATGCCGATTATGCTGGGTATATGGATACCCAACCTTGTGTTTTTGGCCGTTGCCGTTTGGCTGGCGAGCAAGGCACAAAAGTGAGGCGGTCATTAAGCCGAAACGTTCCGTCAGCTATCCTTATGAGGACAGATTACGAGGGTGCGTTTCAAATTGTCGCAGGTAAATCGGAACGCTGTTCCGGCGTACATTAAGCGACAATTTGAAATGCCCCGTTTGCGAGGCTCAGCGCTTCGATATGACCAGCTTGTCGATCCCGACCAATCTTTTGCCCCGATATAGATAGACGAAATAAAGCCCCGCTTCCAAACCGGCTATTTCTATCTCCATAGACTGGCCGAGCCGACGGCGGACAGGTGCCACACCTATCAAATTTTGAAAAACCGCTTCATCCGCATCCACCTCGGATGTGACAGAGACACTTGTGTGGGCAGGGTTCGGAAACAGCAGGCCACTGCGCGCAAGCACTTCTATGTCCGTCACGCTTGAGTAGAAAGTAGTCGTGTCACAGGGAAAAGAAACAAACGATTGATTGATTTCGCTATCCTCATAACACCTAATGCCAAAAACAGGAGGGTCGCACACCCCCACCTGCGGGTACATATATTGACTGTTGCCAAGCCGCTCGGTGAAAGTATGCCCCCACTCCATGATGCTTCCGTTAGGCTCCCCGATGGCAAGGTTCGGATAGGACACATGCTGCACTTTCAATTGCATCCCGTCGTAAGTGACGTACGACACGGAATCTACTTGAACCATGAGGGTGTCGTTGCCGTAAGGCGCGTTGGTCACGACCGACCAGCCTTCTCCCGGCCCGGCATTGAAGTCAATAAAAAGCTGAAATTGCCCATTGAGCAGCCGATACACTTTACCAGCCTCTTCATACATATAAACCTCTCCCCACGCATCGGCGCAGCCAGAATGAGCACTGACTACCCGTTTGCAAAGCTTGCCCTGAATGAAGCCCAAACCAGTCACCTCAACTTTTACATAAGTGGAAACAATGGGTGGGCCTATTGGATAAAAATCGTAGTGCCAAACAGCACCTAACGGCGCAAATTCTACTTGTGCATTTAGAGAAAGGGAAAAGAATAGCTGCAACAGTAAGATTGTTTTGCGCATCGTTTTTTCAATTTAAAAGGTGAGAAAAAGATGCGACAAAACTATTCGAGCCTACAAAAGAGAATTGTCGCCAACTGGCGCTTGAAGAATCTATTTGAGCGTATGTAAAATAATGTCCAAATCCCTCCAAACATTCCAGTCCTTGGCGAAAAGAAAATTGAGCCGCGCCCCTGCGTTGTCGCTGACTTTCAAGCCTTCCAATTCATCCAACGGCGAAAACACGCCCGACTTCAAGGGAGGCAGCGCATCGTGTTGAGCAAATGGGGCATACCCTACCCAAGTTTTTTTGCCCAATAGGACGGGCCACCAATTTTTGAAAAACGAGCCGCGATGGCCGGAAAAAACAAGCCACAGGGGAAGCGTGACCAACAAAGCGCCGCACAGCATCAGGTCAAACACTCGTTTGTTGCGGCGCTGCCCCGGCTGCGCTATGTTGTACCTAATTTCAATGGTGTAAAGCTCTCCCGGCTCGTTTTTGCTGCTGCTACCGATGATGCTCAAGCTTTCCTCGGGCACAATTTTGTAGGCGACCGAAGGCCCTAGCCGCGTCATCCACGACATGATATCCTGCGCTAGCATATTCTTTGAACAAAAAATCACCTCGTCCACCCGATAAATGCGAACGATTTCATCAAGCTGGGAAACCTCGCCGAGCGCCCCCTCTTCCGAGACCTTGGAAAAAGAAGCAGCCGAGGCATCCAGCGCGTCACCCTCCCCTTCCCTTGCCTCGTTGAGCGCAGGGGTTGGGCTGACGCGCCCTATAAGATTCTTCGCCACGCCTGCTTGATTCAACAGCCCCATCACCCGCGCGCTTTCCCCCGCCGAGCCGACGATGGCGAGATTTTTCACACGGTCGCGCCCGATTCGGAAATTGCGAAATTCAATAAAATGTGTCAGCGCCCGCACTCCCACCGTTGCCAACGCGGCCCATACCGCCCCCATCAGCACCAATGCCCGAGAGGGTCGGTAGTCAAGGTCGAGAAAACCATACACAGCGGCCAATATCAGCGTGCCGATGCCGAGGCCCCGCACCAACCGGCGCAGGTCGTACCGTTGGTCGTAGCCGCCGTTGAGCCATACAGCGCCGAGCCAAATCAGGATATAAAGTGGAAAATTGAACCACAAAACGTTGGTCTTGAACCAGTCCGGTTCTTTGTAGTAATAATTTGCCCAGAAGTCTTTCAGAAAAACAAGCCCGCCGTAAATCAACAACGCATCGAGCAGCGGGAGGCGAATTTTCGACCAGATATTTTTTAGCAGGGTCATGCCTGCCCTAAGCCATATCGCTCCTTGGAGCATGATGATAAACAGCCCCGCCCGTCGCCCGGTAAAATGTTTTCGGGTAAAAATAATCATGGCCTGATAGAAGGTGCGAACATAGTTGAGGCTGCCTTTTTTAGTGCTTTCCCCTTTGTAGTGGATGATTTTTGTTTCGGGAAAATAATAATTCCTGTAGCCGGCTTGCACAATCCGATACGACAAATCAATGTCTTCGCCGTACATAAAAAACGCCTCGTCGAGCAGGCCAGCCTTGTCGAGCGCCGCCCGCCGCATGAACATGAAGGCTCCCGCCAACACATCCACCTCGCAGGTTTCGTCCTCGCCCCGATGACCAAGGTGGTAATAGTTGAACAATCGGCTTTTCGGAAAAAGCGCCGAGAGGCCGAAGGTTTTGCAAAAAGCCACCCACGGAGAGGGGAACCCTCGCTTGCTTTCCGGCAAAAACTTTCCACTACCATCAATCAGTTTTACGCCCAAGGCTCCGGCCTCCGGGTGGGCCTCCATGAAATCAAGGCACTTATGAAAGGTATCCTCTTCCACCAGCGTGTCGGGGTTGAGCAGCAGTATGTATGCGCCGGTGCTTTGTCGGATGGCTTGGTTGTTGGCCACCGCGAAGCCCGGGTTGTCCTTGTTGGCGAGTAGGCGGACTTCGGGAAACTTTTCTCGCACCATGCGCACCGAGTCGTCCACAGAATTGTTGTCCACCACCCACACCTCGCTCTCTATGCCACGCACGGCACGTCGCACGGAGAGCAGGGCTTGCTCCAAAAAATGGCGCACATTGTAGTTGACGATGATGACGGAGAGCCGCATGGGAGGGCAAAAATAAGATGAGCCACCCACGTTGCCGAAGCTTCGAGGGTGGCTCATGTTTTTATTCGCAAAAAGACGCGTTTAGAGCGAGATGTGCTTGAAGGATTGCACCGTCAAATCTTTGTTCAGAGATTTCAGGTACTGGTCAACGGTTTCGCCCGCGCCCTTCACATATTTTTGGCTCAGCAATGTGCTTTCTTGGTAGAATTTGTTGAGACGGCCCAATGCGATTTTCTCGAGCATATCTTCGGCTTTGCCTTCGTTGCGAGCGAGTTCTTTGCCGATTTCGATTTCTTTTTCCACGATTTTCGGGTCAATGTCGTCTTTGCCGACCGACACCGGGTTCATCGCGGCAATTTGCATGGCAACGTTGCGGCCAGCTTCGTCCTGACCGGCAAGGCTGAGTGCGACCAACACGGAACGTTTGTTGTTCGAGTGATTGTAGGTAAGCACGGCAGGTGCCTCGATGCGCTCGTAGCGGCTAAGCTCGATTTTTTCGCCGACGATACCGTTTTGCTCTCCCACTTTTTCGCCGATGGTGACACCGCCCTCAAAGGGAAGGGCCAGCAGTTCGTCAAGCGAGGCGGGAAACTTTTCGAGCGCGATGTCGGCAATTTTATTGGTCAGTGCGATGAAGTTGTCGTTGCGTGCCACGAAGTCGGTTTCGCAGTTGAGCGCCACGACCACGCCGCGTGTTTGGCTGTCGTTGGTCTTGGCGACCACCACGCCTTCTTTGGCTTCTCTATCTTCACGCTTGGCGGCTTTGGCTATGCCTTTTTTGCGAAGCCAGTCCTGAGCGTTCTCAAAATCGCCGCCAGCTTCTTCAAGGGCTTTTTTGCAATCCATCATGCCAGCTCCGGTGATTTCACGAAGTTTTTGAATGTCGGCGACCGCTATTTTTACCGTTTCCATATTATTTGTCAAAAAATGATTGTTGAGTGATTGATGGTTGAACACGCAAAGGTATTTGCCCTGCGCGAGGCTTGGTTTCTTTCGGGATTAAGGAATAATGAAATGAGAGGCGCGGGGAGGTCGTTTGGAAGAACAGTCGAATGGCTCGATGTTGTTGCAAGACCTAAAAGCCTTCAAATCATGCTTCTGCGACTTCTTTTTCCTCACTCTTGACGGCTTTGCGTTCTTCCAGGCCTTCACGAATCGCCTCGGTCAGATAGTTCGTCACGAAAGCGATGGCTTTGGAAGCGTCGTCGTTGCTGGGGATTGGGAAATCCACCAAGGTCGGGTCGGAGTTGGTGTCCACCATGCCAAAAGTCTTGACACCCAATTTGCGGGCTTCGGCCAAGGCGAGGTGTTCGTGGTGGATGTCCACGATGAACACTGCCGAGGGCAGGCGGTTGAGTTGCTCGATACCGCCAAAGTGTTTGACCATTTTGGCGTGTTCGCGGCTGAGCGTGAGGCGTTCTTTTTTGGTGATGCTGGTGAGGGTGGTGTCGGCCAACATACGCTCGATGCCCTGCATTTTTTTCACCGACTTGCGGATGGTGGCGAAGTTGGTCATCAGGCCGCCGAGCCAACGCTCGGTGACGAAAGGCATCCCGACGCTTTCAGCGGCTTTCTGCACGATGTCGCGAGCCTGTTTCTTGGTGGCGACGAACATGATTTTCTTGCCGCTCTTGGCCATTGCTTTCATAGCGATGGCGGCGCGTTCGAGCATGTCAGCCGTGCGGTTCAGGTCAATGATGTGGATGCCTTTGTGTTCCATGAAGATGTAAGGAGTCATCTTCGGGTTCCACTTTTTACGCAGGTGGCCGAAGTGGCAGCCTGCATCGAGCAATTCTTTATAGGTGGGCTTTTGCATTGTTCAAAAGCAAGTTTTTAAATGTTGATGTGTTGAATCGTTGATGTGCCAGCTTGGAATTGTTGGAGTATTGAGACAAAAACAACGGGCCAACAATCGCCAATCAGCAAATAATCAGCGTTTGGAGAACTGGAAGCGTTTGCGCGCTTTTGGCTTGCCGTACTTCTTGCGTTCGACGGCGCGGCTGTCGCGGGTAAGGAACTTCTTGGCTTTGAGTGGCTTGCGGAACTCTTCGTTGAGCTTCACCAAAGCGCGGCTCACACCCATCCGGACGGCCTCGGCTTGACCCTTGTAGCCACCGCCGCGCACGTTCACTTTGAGGTCGTAGATGTTTTCGGCTCCCACCACCACGAAGGGGTCTTTCACGTTGTGCTGGACGTGGATTTGGGGAAAGTACTCGCGGTAATCTTTGCCGTTCACCGTGATGTTGCCCTCCCCTTTCATTAGATAGACGCGAGCGACAGCTGTTTTACGACGCCCGACAGCATTTATCATTTCCATAATTCTGAATGTGACAATGTTGATAATGAGATAATTTGACGATGAAATGAATTTGGCAACTGGCGCGAAGACAACCTCGTTTGTCAGTCTTCATGTTGCCGGGTTCATCTCATGCTCAAATCAAAATTGGATTGCCTCTGGTTTTTGGGCAGCGTGCGGATGCTCGTTGCCAGTGTACACAAAGAGTTTCTTTATCATCGCGTTGCCCAGTTTGGTTTTGGGCAGCATGCCCTTCACGGCGCGTTCGATGATGCGCTCGGGGTGTTTTTGCAGCATTTCCTCGGCGAGGGTGATTTTCAAGCCGCCGGGGTGATGGGAGTAGTTTTTGTACTCTTTTTGTGCCCATTTTTGACCCGTGAAACGCACTTTGTCGGCGTTAATCACGATGACGTAGTCGCCCGTGTCGGCGTGTGGCGTGAAAGTCGGCTTGTTTTTGCCGCGCAGGATGGAGGCAATGTGGGCGCACAAGCGGCCTGTTGCTTGATTGGTGGCATCCACGACGTACCACTTGCGCTCTGCTTGTTCCGCACTGACGGATTTGGTCCGATAGCTCAGCGTATCCATTTATGAGAAATTGTTGATGTGTTGAACGGTTGATTCATTGGCGGGACTATTCTTTCGGATGCTGGAAAATAAACGGAAAAACAGCACCCAAACAAACTCCCTTCCACCCCCTTTTTTCAAAGAGGCCGCAAATGTAGAGCTCCCTTGTGGGCTGTGCAAGGGATTGTCAAACTTTTTCCACTTGATTTTTCATAACAAGTTGAAAATTAGGGAAATTTTTGACCGAATAAAATTTCACAACGACGACAAAACGGGTGGCGGTGAAATTCAAAAGGGTGGGACGATGTGTTGGCGGTCTGGCGGGGGGATGGTTTTGTTCAAAACTCCAAAACAAACCGCGCACCGCCACCTGATGAGGAGCTGGCCCGAATGTCGCCCCCGTGCAGCTGCATGATTTGACGCGAAATGCTGAGGCCGACACCTGTGCCGGTAGGCTTGGTGGTGAAGAACGGGATGAAAATTTCTTCCAGCAGTTCGGGTGGTATGCCGGGGCCTGTGTCCTCTACTTCGATGAAGGGGCGGCCTTTGGTATCGGCGCTGGCGCGGAGCACGATACGCTGCTCGCCTTCTGACTGGCTGTGATTGGCCTCTTGTTCGGATAGAGGTGGGTTGGCTCGTTGTTGGGTAATCGCCTCGCAGGCGTTTTTGACTAAATTGAGCAACACCATTTCCAATTGACCGGCATCGGCTCGCAATTGAAGGTTTTCGGGGTGGGTTGAGGTTTCGATGTGGATGCTTGTGTTTTTGTCGTCGGCCACCATCATGGCGACCACGCGGTCGAGCAGGCTTTTTGCCGAGATATCGGCCAGTCGTGGTTGAGGGATGGATGTGTAACTTCGGTAGGCTTCCACAAATTGGACCAAGCCCCGGCTTCGGGCGGCCACTACCTCGAGGGCTTCGGCGAGGTCGCCGGCGGCGGGGTGGTTGGGCATATCGTGCTCGACGATGTCTTGCGCCGTTTCCACCAATGAGACAATGGGCGTGACGGAATTCATGATTTCGTGGCGAAGCACGCGGGTTAGGTTGCGCCAAGCGTCCACTTCCTTCCGTTGGAGCTCAGGGTGTATGTTTTGGAGTGTGAGCAGGCGGACCGCGCGGCCTTGCAGGTTGACGCTCACGCCTTGCACCGAGAGCTGTTGGCCTGTTTCGGGCTGATATAGTATTTTCCCTTTGGTGTTGAGTTTTTGGACAAATTGCGCCAGCGATTTGTGTCGCTCTGGCAGGTCGTTGAGGTGGTGCAAGCGATACACGCCGAGTAGCTGCAACGCGGCGTTGTTGCTGATAAGCACATTCATGTGCGTATCGAAAGCAAGCAGCCCTGTGCTGAGGTGTTGGACTATGGTGTTCAAAAACAGCAGGTTGGCCTCTTTTTCAGCCCTCGTCTGGCGGAAGGCTTCGAGTACTTCGTTGAATTGCCTGTTGACTTCCGCAAACGAATCACCCTTTTCTTTTCCCGAGGAAAAGCGAATGGCAAAGTCGGAATATCGCACACTTTCGAAGAAACGAGCGAGGCGGCGGTTGGTGTCGTTGACATATCGAAAGAGGCTGAAGGCCGCTACTAAGGCTGCAAGTGCCGATAGGGCGAAGGGCAAAAACCAGCCTTTCTCTTGCTGCGCGATGAAGAAGGCCGCCCCTGCGATAAGCAGCGTCAGGAGGGCAACGCGCCAAGCCAAAACGACGGGATACGAGCGGAACATTGGTATATGTGACGAAAACAAAAAAGCCTGCAAATCGAAATTCGCAGGCTGAAAATAATATCTTCTCAGGAAATCATTTCCCGTGACAATGTTTGTACTTCTTGCCGCTGCCGCAAGGGCAGGGGTCGTTGCGGCCCACCACTTTTTCTCGCACGATGGGTTGCACGCGCTGCACGGGGCCGTTGTGCCCGGCTGATATGGCCGCTCGCTGGGCAGCCTGCTGCGTTTCTGTCATTTGTTGGCCAGCGTTCACGCGGAGGCGGCTTGACTGGGCGCGGCGTTGGGCTTCGGCGCGTTCTTGGGCAGCCTGTTGTTGGCGCATTTGCTGCTCGTCGGGCAGGGCGAGCGAGCCTTTTAGGAGGAAAGAGGTCACGTTGGCGTTGATGTGACCTATCAAGCCTTCAAACAGGTTGTAGGCTTCCATTTTGTAAATGACGAGTGGGTCTTTTTGCTCGAAAGATGCGCCTTGCACGGATTCTTTTAGGTCGTCAATGTTGCGCAGATGTTCCTTCCAAGCGTCGTCAATGAGGGCAAGGGTGGCCACTTTTTCCACGTCGTGCATGATAGTTTTGCCTTCCGACTTGATGGCTTGCTCCATGTCGGCACTGATGTTCAACCCCATGCTGCCATCGGTGAAGGGAACGACGATGCGTTTGTAGCGGTGTCCTTCGCGGGCATACACATCTTGTATGATGGGTAAAAGACGTTCGCCGACTTGTTTGGATTTGTGTTCGTACAAGTCGAACACTTGTTGCTGGAAAGTGGCTGTCACGGTGCCAACTGGTGCCGATTTGAACCAAGTGGGGTCCATCTCCGGGTCAACCCCGATGAGGCGGATGCTATCCAGTCGGAAGGTTTCAAAGTCGCCGCTTTCCCGATGCACCTGCACCAGTTCGGAGGTGATGGCCACAAAAGCATTGTTGATGTCCACTGCCAAGCGGTCGCCAAAGAGGGCATTGCGCCGCTTTTTGTAAATCGCTTCGCGCTGGATGTTCATCACGTCATCGTATTCGAGTAGGCGCTTGCGAATGCCGAAGTTGTTTTCCTCCACTTTTTTCTGCGCGCGCTCGATGCTATTCGTGACCATCGAGTGCTGAATCACATCGCCTTCCTTGTGCCCCATTTTGTCCATCAGCCCGGCGATGCGGTCGCTTTGAAAGAGGCGCATCAGCTGGTCTTCGAGCGAGACGTAGAACTGGGAGGAGCCGGGGTCGCCTTGACGACCGGCTCGACCGCGCAACTGACGGTCCACCCGGCGGCTTTCGTGGCGCTCGGTGCCGACAATGGCGAGGCCGCCCGCTTCTTTCACGCCGGGGCCGAGTTTGATGTCTGTGCCGCGACCTGCCATGTTGGTGGCAATCGTCACTTTTCCGGCCAAACCCGCTTCTGCCACGATTTCTGCTTCGCGTTGGTGTTGCTTGGCATTCAGCACATTGTGGTCAATGCCGCGCATTTTCAACATTCTGGACAACAGCTCAGAAATCTCGACTGAGGTGGTGCCGACCAAGATGGGGCGGCCAGCGTCGCGCAGTTTCACAATATCGTCAATGACGGCATTGTACTTTTCACGAGCCGTTTTATAGACCAAATCTTCCTCGTCTTTTCGGGTAATGGGGCGGTTGGTCGGGATGACCACCACGTCAAGTTTGTAAATATCCCACAGCTCTTTGGCTTCTGTTTCGGCGGTGCCGGTCATGCCCGCGAGCTTGTGGTACATACGAAAGTAATTCTGGAGCGTGACGGTAGCATAAGTTTGCGTGATTTCACCCACTTTCACATTTTCCTTCGCCTCGATGGCTTGGTGCAATCCGTCAGAATAACGGCGCCCTTCCATGACGCGCCCCGTTTGCTCGTCCACTATTTTCACCTCGCCTTCCAACACGATGTACTCATTGTCTTTTTCAAAAAGGGCATACGCCTTGAGCAATTGGTGAATGGCGTGGATGCGGCGGCTTTTTATGCCGTAGTCCTGCGACAACCGCTCCTTGGCTTCCACTTTTTCATCGTGGCCCAAAAAGGGGTCGCGGTCAATTTTCACCAGTTCCTCGCCGATGTCTGGCATCACGAAAAAGTTGGGGTCGTTGTTGAAGCGTGAGAGGAATTCGACTCCTCTATCGGTGAGCTCGACGTTGCGGTTTTTTTCGTCTATGTGAAACAACAACTCGGCATCCACCTCTGGCATTCGCTTGCTATTCTCTTGCAAATAGACGTTTTCAGTTTTTTGCAAGAGTACTTTTATGCCTTCCTCGCTGAGGAATTTTACCAAAGCGCGGCTTTTAGGCAGTGCGCGGTGCGCTCGCAGCAGGGCTAAGCCGCCGCCGCCTGCCTCTGCGCTTAGGTTGCCTGCCGAAATGGACTTGCGTGCCTCATTCAAAAACTGCGAGGCCAATTTTGTCTGTTCCTCCACGAGCCTTTTCACGGCGGGATTGAGCTCGACGTACTCTTGGTCTTCAGCGCCGCGAGTGACTGGCCCCGATATGATAAGGGGAGTACGCGCATCGTCAATCAGCACCGAGTCAACCTCGTCCACGATGGCGTAGTGGTGCTTGCGCTGCACCAACTCTTCCGGTGAAATCACCATGTTGTCGCGCAAATAATCGAAGCCAAATTCGGAGTTGGTGCCAAAGGTGATGTCGCAGCGGTAAGCCTCGATGCGTTCGCGGCTGTGCGGGCGATACTTGTCAATGCAATCTACCGTGAGGAGCAGGAATTCGTAAATAGGCCCTACCCATTCTGAGTCGCGCCGGGCGAGGTAGTCGTTCACCGTGACGACGTGCACGCCTTCTCCTCCCACGCCATTGAGGTAGGCGGGCAGCGTGCCGACGAGGGTCTTGCCTTCACCGGTCGCCATCTCGGCGATTTTGCCATCGTGGAGCACCATGCCACCGATGAGCTGCACGTCGTAGTGAACCATGTTCCACACGATGTCGCCACCCGCAGCGGTCCATTTGTTTTTCCAGATGGCTTTGTCACCTTCTATGGCGATGTAGCTTTTGCCAGGTTTGGCAGCCAGATTGCGGTCGTGGTCGGTGGCCGTGACCGTCAAGGTTTCGTTTTGGGTAAAGCGCCGGCTGGTTTCTTTCACCACCGCAAACGCCTCTGGCAAAATGTCGAGCAAGATATCTTCAAGGGCCTTGTCGCGGTCTTTGCGCAGTTCATCCACCTCTTTGAAGAGGCGCTCTTTCTCGTTGAAATCTTCGACATCGAGGGCTTGCTGGTTGACCGAGACAATTTCGGCATCAATGTCTTTGAGATGTTCGCGGATGCGCTCACGAAATTCGAGGGTTTTCGAGCGAAGTTCGTCGTTGGAGAGATGCTGATATTGCTCGAAGTAATTATTGATTTCGGCGACGGCGGCCAAATATTGCTTGAGGTCGCGGTCTTGTTTACTGCCGATTATTTTTTTTAAAAAGCCAAACATTTTTTGTCGTGGTTAGTCCCTGTGTTGGGGGGATGGGTTGTGCCAAAAACGGCGCAAAGATACGCTTTCAGCTTACGCGGAAAGGCGAAGCTCATCACATTTCATTCCATCTGTTGGGAAAACGTTTTTTTTGACAAAATGGCAGGAGTATGTTCTGAAAATGGCAGCGTGACGACGCAACCAATCCAATTCGATTGCTCAAACATCTTTGCTTGGCAAAAACCGGGCTTGCGAAAAAATGCCCATTTAAAATGCTTGAAAATCAGAGATTTATACCTTTATTCGCTGGGATTTGTCAGATTATCATGATTGATGCCTTTGATTCTGCGCAGATTGCGCTTTCGACTATGTTGAAAATTGGCGGCACGCGGTATGCCAATTCAATTTGTCAATCAAGGCAATCTCGCAAATCATATTCATCCGGGCATATCTTTTTCATCCGGGCATATCTTTGTCTCAAAATTATTCGTGCCCAATGTGCACTGTCACTTTTTTCCCCAATACTTCGGGGTATATCCTCACCCACAATCGAGACGAAGCGCCCAGCCGCTCTCCACAGCATATCTCTGTGGAAAAAACGGGGGGGCGAACGCTCATTTACCCGCGTGACACAAAGGCAGGTGGGGCTTGGGTGGCTGCCTCGAACAGCGGCCTGACGGCTTGCCTGCTCAATGGCGCTTTTTTGAGGCACCACCACAACCCACCCTACCGCCGCAGCCGGGGACTGCTCTTGCTCGATTTCTTTGAATGGGAGCGCCCCGACGATTTTTTTCAACACTACGACCTCGACGGCATCGAGCCTTTTACCTTTCTGTTTTTTCAAAAAAACATAATCACGGAATTGCGCTGGGATGGCTCGCAGCGTCATCTGAAAAATCTACCGCCCGACTGGGCGCATTTTTGGTGCTCGGCCACGCTCTACCCGCCTGAGATGCAAGCAAGAAGAGAACAAGTGTTCCGCGAATGGCTCGCAAAAAACCCCAACCCTATGCCCTCCGCCCTCTACCGCCTCCACCTGACTGGCAGCGTCGGCGACCCCGAAAACGATTATGTGATGAATCGGGGCGGGCGGGTACGCACGGTCAGCCTCACGCAGGTCGTCGCAAGGCAAAATTTTTCGGAAATGCGATATTTCGATTTATTGGACGGTTTGAAGGATAAGCGGCGGTTGATGACGAACAAACGGTAGGAAAACCCGATTTAACGCCTGTATCTATTGTGCCTGTGGGGTTAATTTTTTGTCAATGTGCCGAACTTTGTTTTGGCGGCTTGGTTTTTTCACCATAATTTGCGCCAACTTAATCAGTCTCACACCAATTGTTCATTTTTAAGCTTCCCAGTGAAGTCTCCTTAATCTTCATAATCTGCTTATGAAAAAAATCCTACTCTTATTCGCCTTCGTGTTGGTAGGTGTGGCGCTTCGCGCTCAAAGCAACTCGAGACCCGATCTTTCCATCTATCCCAATCCCGTTACCGAGTTCATTTCTGTTCAAGACAAAAACGATGTCGTTGGCTTCCTTGTCGTCTATAATTTGGTGGGCAAAAAAGTCAAGGAATTTGAGTTTGCCAAAGGCGAACAGTATTCGGTGGCCGAATTGCCCAAAGGAATGTATCTGGTGCAAATCCTCGACCGTAACCGACGCAATCTCACCACGCAAAAAATAGAAAAACGTTGATGTATTTCAACTGACTTGATTCGGCCTGTTTGGCTAGCCGCTCTTCATTTGAAAGGTCTTGGCCTGCCTTGCTCGTTCATGGGAGTATTTAAGAGAAAATCTCCGCCACGCTTGTCGCGTGGCGGAGATTTTCTTTTGCGAGACAATACATCCGTTACAAACCGTACACCAACACAGGCTTCCCGTCAGTGAGCAACGTCAATTCCGTGTCTGTTAGCTTATGGTCCGTCACTCCAAACAGGGCTTTGACGTAGTCGGCTGCGCCATTGCCGGGGCAAGCCATCATGGTAGAGGGGCCGGGCGAGAAAGTGGTTTTGCCGCCGTCCATCGTAATTTTTCCGTTGATGGTGTTGCAGCCATCAGTGCCAGAGTAGCGCCCTTGGGTAGCATCAATCTGAAGCACGGGCCTCCCTCTCATGAACGCAGCCGAGTCGGGCGCGGCACCGTTGATGCTTTTCAACGTCCAGAGGCTCCCCAAAGACCCCGCGAGATAGACACCGCAGCCTTTGTATTCCTTATTGCCTGACTTCACGGTGACAGAGTATTCGTACTGGTTGTCGCTCATGCCGTCGTTGCAAGCTTCCTTGCGGATGGCGACGTTGAGCGTTCCTTTGTCGGTCTTGGCCTCATATACCAGATTGCCGCCCGACCAGTTTTTGGCATTCACGGCAGGGGCGTTGATGGTGTCGCCTCCTAACACATTGAACTGCATTGACTTTTCAAAGTCAATATCGAGCGCCCAGAATGGCTCTGTCCCCATGCCAATGAAGTTGATGCCAGCCTCTTTTTTCTTGGCGTGGGGCGATGGGGGCGGAGCAAAGCCTTCTCGATATAGAATGTATCTGTCGGCCAAGGCTCCCGTGATTTTGTTGCCCTGCTGGTCGAGCATCGTGATTTGATTTTCACCCACTTCGAACTGGTTCATGCCCTCTGGCGGGGTCATGTCCAACTTTATTTTGTCGTCGGCGGAATAAGACCATTTCCCGGAAGAAGAAAATGGGTCGGTGCTCTTCCCCTTGTAAATCATAGAGGCGGTGTAAGTGAAGTCGGGATTGAGAGTCACCGTGTACTCGATGCCCTCGCAATCGGCGCAGGGGGTGATGCCCATGTATTTCCCCGCAAGTTTTTGAGCTTTTGCGGCTTGTGCGGGGTCAACTTTTGAGGATTGGGAACACGCCGCCAAAAGGAGAGCAAATGCGGCAAAAGGCAAGATTCTTTTGAAAGTGGCCATAAATTCGATTGTTCGTTTTGTGATAAAATATGGTTGCCAATTTCTTGGAAACAAGACAATCAAATTTGAGTTCGGACGGCACCTGAAAAAACATTCAAGCGGGGCCATTTTTCAGTTCAGTGACCAATTTTTCAGCCATGCCATAATGTGTGCTCGACGACAACCGTACCCGACGCATGGCGCCGCCGATGTCGCAGGCCGCGAAGGCATGGAAATGCCCTGCCTCGTCGCGTTCGCAGTAGGCCCCCAATGGCAATTGGCAGCCGCCTTCGAGCATTTGCAGCACCCTGCGTTCCACATTGGTGCAGGCAGAAATCTCCGGGTGATGAATCTTTCTTAAAATATGGCGCGTGGTGGTGTCGTCGCGATTGGTTTGCCACGCCAATACGCCTTGAGCTGGCGCTGGCACAAACTCGCGTGGATTGAGCTCGACCAAAATGAAGCCGGACAGGTCGAGATGCAATCGTGTCACGCCGGCGGCTGCCAGAAAAATGGCATCGAAATCGCCGCCTCGCAATTTTTCGAGGCGGGTTGGCACATTGCCACGGATGTCTTGAAGCCGCACATCGGGCCTAAAATCAAGGAGTTGCGCCTTTCTGCGGTTGGCAGATGTGCCCACTACGGCATTTTTTGCAAGCTTGAAAATAGCGCCTTCCGACACCGCGTCTGCACGAACGATAAGCCAATCCGCGGGGTTCTCTCGATACGAAACAGCAGTGATGACCAGCCCCTCAGGCTGACTGGTAGGCAAATCCTTCATGGAATGTACCGCGACATCAATCTCGCCGCGCAGCAGCGCCTCCTCTATTTCTTTCGTAAAAAAACCCTTGCCTTCCAGCTTGTCGAAACTCAGATGCTGCACCAAGTCTCCTTGTGTTTTTATGATGACCAATTCGCTTTCCACGCCGACGCGAGCCAGCTCTGAACGAGTAAACTCGGCCTGCCAAAGCGCGAGCTTGCTGCCGCGTGTGCCTATTTTTAGAGGAGAGGAATGGGTTGAGTGGTGAGAAGGCATAGTTGATGTCCGACTGATTTGGATTTGAAAAGGTTGCAGCAACAACCCGCCCATTTCACTAAGCAAGGTTAAGGTGTGTCAGCTAGGTCAGCACTGCAAAGGTGCGAAAATCTCAGCCGAAAATGCGCTGGAACGTCGCTGCCTCGTCAGGGAAAACAGACTGAAACGATGCCGGGAATGAGAAATAATGATGGATTGCAACCGGGAGCGCATCCACTCCCGCGATGCCAATGACCGATTCGATATGTTGACGCGGCATTTTGCTTGCAGTCTCCAGTTTTTCCCATACATCCGATTCTGAAAAAGGCGGGTACGGCTCGTCGGGGTAGGAGAGCGCATAAGCTTTGGCGTATTCGTGCAGCGCCACGTTGTACCAATTCTGGGGTTCGGCAAAAGCACGCATCACCTGTTCTGCCGAGAAAAGCAGACAGCCATCAGGCGCATATAGTTCGGAAGCATGGTCGTAAGGGTATTCCGGCGTGGCGAACGGGCGGGGAAACACGACGACCTTTTCAAATTTTTCCAACAAAAACTTTTCGCGTCGGAACGTCAGCATCACGGACGGTATGGCAAGCGCGAATTGGACATCGGGAGGCACGGATTCATCCTCAAAAGCCATTGGTTCCCAATCGGTGCCCATGCGGGTCAACACGATACGGTCCCGAAATTTCTTCTTGTCGGGCGCCGAGAGTTTCTGATAAAAACCAGAAAAACGCTCCAACAGGCCAATGAGGCTTGGTTCTAATTGTGGCGGGCGACGGCTATACCACCACCAGTTTATCTGCGGGGCAAAAATATAGATGACGGCTGCCGACACCACGAAAGGAATCATCCATACTGCATAGTTCGCATCGCGTTCCCAAGCCAGATATAGCAGCAGCAGCGTGGCAAGAACAAAAGGAGCAGCTAAGTAATTGGAAAACATGGTGGTGGAAACGTTGGTAAAGTGATGTGGGCCATGGTTGTTTCAACGCCAAATGTCCAACGCTCAACGTCTATTATCCAACGCTATTGAGGCATTTTTTAAAAAATCGCAAATACCTCTTTCGCATTTGCGAAAAGTCGTTTTATCTTTGCCCCCGCTTTTCCAAGCAGGCTGGTGCCTTAGCTCAGATGGTAGAGCAATGGACTGAAAATCCATGTGTCCCCAGTTCGATTCTGGGAGGTACCACTTAAAAGTCCCGAGGGTTGTTTGCCTTCGGGATTTTTCTTTTGTCGCCGATTCAACAAAAATCGCGCAGCATACCTATTCAACGAGCCGCTGTGATATGTCAGAAGATATCGTCATTCGCGTATTATTGCTCCCTCTCGCCTTGCTTTATGGGATAGGGGTGGGTATTCGCAACCTGCTCTATCGCGTAGGCGCTTTGCGCAGTGTTCGGTTCGACCTCCCGGTCATTTCCATCGGGAATCTGTCAATGGGCGGGGCTGGCAAATCGCCGCATATCGAGTATATGTTGCGTTGGCTCGACCAATACATCAACGTCGCGGTGCTGAGCCGAGGCTATGGGCGCAAGACTTATGGTTTTTTGCCGGTGACGGTGATTGACAACGCCGAAAGGGTGGGCGACGAGCCGCTTCAATTCAAGCGAAAGTTTCCCCAAATCCCCATCGGGGTCAGTGAAAGCAGGGCCTTGGGCGTGCCTGAGCTAGTGCGCCGCAATCCAGAAATACAATGCGTGCTTCTCGACGACGCTTTTCAGCATCTCGCCGTCACTCCGGCTTTGAATATCCTGCTCACCGAATTCAGCCGCCCTTTCACCCGTGATTGGCTCCTTCCCGCGGGGCGGCTGCGCGAATGGCGGCACGGATACCGCCGTGCGGATATCATTATCGTCACGAAATGCCCTCCAGACCTCTCGCCCCACCAGCGTTATGAGTTTATGATGGAAATTGACCCTTACCCGCGTCAGCACATTTATTTTACACGCTACCAATATGGGCAGCCTTACGGTTTGTTCAGCCCCGAAGTGCGTCGCCCGCTCGACCTCGACACACATATATTATTGGTGAGTGCCATCGCCAACACGGACTATTTGCTACAATATCTGCAAAACCAAACAGGCTCGGTGCAAACGATGGAATTCGAGGACCACCACTATTTCGACGAAACGGACTTGAACGACATCCTGCGCCGGTTCGACGCGCTACCCTATCGCAACAAAGTCATCTTGACGACCGAAAAAGACGCGACACGGCTTGAGCTCCACGAGGCTTTTTTGCGTGAAAGCCGTGCGCCCATTTTCGTGTTGCCCGTCGAGGTAGTGTTCTGCGACAACGATGCGGACAATTTTCAGTCGGAAGTGAAACAGTTGCTGTTGGATTTCAAAACCTAGCCGAACCGCTGCAAGGCTTGCATGAGCCGCTCGGGCAAATCTTCCCTACAAGCCTGTTGATAATCCTGATAAGAGCAAGGCACCAACCGATGACGCTCCAATTTTTTCTTGCTCGCTACTGGCACTTGCATCCACCACCGTCCGCTTTTCGAGCTTTTCCAAAAGGTAAGTTGATAGTTCAGCTGCCTGAACGCGACGATGTACTCAGTAAGGCCCGTCTTCGATGTCGGAAAGTCGTTTTTCCTGCCGAAGAAGCCTTCCAAAAAATACCAAACCATTTGCGCGGCCACCTGCGCGGTCTGTGCGTCGCGGTCGAGTTCGGGGCGATAGCCATAAATGCCGAAAGAGGTCAACTTGTCGCTCATGCCCGCATATCTGCACAGTTGGCAAGCTTCTTCCGCAAAATATCCGGATGGAGAAGCAGATGTCACGCCGGGGGCTTCGCTTTGCTTGAGGGCCCCCAAGTGAAAAGCCAACAAGTCGGCATCGCGCAGCACTGGTTCTGTCTCTTCTATGGCTGCTCTTGATTTGCCAAGTCGTACCGCGTCAAAATTGTGTTGGGTTAAAAATTGGGAGAGTTCCGGCAGGGTCTGGTGTGCCTGAAAGCCAACAAGACCAAAATTGAAGAGCAGCGGGTGGACGGGGGAGAGCAAAGGCGTGTAAACCTCGTCTTTGCCACCCAATCGAAATCGCTCATCCACAACGGCCATGTTGACCAATGCCTTGGCATCCTGATAGGCAAAAAACTGAGCACGAGCCATTTCGTCCTTACTTGCGACGACGATGGGCAATACTTTTCCCAACAGCAATTCATAGAGTACCGGAATGAGCAGCGAAGCCTCTGCCTTTCTCAAATTGCCGAGGTCGGCCACCGTGCCTTTGGGAAATGGGCAGGCGGTGCGGTAAAGGTTTTCGCGCACGACATTTGCTTCTTTTTCCCCCACGCCTACCAATGCGACCTTCACTTTCTTCAGGTCAGGCAGTTGGTCCCGAAAAACGAGTATGTTTTTCCCAAAATGCGTCGCCGAAAGCGAGTCCGCGGATTTAATAAAGGATGCCGAAAGGGGTTTGAGCCAGTTTTGCAACATTGTGAGCGTAGGTAAGACGGCGCCAAGACACCGCTCGTTTTTTTGCCGAAAAGTAAACAGTTTTTATCAACGGCTTTTCCGATTGCTTTTTCTCTACTTTTGCGCCGCCAAATCAGGCCAATCCAAAATTAGCCCAACCGATGCCCATTATTCCCCCATAAAAAACTGAACACCACCACACTACATGGAAGAACTGCTAAACAAGTACAAAGCCAAGACCCCCGAAATCGTTTTTGAATGGCACGACACTGAGACAGATGCAGCTGGCTGGATAGTCATCAATTCACTCCGCAACGGCGCGGCAGGCGGCGGCACCCGAATGCGCAAAGGGTTGACCCGCGAAGAAGTCATCTCGCTTGCCAAAGTGATGGAAATAAAATTCAGCGTGTGCGGGCCGGCGATAGGTGGTGCCAAAAGCGGCATCAATTTCGACCCCGCCGACCCTCGGCGTTGGGCGGTACTGGGTCGCTGGTATCGTGCCGTCCTTCCGCTGCTCAAATCATACTACGGGACGGGTGGCGACCTCAACGTGGACGAAATCAAAGACGTGGTGCCCATCACGGAGGCACTTGGCCTCTGGCACCCGCAGGAGGGCATCGTGAAAGGTCACTTGAAGCCCACGGAAGGCCAGCAAATCAACATTATAGGCCAACTGCGTTATGGCTGCACCAAGATTGTGGAAGACGCTGACTTCGTGCCTGAAGGCGGCACCGTCAAACACGCCGTGGCTGACCTCATCACGGGCTACGGAGTAGCCGAATCGGTGCGTCATTTTTATGACCTTTACCACCACACAACGCCATCGGGCAAGACGGCCATCATACAAGGTTGGGGCAACGTCGCTTCTGCGGCAGCTTGCTACTTGGCAAAAGAAGGGGCGAAAATCATCGGTATCATTGACCGGGAAGGGGGCATATTGGCCCCTGATGGCCTGACATTGGAACAGGTCAAGCACCTTTTCAATGCTAAATTGGGCAACAAACTCAATGCGGACAACTTGCTGCCATTCGATGAAGCGAATGAAAAAATCTGGAAAATGGGTGCCGATATTTTCATTCCCGGTGCCGCTTCCAAGCTAGTGACCCGTGCTCAAGTGGACGACCTTTTGAATGGCAGCGTGGAGGTGATTGCGTGTGGTGCCAATGTGCCGTTTGTGGACGACGAGGTGTTTTTTGGGCCTACCGCCCGATATGCCGACGAACACACGGGCGTGATTCCTGACTTCATTGCCAACTGTGGCATGGCGCGGGTTTTTGCTTACCTGATGCAGCCCGACGCGGCCATGACAGACCAAGCCATTTTCGGCGACACTTCAAGCACCATCCGCCGTGCATTGGAAGAAACATTAAAAATAAATGCCGTTCCCCTTCAAATTTCCACCAACGCTCTATCTTTGGCGCTAAGAAAATTGGGGGTTTAGTGCCTCTTTTTCAAAAACTTGTGGGAACTTGCGCCCGATTTTCCCGAAAAACCCTTCAATGCTGAACATTTTTTTCCAAAAACAATTACGAAACTGTTAACATTCATTCATTCAAAAAAGCAGTGACCCTATGACGGTTAGAAAATTATTCTCTGCTCTCCTTTTTGCTCTTGTTTCCTTCGCGCTTAGCGCACAGGAATCCACTCCGACGGGCACTTACCGCTCGTTCTCCCCTGCCGATCAATGGGAATTGGGGGTGGACTTGGGCTTACCCTTCATTGTTGGCGACATTGATGCCAAATTCCCCGGCATCGGTGCAGGCTTGCATGTGCGCAAGTCCCTCGACCACCTTTTCTCTCTTCGTTTCAACGGAAATTATTTTTCCACCAAAAATGAAGAGGGCATACGCACTTCCGAGAACACTTGGCTTTCGGGCAGTGGGCAAGTTGTCGTGGCTGTCAACAATTTCCGCTTCAACAAGCCACACCGCAAGCTGCTCATCAACGTGTTTGCTGGTGTTGGCGTGAACAGCTACAGCACCGAGTTCACGAACATCCAACAAACGGATGGCTCTACATCGGGCAAAATCGAATCGAGCGCCACTGGCCACCTCGAACTGGGTGCAGGCTTGGCTTTCCGCGTTGGCCCACGGTTCAACATCGGTCTTGAGCACACTGTTTACTCCGTCTTCGGCGGCAGAGCAGACCTCCTTGATAGCGACGAGAACGTCGGTCGCCCGGTCACGACCTACCGTGACCTTCTCCAGTTTCCCCACCTTTCGCTCAACTTCAACTTGGGTGGCACAGACAAGAAAACTGGTCTGAAAAAATCCGAGCCGCTCTATTGGGCCAACCCGATGACGCAAATCGGCGATGCCATTGCAGCGTTGGAAGCACGCCCGGTGTACGACCCGACCGACACGGATGGCGACGGCATCATTGACGCTATTGACCAAGAAATCAATAGCCCAGCAGGTGCTCGCGTTGACACTCGTGGCGTGACGCTCGACAGCGATGGCGATAAAGTACCCGACTACAAAGACAAAGAACCTTTCTCGCCTCCCGGCTTCCCCGTGGATGCTGATGGTGTAGCCCAAGTGCCAAAATACACCACCGAGCCGGAAGTGAATCGCATCGTTGACGCGAAAATCGCAGCCATTAAGTTCCCGGAGCCAAAGACCAACGATTGGTTCTTCCCCAGCGTGAACTTTGCTGACAATAGCTACGCACTCCGCTTCAGTGAGTATGAGAAACTGTACCAAGTCGCTACTGTGCTCAAGCAAAACCCGAACATCAAGGTAGTGGCCGTTGGTCACACCGACCGTCGTGGTTCAGAGCGCCACAACAACGTTCTGTCTTACAACCGCGCCAAGGCTGCCATTGACTTTTTGGTAGCGCAGCATGGCATTGACCGCAGCCGCGTCATCCTCAACTGGGCTGGCGAAAGCAGCCCGGTGGTGCCAGTAAGCAGCTCGAGCTTGGCCAACCGCCGCGTGGAATTCCGCGTTGCCAAAGGCGAAACCGAAATGGCTCGCCCCGAAGGCCCGAACGCAGGCACGGGTGGCAAGATGCAAGGCAACAAAGACGCTGGCTTTTAATTCTCAAAAGTTTGCGTCAAGACATAGATGGGCAGTTCACTCTTGGGTGAATTGCCCATTTTTATTCCCCCCCAAAAAAACACACATCACTTCGCTCCATGTTTTCTTCCAATACGCGCAGCGTGGCGATGGGGAAACGCTCCGTTCAAAAACGTCTGCTCAATTTCTCATTCAAAGCGTTGGCGATGGCGTTGCCTGCGGCAGTATTGTACTTCGAACTGTCCAAGCGGGACAATCTGGGAGAAATCGCCGCTACTTTTTGGCTTCAGTTGGGCGATGCCAATGCGTGGTGGCTGATAGGCGCTGTCGGCTTGCTTCCATTCAATTGGTTGGCGGAAGTGCAAAAATGGCAACCACTCGTCGCCCGAACGGAGCCAATGACCCGATGGAAAGCATTACAAGCAGTGTTGGCAGGAATGAGTTTTGCCCTTTTCACGCCCAATCGGGTGGGCGAATACGGTGCCCGTATCTTGTTTGTTCGGCCAGAAAACCAATGGAAAGCACTATTGGCCAACATGGTAGGCAGCATGAGCCAATACTTGGTGCTGCTTTCGAGCGGAATATTGGGTGGCTTATGGTTTGCGGGGCAGGTGTTTGCATGGGATACTTCCTGGCAAGCGGGCTTGCTGGTTTTGTCGGCCTTGCCGCTCGCGGCGCTGTTTTATTTATTTTTTAACATTCGGCTTTTGCTGCCACTTGCCCGGCGGATTCCTTTTCTGAACCGGCTTCCCTCTTACTTGCGCGATGTTTATTTTCTCGAAAAAATCGAACGCACCACGTTGACCAACATACTTGTCTGGTCGGTGCTGCGCTACGCCATCTATTCGACGCAATACGTCCTTTTGCTGCATTTTTTTGGCGTTAACGTCGGCTTTTTAGCAGGGTATGCAGGCGTGGCAACGATATACCTGTTGCAAACGGTCGTGCCATTGCCAGCCTTGGCAGGCCTGTTGGTAAGGGGTAGCCTTGCCGTTTTCGCGTGGTCTCATTTTGGCGCAAACGAAATCAGTAGCCTGTCTGCAACCTTCGTTTTATGGATAATAAACCTAATTTTGCCCGCGTTACTCGGTACTTTTTCACTCGTTTCCGTCAATATCACCAAATCACTCGGATATGACGATTAAACCAATAGCACTCTTTCTCGGCCTTTCGCTCACTGCCTTCACGCCTCAAAGTCCCACTGTTCAAGGCAGTGGCCCAGAGCCTTGCGCCAACACTAACACGACCTTCCAGAACGGGGAAAAAATCACCTACAAAATTTACTACAACCTCAATTTTGTGTGGGTGCCTGCTGGCGAGGTCGTCTTCAAAATCTTCGACGAAGGCAATCAGTGGCATTATCAAGCCATTGGCTCCACCTATCCCTCTTATGAGTGGTTTTTCTCGGTGCGCGACGAATACAATTCTTGGGTGGACAAAAACACCTTGCTGCCCAATTATTCAGAGCGGAGCGTGAATGAAGGCAATTACCATATTTTTGAAAAAATTTCCTTCAATCAGCGCGACCGCAAGATGACCGTTTGGCGCTCCAAGAAAAAGGGCGAATCAGAAACAAAAACCGAGCACACGGTGCAAGATTGTGTGCACGACGTACTCTCCAGCCTTTATAATTTGCGCAACGTGGATTTTGCCAGCCAGCAACCGGGGTACGCTCTTCCATTCCGTATTTTCATGGACAAGGAAGAATTCCCACTGAAAATGAAGTACATGGGCAAGGAAGCAAAGAAGAAGGTTTATGGCATGGGCAAGTACGACACCATGAAATTTCAGCCGGATGTCATCGCTGGGGAGGTGTTCAAGGACGGTACAAAGATGACCGTATGGGTGTCAGACGATAAAAATCGCATCCCATTGTTGATAGAAACCCCCGTGTCTGTTGGCTCCGTGAAAATGGTCATAAAAGAATACTGGGGCTTAAAGTACGACTTCACCGCAAAACGGTAAGCAATGCTCCTGACGCGAAAAGGAATCGGCCTCCACTCTATTGAGCGGAGGCCGATTCGCATTTTTGCTGTGCTTTGGTGGGCCCGGCAGGAATTGAACCCGCGACCATCTGATTATGAGTCAGCCGCTCTAACCACCTGAGCTACGGGCCCTGACATTGTGTGTCCGAAAACGCGGCAAAGATAGATTTAATTCCAAAGTTGGGTACTCATTTTTTCAATCTACACCATTATGCTCCCTATCCCACTTCAATCGCATCTTCAGCAATTGTTGAACGCATCCCGGCTACACGCAAAACCACTTTCGGGGGGCGATATCCATCGGGCAGCCTTGATCGCAACCCACAATGGCGCGACTTTTTTCCTGAAATTCAACTCAGGGGAGCAGGCCCCTGAAATGTTCCGAACCGAAGCATTGGGACTAGCGTTGCTGGGCGCATCCAAAGTGATAGCAGTACCTAAGGTGTTAGGGCATGGCGCTGTGGAAGGATTCGCTTTTATCTTGCTCGAATACATCGCTCCGGGCCAACGCAATCGTCATTTTTGGGAGCATTTCGGCGAATCGTTGGCAGTATTGCACAGCACCACCTCCGCGCAATTTGGATTTGCACACGACAATTTCATCGGCTCCCTACCCCAATCAAACACCCGGCACGACACTTGGCCAGCCTTTTACACAGAACAACGCCTGCTGCCCCAAATGAAACTGGCTTGCCAACTTGAGCGCCTGAACACGGGCGACGAGCGACGTTTGGAGCAGCTATGCAAACGGCTTGAATCCATCTGCCCCCACGAGCCGCCCGCGCTCGTGCATGGCGACCTTTGGAGCGGCAATTTTCTTTGCAACGCGGAGAGCAAGCCCGTGCTGATTGACCCCGCCGCTTCCTTTTCGCACCGTGAGTTGGATTTGGCCATGAGCAGGTTATTTGGTGGCTTCGACCCTGTTTTTTATCAGAGCTATGCGGCGGCGTGGCCAATAGAGGCTGGTTTTGAGGAGCGAATAGGCATTTATCAGCTCTACTATTTGCTGGTTCACGTCAACCTTTTTGGTGGCGGGTATGTAGAGGAAGTGCGACAGGTGTTGCAGCGTTATTGATATTCGCTTGACATTCCTCTGGCCATCTCAGAACAAATAATTGTTGCCGCTGAAGCATCCCCGCCAAGAAAGGCAGGAGGTTTTTGGGGGTTGTGCAAAAAGCCTCAAAAGAGTGGGGCTTTTTTACACAACCCCAGCGAACAGTTGATGTCGCCACTTGCCAACAGCACACACAGCGAGAAAGGTATTTAGCCGATTCACGCATTTTTTAGCACCCGAACACCTGCACGGCAAAAACCATTTGCCCCGAAACGGCTAAATGAAACATCTCCTTTTCGTCGGTTCGAGGGCGCATGAGCTCCCATGTTTTGCCGCCGTCGGTGGAGCGGGAGATGCCAGCATCGGTGCTGCAAAAGAGGTATTTACCCGCTTGCACTATATCGTAAATATCACGAGCCAGCGAAAGCCCCTCGTCTATGCGCTGCCAAGTCTTGCCCTCGTCGGCAGAAGTGTAAAGCTTGTTCGGCTTGCCTTCCCGCCGTGTGCCGCCGTCGGTGACGGTGACGAAGCCACCCTCGATGCGTTTTGTTTTGAATGCCGAACCGTCGCTCGTCAGCACCCAATCCCAGTGTTCGCCGCCGTCGGTCGAGCGCATCAAGCCACTGTAGGAGCCGCAAATCAGCACATCGCCCGACACAGCGAAACTGTTGACCCCCTCGTCGGCAAAGATGTGTTTCCAACTCTTCCCGTCGTCGGCAGATTTGTAAATACCGCTTTCGCAGCCGACGAAAACTGTTCTGTCCGGGGTTTCCAAAATGGTGCGCACCGTTTTGTCTTCCAGTGCATTGTGCATGGGTGTCCATATACCCGTGCCCAGTATCCCTTTGAAAAAACCGTTCTGGTAACTGCTGGCATACAGCCCGCTCTGTCCGGGGAAGACATCGGTGACATTTTCGTCCAGAAAAGCCTCTTTTTCCCACACCCGGGCTACAAGGGCGGTGCTTCTGTGGTACAAACCGCTTCCAGAAGCCAAATAGATTTCGTTGCCGTCGGCAAAAACACGTCCGACCGGCAGCTTCTCGGGCAGCCCGTCGCTGACATCCTGCCAGCTCTGCCCCCCGTCTGTGGATTGAAAAATGATGTTTGCCGCCGTTGGCGGAGCCTTTTCTGAGCATTGCTGGTTGCCTAAGATGGACAGGAAAGCGAGGCTGGCCGCTACGGATTGGTTTTCTCCCTGATTCTGCTGACAGGAAACGAGGGACTGAAAGAAGAGCAAAAGAACGAGAATGTGAATTTGCATGACATTGTTTGTGTTTGGTGAAACAATGCAGCAAAAGTGTGGGTGGCACGGGTGTAAGCGGCTTTTTTGCGTGTAAAACGATGTAACGGATTTGTAAAAGTCATTTGGCGCGTCAAAACCCTTTGACGGCCTTTCTTTTGAATTTCTTCATTTTGCCACGAAAATCATGCTGCGGCACAGCAACTGGAATGTGTCGGAAATTTCGGATACGCTCGGTTTTACGAAAGTGACGCATTTCAATAATTTTTTCAAAAAGCATGTCGAAATCAGCTCCTTGAAATTCAGAAACGCATAGGCCAGATTCGACATTTTGAAAAGTTGTCAAATCTCCAATGTCTCAATTGGGCGTCCGATACGCACTCGGCGACATTCCGGTCTTCTGTTTGAACAGCCTGCTAAAGTGTTGCGGGTATTTAAACCCCAGTTCAAAAGCCACTTCGTTGATGGTTTTATTGGTGTCAAAAACCCTGTTCTTTGCGGTTTCGATGACTTTGTTTTGCACATATTCCTGCGCCGATTTGCCTGTTTCTTTTTTGATTAAATCGCCGAAATAATTGGCGGACAAGTTCAACTCACGGGCACAATACGCGACCGACGGCAAGCCGATTTCCTGTGGCTTGTCCGATGAAAAATAGGCATTGAGCAGTTCCTCGAATTTCTCCAGAATACCCCTGTTGGCGTTGTCCCTTGTGATAAACTGGCGGTCGTAAAAACGCTCGCAATAGTTCAGGAACAGTTCGATATTGGAGGCGATGAGCTTTTTACTGTGTTTGTCAACGGTTTGTTGCAACTCGAACGCGATGTTTGAAAAACAATCCATGACAATCTGTCTTTCCCTTTCCGACAAGTGTAGCGCCTCGTTCGTGTTGTAGCTGAAAAAGCCATAATCGCCGATACTTTTGGCAAGCGCAGTGCCCGGCAACAGGTCGGGATGGAACACTAGGGCGTGACCAACGGGCTGGTAGTTTTCGCCCGTGTTTTCCAATTCCATCACCTGCCCCGGCGCGGTGAAAACCAAAGTGCCCTCCTGATAGTCGTAGTAATTGCGCCCGTATTTCAGGTCGCCGCATTTTACCTCCTTCAAAAAAATGCAGTAAAAACCGTAGATAATTCTTATAGACTTTTCTCCGCCCCAGGACCTGGGGTTTGCCCTGGAGAAATCAATCACGCTCACCAAGGGATGCAACGTTTTGTGGTTGTTAAAAGCATTGTATTCGTTGACCGTATTGAAGTTGTAGGTGCGTACCATACGTCGGAATTGTTTTTTGAACAACAAAATTAGCCCTTTCCGGAAAAGCTTGACCGCCGGGGCAGCCCAACCAGTAAAATTGGTAGAAGATGCCGTAATCCATATACCATCTTTGAAGTAACACGCCAAGACCTTTGTGCTGTGAAGTCAATCTGCCCAAACCAAGTGGTACGGCAGGTTTGCAAATCCGCCGTACCACCCAAGTTAAATTAAACAAAGGAAAAATGAAAAAAATCACATCAATCGCACTGACAATATTGACGGTAATGGGCATTGTAAACGCTCAAAAAACGAATCAACAAAACCCTTGGACTTTGGTCTATGAGGGAGCCATTACCAAAAATGTAAAAGGCAAGGTCAATATCCACCCAGTCACCTATAAAATAAAGGATATTGCAATAGCGGCAAACGTTTATACCCCGCCGAATTTTGATGATACCCAAAAATATCCTGCAATTGTCATTGCACACCCCAACGGCGGCGTAAAAGAACAGGTTGCGGGTTTGTATGCGCAGCGTTTGGCGGAGCAGGGTTTTATCACCATCACGGCAGATGCGGCATACCAGGGCGGCAGCGGAGGCACGCCACGAAATGTAGACAAGCCGGCAAACCGCATTGAAGATATTTATGCCATGGGTGATTTTATAGCTCTATATCAAGGTGTTGACACTGCAAAGCTGGGGCTGCTCGGGATTTGTGGCGGCGGCGGTTATTCTTTAAAGGCAGCGCAGGCAGACAAACGGTTTAAAGCAATTGCGACGGTAAGTATGTTCAATTCAGGGGTGGTGCGGCGGAATGGTTTTATGAACTCACAAATAGCCACTATTGAGGAGCGTCTAAAGCAAGCGTCGGAGGCGCGGGCATTGGAAGCGGCCGGAGGCGAAACACTTTATGCCGCCGATGCCCAATGGACCGATGAGATGGCAGACAAAATGCCGTTTGATTTGTATCGTGAGGGCCACTATTACTACAATAGAACCCACGCCCATCCAAATTCCACCTTCAGGTACACCATGAGCAGTTTGCTGGATTTAATGGCTTGGGATGCAAGCACTAATATGGATTTGATTGACCAGTCCCTTTTAATGATTGCCGGAAGCAAAGCCGACACTTACTATATGACCGATGACGCATTTAGAAAAGCGACCAATGCAAAAAGCAAGGAATTGTTCCTAATAAATGGCGCAACGCACATCGAGACCTATTGGAAGCCGGAGTATGTTTCGCAGGCGGTGAATAAGTTGGTCAGCTTTTATCAGGCCAATCTTAAGAATGTTGAGCAGGAAATCATAGAACTTTCAAAGAATAAATGGCACTGGATGGCGGACAACGATGTGGATAAACTTGAACCGCTCTTCCACAAGCAATCGAAATTTGTCCACATGAGCGGAACATGGAACAAGGACAGGGAGCTCGAAATCATCAAAACCGGAAGTATTTGGTACAAAAAAGCCGATGTCCACGATGTGGCAGTGGAGATGATTGACGACACCGCCATACTCTGGAACCGCATCACGCTGCTGGCGGTGGTACGCGGCGAAGAGGTGTCGAATCAATTTACGGTTACCGAAATTTACAAAAAACAAGGGGGTGATTGGAAGTTGCTGGATTTGACATTCAGCAGTGTGCGAGACACCCATAGCATCCAACATTAGCAAAGAATTTTCAAAAACAAAAAAATGACAAACCGAAAAATAGGCTTCGTCCTTTTATCAATTACAGCCTCAATTCTTTTTGCTGCATGCGCATCCATGAAAGACAACACGGGCAACAGCCCGCTCACGATTCAGGAACAAGGCAGCTTCGCCGTAGGCGGCACGGTAATCGCCAACCCCGGAACATTCGACCCCTACAAGCCAACGCCCGATGGACAAACCTTCCGCGGCGACCATGCATATATTTTTTATCAAATTCCCGCGAAAGCCCGAAAACTGCCCCTGGTCATGTGGCATGGCATCGGTCAGTTTTCCAAAACCTGGGAAACTACGCCCGATGGAAGGGAGGGTTTTCAAAATATTTTCCTGCGCCGCCGCTTCGGCGTGTATCTCCTCGACCAACCCAGACGGGGCGATGCAGGCCGCAGCACGGTACCAGCCACCATCGCGCCTACGCCCGACGAACAACAATGGTTTGGCATCTTTCGGGTGGGTATATGGCCCAATTATTTTGACGGCGTACAATTCGCCCGCGACACCAACACGCTGAACCAATATTTCCGGTCCATGACGCCCAATATTGGACCTATCGACATAAATGTGACGACGGATGCCGCTTCGGCGCTGTTTGATAAAATTGGCCCCGCCATTCTTGTCACCCATTCTCACTCAGGTGGAATGGGATGGATCACCGCCGTTAAAAATCAAAACGTAAAGGCGATTGTGTCTTATGAGCCGGGAAGCGGCTTTCTGTTCCCGGAAGGGGAAGTGCCTGCGCCGATGCCCAGTTCCGGCGGTACGCTCGAAGCAGTGGCAGTGCCGATGTCGGATTTTATGAAACTCACCAAAATCCCCATCATCATCTACTACGGCGACAATATTCCCGAAAAACCCTCTCCCAACCCCGGCGCGGATGGATGGCGGGTGCGCCTTGCCATGGCGAGGTTGTGGCGGGATGCCGTCAATAAACATGGAGGCGACGTAACCGTCGTGCATCTGCCGGAACTCGGCATCCGGGGCAATACCCATTTCCCGTTTTCCGACTTGAATAACCTGCAAATCGCCGACCTGATGTCGAATTTTCTGAAGGAAAAAGGTTTGGATAAATAAGTGCTCTGCGAATTAAGTTTTTAAACACAGAGGCACGAAGTCATAGAGGTGTTTATTTACTGAAAATCAAAATGTTGAGTCTCCGTGCCTCTGTACCTCTGTGTTGGAGAATCTAAAACACGATGTAATAAGCCTTCTCATTAAAACTAAAGCATGATGCGAAATTCAATCATCGAAACATGCCTGCTGCTGGCTTTGTTTAGTTTTAAAGTAAAAACTTAGGCATCCAACCCAAGTCAATGTAAAATTGTTTTAGCGAATACATCTGGTTCATGGAGTTATCGAATGACATATCGGTATTGAAGGATTTGGTCATGGTCTTGCTTGCCAAGGTTGAGGCACTGGAATCCGAGAATGCTGCCCTTCGGGCGGAAGTTGCCGAATTGCGTTCGCGCCTAAAGATGAACAGCAAGAACAGTCACAAGCCGCCGTCGTCAGATGGTTTGTCCAAGAAACCGGGCCTTCCCAAAGAGCCGCCCAAAAAGAGCGGCGGCCAGTTGGGCCACAAAGGCAAGACGCTCAAGATGGTGGACACGGTGGACCACGTTGTGGTGCACCATGCCACATCCTGCTCCTGCTGTTCGAAGGATTTTTCCACTGCCGACGTGGTTGAAGTGGCCCAAAAGCGCCAGGTGTTCGATATTCCCGCACCCCGCATGGAGGTCACGGAGCACCAGTTGGGCGTGGCGGTCTGTTGTGGCAGGCAGCATTGGGGCTGTTTTCCGCCCGAGGTAGGCCAGCCTGTGCAGTACGGTTCCCGGATCAAGGCGCTGAGCGTCCTGTTGAACAACGACTACAAACTGCCGCTGGAGAAAATCGAGCAACTCATGGGCGACCTGTGGGGCTGTTCGTTCAACGAAAGCACCGCCCTGACGGCCAACGCTGGCATGTACCAAGCCCTTGAGCCGATTGAGGAACAAATCAAAACGGCGGTTTTGGCCTCCGATGTGGTTCATTTTGATGAAACGGGCATGCGGGTGGAGAAAAAACTCCACTGGTTCCACGTCGCCTCGACCGCGCTGTTCACCCACCTGTTCGTCCACAAAAAACGGGGCAAGGAGGCGCTCGAATCCGAAGCCTCGCTGCTCAAGGACTTCACCAAGCGGGCCGTGCACGACTGCTGGGCCAGTTATTTTGACTTTCAACAGTGCAAGCACGCCCTCTGTGGCGCGCACCTGCTCCGGGAACTGACCAATCTGGCGGAAAACGGCTCAAAATGGGCCTCCCAAATGCACCAGTTTGTCCTGCAACTCTACCAAGCCAGCCAAAAGGGCACCGGGTCGGTGGCCGACCCTCAAACCTGGCGGCACCACTTCGAGCAAATCTGCCAATCGGCCGACAGGGAAGAGCCGCCCCCCAAACAGGGCAAAAGAGGAAAGCCCAAAAACTCGAAGGGACGCAACCTGCTCAATCGCCTGGTCAAGCACCGGGACGAGTGGCTTGCCTTTGCCTTTGAGCAAAACGTGCCGTTCACCAACAACCAAGCCGAGCGCGACATCCGTTGCCTGAAGACCAAACAAAAGGTCGCCACCAATTTCCAAACCTTTAAAGGGGCGCAGCACTATGCACGCATACAATCATTTACCTCAACTCTACGCAAACATTCAATGAACGTGTTCCAGAACCTGACAAACGCTTTTGATAGGAAAACTATCGTTTTTAAGGCTGGCTAAGTTTTTACAAAATTTTAAAACATGAAACGTCAAGACAGAAGAAGTTTTTTGAAGGTCGGCGCTACCCTCGGCGCATCGCTTTTAGCAACTCCCGCTTTTAGCGTTAACCCCTCCCAATCAAACGCAACGGCAAGCGGAACAATCGAAGGCGGCAAGACAAATGTCAAACACCGCACACTCGGCTCTGGGAAACACAGCCTCGAAGTCTCCGCGCTCGGGCTTGGCTGCATGGGCATGAGTTACCACCGCAGTTTTGTGCCGGACAGGAAAAGTATGCTCAACCTGATTCGGAAAGCCGTTGACATGGGCGTTACCTTGTTCGACACTGCCGAAGTATACGGGCCGTACGTCAATGAAGAATTGGTGGGCGAGGCGCTGGCGCCTGTCCGCAAGAAGATTCTTATTTGCAGCAAATTCGGGTTCAACATCCAAAACGGGCAGATGGCGGGCCTGAACAGCAAACCTGAGCATATCCGAAACGTGGTGGAACAATCGCTGAAACGCCTGAAAACCGACCACATTGACCTGCTTTACCAGCACCGCGTTGACCCGAACGTGCCTATGGAAGACGTGGCCGGAACAGTGAAGGATTTAATCCAGGCAGGTAAAGTCAGGCGCTTTGGCCTCAGCGAAGCCAGCGTGGCAGACATTCGGAAAGCCCACGCTGTGCAGCCGCTAACCGCCATTCAAAGCGAATATTCCCTGATGTGGCGCAAACCTGAAGAAGATGTGTTCAAAGTCTGTGAAGAACTGGGTATCGGCTTTGTGCCGTACAGCCCGCTTTGCAGGGGCTATCTTTCGGGGCTTATCAATGAGCGGACAAAATTCATCGCCGCCAACGATAACCGGCCAAGTTTGCCCCGCTACCAACCCGATGCCATCAAAGCCAACTGGGTGATGATTGATGTGCTCACCGAATTTGGAAACCACAGAGGCTACACCGCCGCCCAGGTGGCACTGGCATTTTTGCTCGCGCAAAAGCCCTGGATTGTTCCAATTCCCGGCACCACGAAACTGGCGCATTTGCAGGAAAATCTTTGGTCGGCAGACATCGAGTTCACGCCGGAAGAATTGAAGGCGATGAACGAAGCCGTCTCAAAAATCACAGTGGTAGGTGACCGCTACACCGGGCAGCCTGCGCAACAGGTGCGGAACTGAGTTCCATGTTCGCTACCCAATCCCTGTCCATGTCCCGTTTTGGCGCAATGCGGCGGGGCCATCCGGCGCGGTTGCGTTAAGGTCGCTAATTCTCCCCCGCCAAAAAAGCCGTCGGACTCATGCCTGTCTTTGATTTGAAAAACTTGGTGAAGTGCGAATTGTACTCAAACCCCAATCGGTACGCCACTTCCGACACGTTCAGTTCCGGTTTTTTCAGCAAGTTTTTTGCCTCGTTCACCACGAAAAGGTGGATGTGTTCTTGGGCGGTTTTGCCTGTTTCGGCTTTGAGCAAGTCGCTTAGATATTTTGGCGAAAGGGCGAGTTTTTCGGCGAGCGCCGCCACGGTGGGCAGGCGGTATTCGACTTGCTCATTGGCGTAATTGGCTGCCAAAGCCTTTTGAAAACGGGCAAAAAGCGAGGAATTGAGCGGCTGACGGTGCAAAAACTGCCGTTTGTAAAAACGTTTGGCATGGACGAACAACGATTGCAGTTGCGCCACGATGAGTTCGCGGCTGAACTCGTCTTCGTGGGCCAGGTACTCGGCTTCCATCAGGTCGAAATGTTGCCAGACGACCGCTTTTTCCGCATCCGAAACGTGCAGCGATTCCCGTACGTCGTAGTCAAAAAAGCCGAGCCGTTTGATGGGGTCGAACAGGGGCGTGTTGAGCAAAAAATCCTCGTGAAAGGCGATGATGAAGCCCCGCTCGTCGCACTTTGTTTTCTGAAATTCGATGGCCTGCCGGGGTTTGAAAAAAGACAAAGTGCCCTGTGTGTGGTCGTAGCGGCTGTGTCCGTAGAGGATTTGCCCTTCCACGATTTTTTTGAAAAAAACAAAATACAGGTCGGCCGTGAAGACGGGCAGCTGTTGGTATTGCTCCAGCTCGCAAGCATCGAAACTCATCAAGTGAAATAGCGGATGCCTCGTTTTCGGAGCCCTGAACGCTTCGAGCAATTGCCCGATGGATTTGAAGTGCAGCATTTTAATTTGTGTATTTCCACTGTTTAATCTCACTTATCTGGATAACAGGTAATTTTAAGCATTGACCGTAAACTTCATAGTTTTTTCAAAAAATCAAAATAGATTTTTCCCCTCGCCTCCGCCAAATGGTCGAAAAGAAAACCCAGCGAGCCCATTGCCACCAGCCCAATCCCAATGCCCCGCAGGAGGTCGTTTTTTCCAAAAAAGAAAAACATCAGCACGCCCGCCGCGACGAGCACGATTTCCACTTTTTTGATGATGGAAAAAGACGACATCACCTTTTTCATGCGGGGGAGTTCTTCCGTCCGCATTTTTTCGGGGGCGGATTGGTAGAACGAACTGACCCGTGCAATGTCCTTCGGCGTGCGCCAAACCACCCCGGCGCAAATGCTCCCCAGCAATACCGAAACCAGCAGAGTGACGTAGGCCACGCCTTTCAGAACCGGATTTTGGAGCCATAGAAAATAGCCGGCAACGAGGATGAAAACGATGGCGACCAGCAACCCGATGGTGCACTGCGCCTTTTCGCCGTTGAAATATTTCAGGATGCTGTCCATGCTCGTTTTTCAGATTTTGTAAAATGATTTGACCGCTTTTTGCTGGAACGTGGTCCCGAAGAGCCTTTTGACCGTCCACATCATGCGGGCATCGGACCCGACGAGATAGCGCATCCGGCTGCCCTTCGCGGTCGCCGCCCGAAAAATGACCTTAGCCACGGCTTTTGCCTCGGTCGGGATATTGCTTCCGTCGGAGAGTGCCGCCACGAGTTTGTCCTGCAAGCGTTGGTAATCGGGGCTGTCGGTTTTCACCATGTCCATGCTCCTGCCGCCGAAGTCGGTTTTCACGCCGCCGGGCTCGATGATTTTCACGTCAATGCCGAGTGGGTTGAGTTCGTAGTTGAGGGATTCGCTGTACCCTTCGACGGCGAATTTGGTGGCGTGGTAGTACGAAAAAAGCGGGAATGTGACCCTGCCGCCCATGCTCGAAACATTGATGATGCGCCCCGACCGGTTCGCCCGGAAGTGCGGCAAAACGGCGTTCGTCACTGCCATCACGCCAAAAACATTGACATCGAACTGTCTGCGGATGTCCGCCTCGCCGATAAATTCCGCCACGCCAGCTAGTCCGTAGCCCGCATTGTTGACCAAAACGTCAATTTTGCCGAAGGCGGCGATGGTTTTCCGCACCGCTTCGGCGATGGATGCCTCGTCCTGTACGTCGAGGCGGATGAGCTTGAGATTGGCGCTTTCCCGGAGCTCTTTTTCATCTTCCGGCTTGCGCATCGTGGCTGCCACGTTCCAGCCTTTTTCCGAAAAATACTTAGCGGCGGCTTTGCCGATTCCGCTGCTGCTGCCCGTGATGAGAATTGTCTTTTTCATTTTTTTACAAAATTTGATTTTGATGGGGCAAAGTTGTGGGCAGGGCAGCGGCGGGCTGTTATACTTATGGCGAAAAGGCTTTTCTTTTTAGGGGAAACTTGGAGCGAGCCGTTCATTGGGGTTAGTTCTGAAAGTTTCGGGAACGCATTCGGCCATGCCGCTGCTTGTCCATCATTTCGCCAGCACCTTCACCTCCACCCGCTGATTCGCGCGGTCGGCTTCTTCGGAAACGACATTGATGCGTGGCTGGGTTTTCCCGTAGCCTTTATATGTGACTCGGTCGGCTTCGACGCCATTATCGGTCAGGTAGCGCATGACGGAGCGGGCGCGGTTGGTGGATAGTTCGGTGGCGAAACGGTCGCTGGGTCGCAGGTTGGTGTGGCCGCCAACTTCTATTTTCAGGCCGGGGTGGCGCTTCATGAAGCTCGCCAGAGCGGCAAGTGTGCGGTAGGAGGCGGTGTCGAGCTGGTAGCTGTCAGCTTTGAAATAGACGTGGCCGAGCTCGAGAGTGCTGCCGACGCGCAGTTTTTCAATCTCGGGGTCGCGGCCAGCCTCGAACACGGTATTTTCTTTATCCGCTGTAGGCTTGGCGGAGACGGGCTTTTGTGTCTCGACCTTTGTGTTCGGCTTGGCTTCGGGTTTGGGTTTCGCTGGCGCGGCTGCTTTTGCTGGAGGGGTCGGCTCTGGGGTCGGTGCGAATTCAATCACAATCTTGGCACTCAGGTAGGCGTGGCTGCCATCGAACGCAAGGCTGACGGCTTCGACCAGTATTGTGTTGGTGACGTTGGTGAAAAAGTAGTCCGTCACGTCGTAAGTGTAGATTCTGTCGAACATGAAGCCGCTCACGCTGCGGAAAAGGAACCATTTGTCGTACCCGTCTTTCAGTTTTCCATCGCGCTTTTCGACACTAACCAGCCGCTTATTGATATAGACGCGGGCCACATCGTCGCAGTTGATTTCCAGCGTGATTTTTTGGATAGGTTCGGCACCGAGCGTCACAGTCTTGCGAAACTGGTAGGCCTCCCCTTCCCCGTCAGCTTTGCGGTTGCGCCAGATGGGCACGGTGCCGGGCACGAGCTTCCCTCGCCCGTTATGTTCTGCGGCCACCGCCTTGTAGGTCCCGCCGAGCAGCGGCGACGTTGGTGAGGCTATCCGTTCTGCCGACAGCGGGTATTCGCCAAACTTCGTTTTCTGGCCGCTGACATCCCAAGTATTGTCGGTCACAATTGTGAGCGGTGGTTTACCCGTTTGTTTTTTATGGGTCGGAACGAAACCCGACGCGACAAAAAAAGTCGCCACGAGGGCGTAAGCAGTGAATCGAAACAGCATAGTATGTTTTTGTGAGTTGAATACGGTTTCAGAGATGTTGCTCATTTGGCCCTCATTTTCAAGAATTTTTGTAAAAACATAGGCAGGAGAGCAGACATTGAATTTTGACAGGATTTACAAGGTTTACAGGGTTTTTCGCAGCGAAGCCGCCTCATTGAACCTGTAAATCTTGTAAATCCTGTCAAAAACATATAAGCCTGTCAACTGAGTTTTCTGCGCTTGTAGGCTGACTAAGTTTTTACGAATGTCGGTGATTTTTTGATTTTTCACGGCACCTAACACTCCTCGAGTAGAGGGGCGCCTGACAATTTGGTTCCGCTACCGATTGGCTCGCCTTGCTCGGTGTTTTCATCAAGCAAGGTGGGAAATTAGTAAAAGGTAAGTCATCGTGTTTGCGAGGGATAACCCAAAGGACAACTTTCTTTGCCCCTCAATCGCTCTTTGTAAAGGAATGAAGAAAAAATCTACGCTCCTACTGCTCCCATGCGCCGCCGTTTGCATTTTTCTTGCAGCCCCCAATCCAGTTTTTGGGCAGTCGGCTCCATCCATTGACTCATTGCACCAGATTCAGGAAGTTGTGGTGCAGGGTTATTTGTCGCGGCAGCCCCTGTTGCAAACACCCGCATCCATTGGAATTGTCAATAACGAGCAATTGGGTCAACGCGCTGCTCATTCGTTGGTACCTGTGTTGAACCTCATACCCGGCGTGCGGATGGAGGAGCGCTCTCCGGGCAGTTATCGCCTGTCCATTCGAGGAAGCCTGCTGCGCTCACCCTTTGGCGTGCGCAACGTGAAGGTGTATATGGACGAGTTTCCTTTGACCGACGCGGGTGGCAACACCTACATCAATTTGCTCGATGCCAACGCGATTGAACGCATCGAAATACTCAAAGGCCCTGATGGCAGTTTGTTCGGGGCAAATTCGGGAGGCGTTGTGTTGCTTGATTTGAAAGGCCAAAAAAGAGACAGCAGTGAGGTATCGCTTGGCTTGAATGGAGGCTCCTACGGGTTGTTTCACGAAAACGCAGCGTTGAAAATTTCATCGGGGAAGTCTCAGTTTTCTTTCAATCAGGCTTATCAACGCTCGGACGGCTACCGCGAAAATACCGCTATGAAACGGCATTATCTGCAAGCCGCCGAACGCTGGTCATATAGAAACAACAACAGCGTGAAGTTATTGGCTTTTTATTCCGACTTGCAGTACAGAACACCCGGAGGCCTGACACAAGCACAATACGATGCGAACCCGCGACAAGCACGACTAGCCGCAGGACCAAACCCCGGGGCAGTAGAGCAGCAGGCTGGTATTTACAACAAAACATTTTTCGCGGGCATCACGAATGAACTCCATCTTCCGGGCAATCTTCGCTATGTCGCCTCTGTTTTTGGTACTAATACCGATTTTGAAAACCCGTTTATCACGAACTACGAAATAAGAAATGAAAAGAACTTGGGCATCAGAACGTACATGGAACTCGCCGGCAAGGAAAATTCAAACTTAAACTGGAAATGGAATCTCGGGCTGGAAGGCCAGAAGGGATGGCAGGATATCTCGAATTATCAAAACAATGGAGGCACCGCAGGCGCGCAACTGGCCCAAGACGAATTCGATATTGCTCAGATATTTTATTTTACAAGACTGACTACCACCGTCAAGGAGCGTCTGACCACCGAGTTGGCGGTCAGCCTGAACAAGTACAAATATTCATACACAGGCTCATCCGAAGGCGACCGAAGATTTGCTGACCAATGGATGCCCCGCTTCGCTGTGAGTTACTTGCTTACGTCCGACTTTGCGATTCGTGCCACGCTGAGTCGTGGTTACTCCCCGCCCACACTTGCCGAAATCAGGCCGTCCAACAATGTGATTAATACATCGCTTCAACCCGAATCGGGCTGGAACAGAGAAGTCGGCCTTCGGCTAACGACATGGAAAGACAGACTACAAATGGATGCATCTGTGTTTCGTTATGACTTGACGAATGCCATCGTGCGTAGGTTAGACCAAAGTGGGGCGGAGTATTTTGCAAACGCCGGAGGCACAAAGCAAACTGGTGTCGAGTCAATCATCACAGCATGGCTGCTCGCGCCCAAAAGGACAGGTGTGATACGGGCGATGCAGATGACCGGAAGTTATACCTACAGCCGCTTTTTATTCAGCAACTATCAGGACGCAACTACGGATTATTCAGGCAACAGCCTTACAGGCGTCCCGCAGACTGTGATGGTATTGGGAATTACAATGCGGTTTCCGCAGGATGTCAGTTTGTTTGTGGAATCAAACTCCACCGCGCGTTTGCCATTGAACGACGGCAACACTGTGTATGCCAGCAAGTACAATTTGTTGCAAGCAAAAGTGTGTTGGTCGGGACTTCGGGTAAAAAGAGTGGGGATAGAGATGTTCGCAGGTGCAGACAATATCCTGAATGAAAAGTATAGTCTGGGAAATGACATCAATGCCTTTGGAGGGCGATATTTCAATGCAGCCGCTCCTTTGAATTTTTATGGCGGGGTGAATTTCAGTTTTCGGCTTGGCCTTCATCGTGTTTTCATTTTTTGGTAGTGGAAATTTTTACCCGGCAACATTTAAATTGTAGTGGTATGCGAAGCGTTTGAAGTGCAGATTTAGCATATACTCCTTTTTGGAGAAGGAGAGGGTTTTTCTCGGACGAGCCGGCTGATGCGCTGGCACAAGGTGTTGTTCAGCCTTTCGACATGGTTGGTCAGCCCGGTCTCTTTGCCGACCATGAAGTGTGTCTCGCTGGGCAAACATTGATACGCCGTCCAAAAATCGCTGAAACTCAGACATTTTTGGTACTCGTAGGGGAGTTTGCGCCAAAAATGCCGAAACTTACAGAAGGGTAGGATTGACGTGGATGTCTTCTGGCAAAAAACCACTTAGCGCCGTGATGCCCAACGCTCGCTCAAATTCCGCATCCACCGGCGCTCGAACGACCGTCTGCGATTCGAGATACGGATGTCGAAACTCCAACGATACCGCATGGAGCAACATACGTTTCATGCCAAATACTTCCCGAAAATAGGTGTTCTGCTTCACATCGCCGTGGCGCGTGTCGCCGATGACCGGGTAGTTGAGGTGAGCAAAATGTTTCCTGATTTGGTGTCGGCGTCCTGTTTCCAATTGTGCCTCCATCAGCGAAAAACGAGCTGTTTTGTAGCGCAGTCCTATGGGGGCATCTATCTCCGATGTGCCAAGCCGCATGAAGTGGGTCACTGCTGGAAGCCTGCCCTTGCCACTATCGGGGTCGTCGAGGGCGTAGTCAATTGTCCCGTTTTCGGGTGGCCAGCCGCGCACTATCGCCAGATATTTTTTGGTGACCGATTTATCCATCATTTGCTCTCCCAAACGCCCCGCCGCTTCTGACGTTTTCCCAAAAATCAACACCCCGGAGGTAGCCCTATCCAGACGATGCACGGGAAATATGCGCAGTCCGAGTTGGTCGCGCAGCAGCTGCACCACAAACACCGTGTCCTCGCTGATGCGTGTGCGGTGCATGAGCAAACCCGGCGGTTTGTTGATGGCCACAAAATGCTCGTCGGAGTAAAGAATGGGGAAGGACATGGCGCGAAGATACGAAGCGTCAGGCCCGCATTCGCGTCGCCTCTTTTATTTCGGCGTGGAGTATATCGTAGAGCAAATCATGGTAGAGCGGGAAGTCTGGCAGATTATTGTGACCAGCCCCGTTGATGGGGTGCAGGGTGATTTGTTCCGGCACAAGGGCTTTGAGCATCTCGCTCTGGCGGAATGGGATGAGCCGGTCTTTCACCCCATGCAGTATATGGATGGGACATTGAACCTTCCTGATGAAACGGTCGGTTCGGATATGATAGCGCAGCAGCCAACGAATCGGCAGAATAAACCCGTAGCGTGATATGTGGTAGAGAAACGAATAATAAGGGCAATCAAGAATGAGAATGTGCGGTTGATTCCAAGAGGCGATGCGAGCGGCCAACCCGCTTCCGAGCGAACGCCCATACAACACGATGCGCTCCTCGCCATACTCTCGAGCCAGCCATTTGTACACCTGCTGCAAGTCGGCATACAGTATTTGTTCCGTGCGTCGGCCCTTGCTTTTGCCAAACCCCCGATAGTCGAGAATGAAAAAATCGTAGCCTTTGCCCACAAAGTCCTTTGCGAACTTGCCCCAACCCTTGATGCTGCGCGAGTTGCCCTTGATATAAAAAACCACCCCCTTGCTATTGGGCACGCGAAAATGAAGCGCGTTCACCACACCGCCATCCTCCATGTCGAAATTGACCTCAGTGAATGGAAAAGGGTATTGGTAAGAAAACCACTTGGGCAGCCGTTCGGGGCGAAAAAAAAACAAATCTTGCGCGAAGTAAAACACCACGCACAGACCGACGTACACCACGCCCACCCAAGAGAGTATGCTTATCCAGAACACCATGTGAGGTCTTCGTTTGCGCGAATGTAACGGCCTTCAGGTGATGTGACCAAAATTTGGGCACCGACTTTTTTGGCAAACACTCGCTGTTAATCTTTGGCTAATCCCAACCGACGTGCGGTTGCCTTGCGTCTGTTTCATCGTTTATAGCCCGAACCATACCACAACGCACTTTTATCCATGCTTAAAAAATCACTCTTGCTCGTCATCGCCCTCCTGACCCTCCAACTTGGCAATGCCCAATTGGATGGGTTAATCAAAAAAACTGAAAAAGCCCTCAAAGGGGGCGGGCTTTCCCAAGAAGAGGCCGGAAACGGCCTGAAAGAAGCGCTCAACGCTGGCATAAGCGAAGCCGTGGACTTCCTTTCCGCCAAAGACGGCTACTTTAAAAGCCCGTACAAAATCCTCGTCCCGGAAGAAGCCCAAGTGGTGGTGGACAAGCTCAAGACCGTGCCGGGCTTCACCAACATCGAAGCTGACCTGACAGAGCGCATGAACCGCGCCGCCGAGGATGCCGCCACCAAAGCAAAACCCATTTTCATGTCCGCCATCAAGAAAATGACTTTTCAGGACGCGCTCAACATCCTCATGGGCAATCAGGACGCAGCCACCCGATATTTGGAAAAAACGACCAGCACCCAGCTCTACACGGAGTTTTTGCCCGTCATTCAAAGCTCGCTGGACAAAGTGAACGCACGCGAATACTGGCGCAACGCCGTCACGGCCTACAACAAACTTCCGCTTGTCACCAAGACCAACCCAGAGCTAGATGACCACGTCACCAAGAAAGCGCTGGTAGGGATGTTCAGCCTTGTCGAAAAAAAGGAAAAAGGCATTCGCACCGATGTCGGACAGCGCAACAGCCCCTTGTTGAAAAAAGTCTTTGCCGAGCAAGACAAGAAAAAATAGCAGGGAAATGCCCGCGCGACTACCTGTTTTTTAAACACAGAAAGCCGCAAGAGTTTGGGACACTCTTGCGGCTTTCGCCTTTAAACCAATGGAAATCAAATAATTATTTGGGGAAATCGAGAATGAAATTGCGATTGTAGAGCAACAAAAGCAGCGCCACGAAGAAAAACAGCCCCATAAAGAGGTAGAGTATGCAGTAGCCCTTGCCGCGAGAGTTTTGGATGTTGTCCATGTCAATTATCCGTATTGTGGTGATGCAAAAAAGTCCGGCAAAAATATAAAGCCTGCCCAACAATCCACTTGACAGCCCTTTTTTTTCGCGTGTTCAGAATGTTTTTAAAAAACAAGCCCTCGAAACACCAGCCGCCGAAAGCAAGAAACTATCCGAACATAAACGAAAATCGCGGTATCTTTGCCAGAAACGCGCGTCTTCTTTGAGCTGCAAACAAACAAAAACTACGGACGCGCTCCCGACCATGACCGACGTTATTCAACTGTTGCCGGATAATGTGGCCAACCAAATTGCCGCCGGAGAAGTGGTGCAACGCCCATCCTCAGTGGTGAAAGAGTTGATGGAAAATGCCATTGACGCAGGTGCCACTCAAATAAAACTCATCGTACGCGACGCGGGAAAAACCCTCATACAAGTCATAGATAATGGCTGCGGAATGTCGGAAACCGATGCCCGCATGAGTTTTGAGCGCCACGCCACTTCCAAAATCAGAGAAGCCAAAGACCTGTTTGCCATCAATACGATGGGTTTCAGAGGAGAAGCATTGGCCTCCATCGCTGCCGTTGCGCAAGTGGAAATGCGCACCCGCCGCGCCACCGACGAATTGGGCGTACGCCTCATGGTGGAGAGCTCCTCCGTGAAAACACAGGAGGCCTGCCAATGCCCTCCCGGAACAAGTATCTCGGTTAAAAACTTGTTTTTCAACGTCCCGGCTCGCCGCAATTTCCTGAAAAGCGACCCCGTGGAAATGCGCCACATCCTCGACGAATTTCAACGGGTGGCAATGGCCAACCCCGACCTCTTCTTTTCCCTGCACCACAACGACCAAGAGATTTTTCACCTCCCACCCGGCAACTTGCGCCAGCGCGTGGTCAAGATTTTTGGCGAAATCGTCAACAAAAAACTCGTGCCCGTGCAGCAGGAAACCGACATCTTGAAAATAAGCGGCTTCGTAGGCAAACCAGACTATTTCAAAAAGGCGCGGGGCGAGCAGCTCTTTTTCGTCAATAAAAGATTCATCAAAAGCAACTACCTCCACCATGCCGTGGTGAGCGCCTACGAGGATTTGCTGCCCTCCGATACCTTCCCACTCTACGTCCTTTTTCTCGACATTGACCCCACGCGCATTGACATCAACGTGCATCCCACCAAACAGGAAATCAAATTCGACGACGAAAAATTAGTCTATAACTACCTGAAAGTCAGCGTCCGCCACGCGCTGGGCAGCCACAACGTCACCCCGACGCTCGACTTTGAACAGGAGCCTGCTTTTCAAGCCACGCCCACACGCATCCCCTCCTTGCGACCCGAAGCGGAGCGCCCTGCTTCGGTGGGCGAATACCGCCCCCGCCGCGACAACGACCCCCGACACGACGACAACCTGCGCCACTGGCAGCGCCTCTACGAAGGATTGGAGACAGTAGAAAAAAATGTCCCCGCTACGGAAAATAGCGATGTTGAGATGGCGTCCGCACTCAATTTTGAAATCCGAAGTAGTGCCGAGAACTTTACCATGGACGACGATGCCGGCTCTTTCTCAAAAGGCCAAAAAGAGCCGTATCAGATTCACGGGCAATACATCGTGAGCCACCTCAAATCGGGTTTTTTGCTCATTGACCAACAAGCAGCCAGCGAACGCATTCTCTACGAACGATACTTGGATGCCTTGGGCAACCAGCCCATCGCCACGCAGAAAATGCTGTTCCCAAAAACGCTGGAACTACCCGCCGCCGATGCTGCCCTGCTGCGCGACATCCTCGACGAAGTGAACCGACTGGGTTTTGAAATCGCGGCATTTGGGGGCAATGCGTTCATCATTCACGGCACTCCTGCCGACCTGAGCGGCATCTCGGAAGAATCCTTGCTGGAAAAAGTGCTGGCGCAATACAAGGACAATTTGGAACTTGAGCTCGGCACACAAGACAATCTGGCTCGCTCAATGGCTCGCAATGCCGCCTTGAGGCGTGGCCAGCCACTTACCGTGGCGGAAATGCAAGACCTGATTGACCGCCTCTTTGCTTGCGTCGTGCCGTTCAGCAGCCCGTCGGGGCGGAGCTGTTTCATCACTTTTGAATTGGAGGAGCTGCAGAAACGGTTTGGCGGGTGAGTGGCTTTCCAAGCCTATTGAGTCATTCTTCCTTCGGCAATTCAAAATCGAACAACTCCTTTGGATGGACATCCAACGCTTGGGCAATCTTGAAAACTTGACTAAGCCCGGCATTGATGATGCCTCGCTCCATTCGACTTATCTGGCTGAGTTCGGAGTCGGCCTTCCATGCCAACGCCTCTTGCGAGAGGCCTTGAGATTCTCTCAACGCTCTCATTCTCTTGCCGAAAGCTCTAAGCCCAGCCGGATAAGTGGTGTATTTCACACTACGAGGTTCAAGAGGTTGCAAATAAACAATTTAGGCAAATTTACCTAAATTGCAAAAAGCCTTTACGTTTGTCGCGGCAAAACATTTTTTCACCCGACGGCAAAGGCATCCCCACCAGCGCGCAAGGCAGGAAAAACCTAAGGCTGTCAAAACATCTTCATTTTATGAATAACCTCTCATTGGTCGGGTTTCGACCTCTTGCTGCCTTGCTTTTGCTCGTCTCCATCCTTTTTGGCTGCAAGAAAGACTGCATTGAACAACCTCCTTCCCCTTCGTTCAGCCGAGCCATAACATTGGAAGAGGTGATTGCCAAGTATGGCAAACATGGCGTGGCCGAACGTACTGACGAAAAATTGCCCCTAGATTTGATTCCGAATTGGGCCAGCGCATATACCTACAGCAAAGCATCCGTGCCTGTCATCCTCACTGCGCTCGATACCGCGTCGCTTTATCAGGACAACTGGCACGGCGGGAATCTCGCTTTTTACAAAGACGGTCTGGGAGTCATACAAAGCGTTTTGCTGGCTTGGCAAGCAGATTCGCTGTCACCATATACATCGAACAAAGCACCATTGGATTCAACGAGTCTTTTCAATGGCATGATGATGATAGATGACCAAGACACGTTGAGAAAAGTCGCCCGATTGCTCCATGGAAAGATAGTAAAAGCGAAAGGCGGCGCCACGGCAGTTCAGGATATTTCGCTGGACGGCTTGGTTGTCGGCGGAGCGCAGAACAGATGCTGTTGGCAACCGCGCCAAAGAAACTGGTGGAATGTGTTTTGGAGGGAAGTTGGCGAATTGTTGGAGGATATCGGAAATTTTTTTGCAGGACAGCAAATATGGGATGATGTTACAGGACCAAACATATATTATGGAGCAGGCTCTTTCTTTTTTGACTCGGGATTTATCCTTAACACAAGCAACTATTCACCTCCCGGCGGTGTGGGGATGTTTGAGCAACAGTTCGCAGCTCAGATGAGCACCTGCACAACGATTAGGGAGTATATCGAATCAATTGGAGGAACGCCGCCGGGGTACGGCCAGGGCAAACGCATCAAAATCGACGAAAAAATGAACGCAGAGGCTACCTTTCCGGCAAAAACAATTTGTGATGAGAAGTACGCAAAATCGGCTGGGCAATCTGCTGGAAGCCTTTGGCTCTGTCGAAGACCCTCGAATTGACCGCAGTAAGTTGTATCCACTCATTGAAATTCTGTTTTTGACTACCAGTGCTGTGCTGAGTGGTTTTGAGGAATGGGATGAGATAGTTGATTTTGGGGAAGAGAAACTCGATTGGTTGCGCAAATATTTGTCCTACGAGAACGGTATTCCGTCGCATGACACAGTAAATCGGGTAATTTCGATGATTGATTATCGAGTGTTCGAAGCATGCTTCATCAATTGGGCGACAATGGACATCGAACTTCCTCAGGGCACTGTGATTAGCATTGATGGCAAGAAACTGCGGGGCAGCGCCACCAAAAAAGAACAACAAACGCCACATGCACGGGGTGGCAAATCGGCCGTCCATTTGATTCATGACTGGTGTCATGAATTGCAACTATGTCTGGCTCAATACAAAACCGATACGAAATCAAACCGAAATCACAGCCATACCGGTCATTTTGGATTTTTTGGAAATTTCTGGGTGCATTATCACTCTGGATGCCATGGGGTGCCAAAAAACGATTACTGAAAAGATCGTCGACAAAGGCGGTGACTACATTATGGGGTTAAAAGACAATCAAGAAGCGCTTAGTTTAGCAGTCTTCACGGCATTCTCCAAGCAAGAGGAACAAGCCAATGCGGACAAAGAACTTTGGGAAGTGAAAAATCACGGCAGAAAAGAATCCCGGCTTTGCCGCGTACTACCTGCCGAAGCGCTTCCTTCTTGGGGTCGGGCACCTGATTGGAAAGGATTAAAATCAGTTGTTGAAATTCAATCCCAACGCACGATCCTCTCAACTGGTGTCGTAGAAAATGAAACTCGATATTATACCTCGCGCCGCCAAGTTTTCAGCATCGTCTAGGGTAACGTTTACTAAACTTTTGAAGTTTAGTAAACGTGATCTCATCCTTCCAACCATGCTGAAAACTTGGCGGCACGAGGTATATATCAGTAGTTTAGCCATGGATGCCCCGGCTTTTAATCGACTTGTCCGTTCCCATTGGAATGTGGAAAATCAACTGCACTGGGCACTGGATGTCGTCTTCGGTGAAGACCAAAGCAGAAAACGAATCCGAAATGCCGCACAAAACTTTTCTACGGTCCGAAAAATGACCCTCAACCTTTTGAAGGCCAAAACTGAAAAAATCAGTGTCAACAGAAAACGTAACAAATGCGCTCTATCCGATCAATATCGGGAAAAAAACCTCGGTTTTGATGCGTTTGCCCTGGGACGAGTACGACTTCCCGGAAGAACGGGGCAACCCGACGGGGCGTGTCGCAGCGGGCGGGTTAAAAATATATCCCGTCCCGGCAAGCGACCAATTGGTCGTCACCTGGCCTGCGCTGTCGGCAAGTGCCGATGCTCAGATTCAGGTTGTTGACCTCTTGGGCAGACAGCATCTTTCCCAACCGATTGGCGCAAAAGAAGTTAATCGAGTGCTTGGTGTGGCCAACCTGCCAGAGGGCGTTTATTTCTTGGTCATCCGTGACAAGGGCAAAGTAGCGCACCGCGCAAAATTCATCGTTCAACACTAAACCTTCACCCATCGGCGGTGCGGAATCATTCTGCACCGCCGATTATTTTTTAACGAAGATGAGATACTTATGCTCGATATTCCTGTTGATGTGCTGGACGAATGTGATTAATGCACAGCAGACTACTTTCTCCAAAGTTTTCTCTAATTTTCAGTTAAATCCAGAGAACGGAGTTATTGTCAAAGAAATAAATGACGGATATTTACTCTTATCTTTCTCATCTTGTTTAAATAAAAACAAAGAGTGTTGTACTCTAACTAAATTAGACCAATACGGTGACATAGAATGGTTCAAACAATATCCTTTTCATCAGGGATCAAACACATTGGTTGTGCATAATGACCTGATCTATGTAGCAGGCCATACAAATGAATCCAATTCCCGGTATACCTTATACTGTATTGATAGCCTTGGGGAAGTTGTTTGGAATAAAGTCTACGGTGACTCGACTAAGAACAATAAATTTCCAAGATTGGCTCTTTGGGGCGACAAATGGGTGCTTTGTGGAGGACAAGACCGCAATATCAATAATATCGCTGCTCAAATTTTATATTTTGTAATTTCAGACATTAACGGTAATCAGTTAAATGAAATCTATTACGGTAGTGATAATTTAGCAACTATTGCCGTTAAATCGATCGCAAGCACTAATGGTGATTGTATATCAAGTTTCGTGTACTGTCCAGGTGGCTGTTTTTTGGATTTCAAAGCAGGAGTTGTAGCATTTGATACAAGTGGCAATCTTAAATGGGGGCTTGATCTACCTTACTCATTTGATCCATATGAATGTTTAATATCACAGGTTGATTCTCATCATCTCGCTGTCAAATGGTACGTTGACAACACGACCATACCAAACCATGACCTTACCCCACCTGCCATCTTTTTCACGGACATGTCGGGCAATGTGTTGGACACCGTTGTATTCCAAAACCAGACCCTTAAGGAAATCAGGAACATGGAGCCTGTATGGGAAAAAGGTCTTATCGGCTGTGGGTACGAATACCCTAACTATATCAACTTAAGCAGTCCCAAGTTATTCGGCTGGCTGTTCAGAATGGACGAAAACCGTGAAGTGCTTTGGGAGCGCTCGTACATAGACAGCACCTATCAAGGTCGAACTTTCGGCTTGCAGCACGTTATCCCCACCAGCGACGGCGGCTACTTGGCCACAGGAACCATCACCAATTATATGACCGGGGTTTGGGAGTCGCACAACTGGCTGCTCAAACTGGACTCCATGGGCTGCCTCGAACCGGGTTGTGGCAATATCAACTACATCACCGATACCAAAGAGGCAGTTTTTTTGAAAGGCAAAGACATCAAGATTTACCCCAATCCGGCGAGCGACTATGTACAGGTGGAGTTCCCGGCGGATTTTGACATTGGGCAAAACGTTCGCGCAGTTTTGGTGTCCAATGGAGGCCGTATCGTCAGGCAGGAAAAAATAAACGCTCCTAAAGCCCAACTCAACCTGTCGGGCATCACGTCAGGCACATATTATCTGATGATCCGTCGGGAGAATGAGATTATTGGGAGTAAACGAATCATTGTTCATCACTAAATTTCGACAACATGAGACAGGTTATAATTCTAGTATCTCTGCTGGCTTTTGCTTCTTACTGCCAAAAAGAAGAAATCAATCCCACCGAATGCGAACAAAACTGTGCGCTTGAGCCACATGTTGGCTTTGGCAACGCGGCCATCCCAAAATATTATTTTGACCCAGTTAAAAAAAATGCAAGCAATTTATCTGGTGCGGTATGGGAGGCGTAGTTCCATTTCAGACACTTAAAGGATGTGAAACCTGCGGGTGTATACCTCGCGCCGCCAAGTTTTCAGCATCGTCTAGGGTAACGTTTACTAAACTTTTGAAGTTTAGTAAACGTGATCTCATCCTTCCAACCATGCTGAAAACTTGGCGGCACGAGGTATAAGCAACTTACTCTGTTGGGCTACTCTCAAATATTTTCTTGCGGTGAGTTTTGCCCCAATCCCTGAGCGAAACTATCACCTCATCTAAAGTCCTACCATAAGGGGTTAGGCTATACTCAACCGTTACGGGTATGGTGTCATACACAGTTCTTTGTACTAATTTGTTCTCTTCCAAATCCCGCAATTCTTTGGAAAGCATTTTCGGGGTAATGCCCTCTACATCTCTTTCCAATTCTCCAAAACGTTTGTTACCAAACGAAAGGGCTATCAGGATGGGTAGTTTCCATTTGCCGCCAATAAGTTCTATCACATCTCGCACGGGGCGGATAAACTCTTTACACTCGTTTTTGCTATACATACAAATAATTGGTTTTCAAGTTACTATACTTTAATATACCACTATCCTTTTGTATAGTAGTATATTTTGTATAGCAAAGATAGTTAGTTTTGCATCAATGTTTCACATTAATCAAGAAAAAAATGAAAGTTTTAGTGTATGGGGCGGCAGGCTCTCAACAATTTCCTGTCATCAAAGCCTTACAAAACAAAGGTGCAAGCGTTGTAGCGACCACACATACAGCAGATAACATAGCCCGTTTGGAAGCAACAGGGGCGAAGGTCTTGCTTGCGAATATGGATAACGCACAAAGATTGAAAGAAATCAATGAAGGTATTGAGGCTGTTTCCTTGCTTATACCATTTTTTTTGGCAAATCCTGCTGATGGGTTTCAGTATGCCAAAAATGCGATTGATGCGGCAGTTGTCAATGGTGTAAAACTGATAGTTTGGAATACAAGTGGATTTATTTTGCCCGTGAAAATTGGCAATCCTGCGTTGGACATTCGTCTTGATATTCAAGCCTATTTGCAGGAAAGCGGTATTCCAAATATCATTATTCAGCCTTCGGTGTATGCCGAAAACTTATTAGGACCTTGGACTGCTCCCTTCGTTAAAAACGAAAAAAGAGTGGCTTATCCTACTCCAGAAGAAATGCCCGTAGGGTGGATTGCCACGCAAGATGTAGCGGCTTTGGTAGCCGAAGCCATTTATTCGCCACAGTTGGCGGGTCAGTCGTTTCAAGTAAGCGGATTAGAAAACCTCAATGGTAAACAATTAGCCGAAAAATTCACTTTGGGTTTAGGTGAGCATATTACTTACTACCCGATGCCTCCCAAAGATTTTGGCAAAATTTTAGACGGTCTTTGGGGCGAAGGGGCAGAAATAATGTACCAACAAATTCACGATACCAAGCAATACCCCGTGATGTTTTCGCCTGAAATGTCCAAGGTTTTGGAAAAACTACCTATTCAAATGACTGCCATAGAAAATTGGGTACAACAGCACAGAACCGTTTTTCAAGGCTAACACAGTAATACAAAAGCCCGATTCTCTTCGGGCTTTTGTATTTAGGAATTAGTGCCACATATCCAAATAAATTTTCCATTGCCCATTTTGTTTTTTCCAAACAATCAGCATTTCACCTTTAAAGACTGTAACGGCTGAGGTATCACTTGCTTGATATTTGATGTTATACTTGCCCAATTCAGTAGCATTGTTTTGGTCAATTACATCAAATCGCAGATTTTCCGTAGTGATTTCAATACTTTTGCCTTCACCTTTCAAAGAATTTTGATAATATCTTTTGATACTATCCAATCCTATAATTGGTTTTACACCATTAGGTGGTAAAACTACGGCATCTTCGGTATAGACGGCAATGATTTTATCGGCATTTTTTTCAATATGCCCTTGTAGAGAAGCATCATTAGCGGCTTTGGTTAGTTTAAAAACCTCCTCTTTGTTGGGTTGGGAAAGGGGTGGTTGGCAGGCAAACAAAGTGCTAAGTGCCAAAATGAGATAGTGTGTTTTTTTCATTTTAAGAATTGTTTTAAATAAATTTCCTCAAAAATACATCTTTACTTTATACGAGCTTCAATAGTTACATTTAGGTAACTTGCTTACTGTTTTGTATCTGTTTGTTTATATTTATTTTTGAAACAAATTAAAAAAAGCAACTGATGAGAAATTTTGATTTTGATTGTCCGGTAGAAGCCACTTTTGCTGTAATTGGTGGGAAATGGAAAGCCATTGTGGTCTATTATTTGACGCAAGGCAATAAACGGTTCAAGGATTTGATGGAATTGTTGGAAACTGCCTCAAGTCGTATGTTGTCAAAACAACTCAAAGAGTTGGAAGCTGATGGAATTATAAAAAGGGAATTATTTGCTGAAGTACCGCCAAGAGTTGAGTATTCTTTGACCGAATACGGAAAAACACTTACTCCAATAATTGAGGTTATTTGTGAATGGGGCGAAATACAATTGGCAAGAACAGGAAAAAAGGCAGTGTATAACTAAAACACTGCCTTATCGTTTTTATCCTACTATATCAGCCAAAGCCCTGAACAAATTTAAGGGGTACTCTGCCAAACGATTACAAAGATACAAGTACCATTCTTTGCCATACACCAAGTATATACGGCATTTATAACCATTGTTTTTGTACGTTTCAAATTCCTCGTTACAAATGCCCAACAACCTTTCCAAAACATATTTGGTAGGTTTGTGATGGTCTATGAGTTGGGCAGTGGCTTGATGTATTTTTTCGTGGTGAGAAGCAATGGCACAGGGGTGATTTTTAGCCAAAAGTTGGGCTGTATAATCCAAATAGATTTCATCAAGCTTTTCACCTCTTTCCATAGCTAAATGCTTGGGAACATCATACGCACCTTTTACCAGCCTTATGCTACCCGAATGATTAAGAAGGTCTTTAAAATCATCTTTGGTTCGGTGTAGATAAGTTTGTATAGTTATACCCAAATTCGGGTAATTTTTAAGGGTTTGTTTGTAAATATCTAAAATTGCGTCAGTGCGGTCAGTGCCTTCCATACTTATGACTACCTCTTGCTTTGATTTTGCAGCAGCTTCACAAATCAAAGCAAGATTTTGGCATACCAAATCTCTCGAAACTAATAGCCCAATGTGGGATAAGTCTAATGAAATGGAAGAATTGAGGTTTTCTGACTTTATAATTTTTGCAAAACGTATAAATTCTTGTGTAGCCTCGTTTGCCTCTTTTTCATTGCGGATACTTTCGCCCATAAAATCAGTAGTAACCACATATCCTTTTCTATTCAGATTTTGAACAGACAGGATAGCCTCTTCTAAGGTTTCGCCACCTATGTAACGGTCTGCCGCCATTTTTAGTACCTTAAACATTTTTTCATTTTGAAGCACAAACTTCTTTGCTTCTTCATTTAGGGCGGCTTTTCTTAGTGCCTCCGCTCCTATATTTATTAGATGGTATTCCATTCGTTTTTAACGTCTTTTTTGTTTTTCTTGATAATACTTCCCGCTAACGGTTGGATGTGCGAAGTGGCGACATATAGGAGGCATTTTCGCACATCCGTTGTTAGTGGCATTTTATTCTACACCCTTCAACAGTTTCCCATTTTTAACCCTCAAGCCACCAGACAAAACCTCCCAAAAGTATATGCCAAGTGGCAAGTCGGCAGTAACTATTTCGTTGACACCCAAAGTCATCGGTGCTTGCTGCACCAACCGCCCCGTCATATCGTGCATCCTGAACACCGGGCTGCGAAGGTTTGCGCTCAATGCCACTGCCAGCCTGTCGCGGAATGGATTAGGCCACACTTGCACCTGTGTTTGCAGCACGGGGTTTTGCTGCGCCGACACGCCGATGTAAAGCATCTTGCAGTGCGTGTCCGAGCCGTATTGATTGTTCGCCGTGAGGCAGACCTGATAGACATCCGGCTGCGGAAACTGGTGTGCGGGGTGCTGCTCCACACTTCCTGCCGAGCCATCACCAAAGTCCCATGACCAAGTGGCCGGCTCGTAGTACGACAAATCAGTGAACTCTACGTGCAGCGCGTCGAGGGTGTCCTGCTCGTAGCGGTACCAAGCCTTGGGGTGGTTGTCCAGCCCGAGGGTGTCGCAGGGCGAGCCGTCGAGCGGGCCGAGGCGGTAGTTGGCGAAGGTAGGCAGGCTGCTGTTGTTGTTGCATGGAAGCCGGATGCCATGCTGCTCGAAAGCGCACTCGGTTCCCGGCTCATCGGGTTTGTGGATGACGTGCAGGGTGCGAGAGCCGCTGGTGGTGATGATGTATATTTTATTATCTGGGGCGAGAAAGCCTCGATGGAATTTAGTGGGGAAGGGGTCATTAAATGGCTCGTAAGTTCCAATTATTTCTTTTGTTATCTCTATTGGATTTGCATTTAGATTGTATTTGTATAGCCAATCTTTTGATGGAACATACAGCCATCTGGAATTGGGCGATATAATCGCCCCACCATTACCCGAATTGCCCGTAAGTTCAAAATGTTCATGATTACTGAATAAACCATTGCAACGGTCAAAATCATAAATATCAACATATTGCCAATAACCTGCTGCTCCTACAGAAGCAAACATGACATATTTAGTTCCATCGGGCGAGAAAGAAACTTGACCAATGCCATCCACCCGATGTACCCCCACTGTTTGTTTGCCGGCTAAATGTATTCCTCCCGGATCAATTAGAATCCGATAAAAAGTATTTTTCCAACTTTCTCCGGTGACCAGCCACCAGTCACGCCCGTTGGCGTGCCTGACAACCGCCAATTTGCCGTACTCCAATGTGTCAATTACCAGCGGTAGCTTGAGCTGCACCACTTTCCCCAGTCCGTTGTTTTCTTCCATGTCAATCACGGAATAATATAGCCCCACGCCTGTATTGCCCCAAGGCGCCACATAACCTTCTTCCATGTGGAATAGTATGTAATTATTTTCTTTTTCAGGATACGGAATAATGATTGCGCCTTGCGGAAGGTCATACCCCGTTGGTTTGTACTCATTGAGCGTGTCGCCGTTTTCCATGATTTGGTGCGCCCTGTTGTAAATATCAATACCGTTGAAATAAAACAGCAAGTTGCCTTCGCTGTCGCTTATCGCCGCGTCTGTATCGTTGAAAAAACATTCGCTCTCTTGGTTGTCGGAAAGTTGTAAACTGCCATCGGTAAAAGTCAGCACGTTCAGACCAAAGGCGGGGTCATCGGGCGATGCGCTGCCGCCAGCATACCCAAATATCATGGTGTTCTCATGTCCCTGACCAATCAGTAGAAATGGGAAACAGGCTAACAATAAAATGCTGTGTTTCATGTGCTGTAAAAAAGACCGGAGAAGCCAATGCAGGCCTCCCCGGTCAGGTTATGAATCAATGAATAATGACCAGTTTTAACACATCGGCGGGTTCTTCGCCGACATAAACCCGGCAGAAGTACAGCCCCGGATTGAAAGCGGATGGGATGGCAGCGCCGTTTGCCACGAGCAGTTCTTTTTCCAAAACGCCGTTGGCATTCAGCACCTGCAAGCGCAGCATCTCGCCCGGCTCCACGCCCTGTACCCAGAGAGTAAAAACATCGCGGGCAGGGTTTGGCGCTATGCTCACCTGATGTGCTGTATGATTTTGCCCGGCAACCGATTTGTCGCTCCGCTCACCGACACCCAGTTCGCAGATTTCCATGTCGTTGAGCATCAGAGGTTCTTCAGCCAAAGCGTTGTAAATGGCACGCGCTTGAAGCACCGCGTCGCCGCCTTCCAGGGCACATTGGTTGGCTACGGCAAGCAAATCGCTGATTTGTTGCTGCGTGGCGGTGTCAACGCCCGATGCGATGGCCTCCAGATAAATCCGGTTGACCGTTTTGCGGTTGGCAACCCAAGTGTCGCTTGAAGCAATGCTGTTGTTCAGTGCAAGGATGCCGGGTATTTCTGCCGCCAAAGCGGCTTCGGCATTGTCGCGGATTTCTGACCATTCCATCAGCAAGGAACGTGCGGAGGCAAAACAGGTCGTTTTCCTGGTGTTCAATACCGTCGAGTCGGCGGCATTTTGAGCGCTCGCATAAAGCAGGTCTATTTGGTTGCGCACTTGGGCAAGGCTGTCCATGTCGTGTATAATCTGCAAAAGACGGGCGCGGTCGTTTTCTGGGACAGCGCCCAGTGTCTGGAACTGACTTTCCACATAGTCAAGTTGTCCAATCGTGCTTGTGCTCGTAGAGGCAAAAAACTGGTCTGCGAAAGCATCCTGTCCGAACAAAGAGACGTTGGTTTTCATTTCTCGGTAAAGGCTGCGCTCGCCCTCTCGTTGCGTGGCTTGGTCATACATGTGACTGCTTGCGTATGTCCCGGTAGCGATTCGAATCTCATTTTCGGTCAGGTCGCGCGGGCCGTTGGGCGCCACCGCTGGAGGGAGGTTGGGGCAGAGCGCGTCGGCCGCGCTGCAATCATTTGAACTGCCGGGGAGTTGCCTGAACCAAACATCCGCGTCGTCAGGCTCACGACTTGGAGGCCAATACGTCGTCGTTTGGGGGCCTTCGACAAAAAATTCAGAGCCTTCTACGTTTGCCTGACTTCCCGAATGCCAAGCCCCCAGCATCCCGTAAGTTCCGAGCCACTGGTTGCCGGCCCAGTTCTGGTCGCCGATGACGGTGCCAATGTCCCGGCAGTCGAGGCCGATCCAGTGGTTGTGCAGTTGTTCGTGTCGCAGGTAAGTGGGGTCGCAGTTGCCCATGAAGAAATTGCCCACTGTGGTCGCGTCGGTGAGGTTGCAGCACAGGGTGCAGCGTTGAGAGCCCAGGAGTTCAATCCCGTGCATGGTGGTTCCAATCAAGCTGCCGTCAGTGGCCCTTATTTCGTTGTCGCGGAGGAGGCATTTGTCGGAATTGGACAGGAAGACGCCCCGGGTTATTTGCGTAAAGATATTGCCGCTGGGAAAACCGGAGTAGAAGATGTGGTTGTTATCCATCGTCCAGTTACTGGAATTTTCCGCTTTTATACCTTCGTAGAATCTTCGGCTGTGGTAAATGTGGTTGCCCGAAACTCGCCGGGTGGTTGTGCCGACGTTGTTTGGGTCATTGGTGAGCAAAATGGCCGGGCCGGCACCCTTGATTTGGATGGGATTGTTGTTGAGAATTTTGATGTGGGTTCCAGGACTTAGATTGTTTATCAAATAGGCGTTTTGCCCAAATCCCCAATTGGGCAGCGTCACCCTAAATTTGTTTTCCTGTATGGTGATTTCCGTGGCTTGCCCCCCCGGAGTGGCGTATATGCCGGAGGTAATGTCGTACATATCGTTCCATTTTGCTTCGAGGTTGCAGCGCCCAACGTAAATCGCCCGCCACCCGTTAGAGCCTTCTCCCCCGAAAGTTGAATTGTGCACGGTCACCTTGCCGCCGCTTCGGGCGTGAATTGCAACGCCTGATTGAGTATTGCCAATAGAATTGGCTTGGTTGTAGTTTATCGCTCCAAAAATTTGAGTAAACTTTGCGTAATAGACGTTCAAAAAAGCACCTACTGAGAGGATGCCATTTCTAAGGCCCGGCCCTGCGAACAGGTTTTCAGAAGCCATATCGCCCGATACGCCAACAGTGAAAGCCGTAGATGTCAATTCCATGCCTGTATAGGAGCGGAGGGGCATCCAGTTGGTAATGCCACTGCTGTAAACCGGCAACAAAATTGAAGTCGCCCGGAATTTGTTTTTTTGAAAAGGCAGGGCTTGCACGACCGCGCCGTTGACGCGAATGCCCACATGGTTGCGGTCGAAATCGTTGTTGGAGGCATCAAAGGATGGCATATCGCTGCCGCCTTTTACATCCACGGCATACTCGGCGTCTTGAATGATGTTACCGCTCAAATTCAACTTTCCGCCCTGCTCTACCACGATGCTTCGCCACATTTGCTCGCAACCGTGAATGCCTCTCTGGGCCGGGTCGGAGGAAGCGCCGCCATTTATGCCCTTCATGTTCAGGGTTGCCCCGTTTTTCACAATGATTTTGGCGCCGGGCTGCATCCGAATTTCTCCGCCGTCGATGTTTAATGTGAAATCGTTGTCAATCAGCAGATGGCCTCGTACAGCTATGCATTTGCCACTGTTGTTGTAGGAGTTTTGTATTGGTTGGCCACCACCGAGGGGAGTGTTGGTGACTGATAGGCCAGAAATGGTTTGGTTGGGGTCAACGGGAGCGTCTCCGGCATCAATGTTAAGGTCGTTCGATCCAGTGCAGGGACAGGCGAACTCAGACGTGCATATCATCGGCGTCACGTTTCCCGCGTTCAACGTTGCGCCATCGAAGCAAGGGGCCAATGGGTTGAATTGCAGGTTTATTGGCAAAGTCTGTCCGTCGAACGCCTCGTCGCTGCTTACCTGGAGCGCAAGGGTCAGTACTACGCAACCGCCGGGGGGGATATCGCCTTCATTGACGAGGTGTGTCAGGGATGGGAAGTCCGCGTTGGGAATTAAAGTCAGACCCGGAGGGAGCTGCGCTGTGACGAGAGTTGCCGGGTTGGAGAAAGTATTGCCGTCGCATCCGACATTGTTGCAGATTTCTATGGTCATGTTTACCTGATCGCCAAGGCACGGGTTTTCGGGCGAAACACCTGTCGCTACATCAAGCATCTCAAGCAGGTCGTTGTTTATCTCCACGCGGACAGCGTCTATAAATATAGCCGCAAGAATACCCGGCATTTCGACCTCGGTGAATGAACTGAGATATAAATAATTCCAGCAGACCTCAGATTGGTTCGTAAACTGTATCGCATAAGTTGTGAATGCCGGGTTTGTGCTCACCGTTGACACGATAGGAACAAACCAAGAAGGGCTGGAAATGCCGGGATTGTTATAGACAATTTGTCCGGCTATTGGTGCATTTTCAGAAAATTCAGCCCTGACTTCCGGCCCATAAATTTGGCAACGATCTGATGAAGTTGCTATAAACGTTACAATACCCGACATGCCGGGAAAAATGGGCTCACAGAGTGGCAATGACACCCCTTCCGCATAATTAATACCATTGTTTCTGCTCATTGCAAAACGCAGGAATTGATTCCCGCTTGGAGTAGTGGCAAGTGCGAAAGGCACATTGCAGGGTATGAACCAATAGCCTGCTGGTGAAGCAACCAGGTCGGGAGTATTGTCCCAGCCTCCCCAAGATTGTTGTGCGAACCCGAATCCATTATTGCCCGCCGTTAACAATTGACGGAGCTCTTCATCGCTTCCAAACTCCTCGAAGTCCACAAATGGGTTGATTTGGCAATCTTCCAGATTTTCGCAAGCCTCGGCAAGAGCCGGGTTGGTGACTACTATTCGAACGGTCGCCACATCACACCGTAGCCCATTACAACCTGTAATCGAATAGCAAAAAGTGTAAACACCCAGATCGTTGCCTTGTACGACAATTTGCGTTCCATTTGAAGTCACTCCAATACCGCTCGTGTTCCCGCAATTCGTCATCAGGCTGAATGTCGCATTGGACGGAAAGTCATTGGCGAGCAACGTCGATATATCGACGGTAATTGATTGCCCTTGCGCCACAAAGAACGCACCGTCATTTTCTGCAATTACGATGCAGTCAGGCATGCACCCACTTGTCTGATAACCAAGGCGGCACAAGATTGCCGTTTCAGCATTGGTTAGGGTTCGTTGCACACCGTCGGCCCCCGGCGGTATGCCCGAATTCATTACATAATGTTCTGAACCGCAAGTGCGATCCAAATGGCTCAGCACGTTCATGAAAGTTTGTGGGTCTTGACTTGCGTATTCCCCATTGACCGGGGGCAGTTGCGCCACGTCAAATTTGACATTGGCCGGGCCGCAGTTTTGATTCCAAACCAGATTGGGCATGCCGGGGAAATCGGCGCTGTTGAAAACATAATCCGCGCAACAACTGCCGTTAGTGCTTGGCATTGTTGAGAGAATCATGTGCTCTCCGTCGTTGTTGACGATATTCAAGTCCCATAGGGTGTAGAAACCCTGCGCTGGGGCGCCGTTGGGCGTTATTTGTGATCCAAAGCCCATGACATGGAGCGCTTCGTGCAATATGACCGTGTAGTAATCCACCTGATTTAGCCCAATACCCGCCGAAGGCCCAATGTAGAAGTTAGAGATATTGGCGTTCACCGCGATCAACCCGTGTTGGGGTGTATTTACTCCGCCTGTAAACAACTGCTGGTGTACAAGACTGTGGCCAAGGCCGCATTGATTGGGAAAAAAGGGCGTACCTACTGCAGCGACACCAATTCCCAAGGCAGGGTCTTTTCTTAACCTGATGACCGCTCTTTCGCCAGATTGGGCGGTTATCAAACCAGAAAGATAGTCAAAAACGTCACAAATCGTTTCTATCTCGTCGTTTGAAAACGGATTGTTCTGATTATTCTCAAAAATGAGCGTGAAGTCCTCAATCTGGTCGCAGTGGTTGGATTGCTGGTTCAGGTTCCATAGCGCCATTTCGTCTTCTGTGTACCGGTTGCCAAAACGGTCAGCGTAGGCCGGTTGGCTCGGCTGAAACCCATCGGGGGTTATCTTTTCGAACACGCCGCACTCGTACCCTCCCGACAAGGCTTGGGCATGAACAGAAATTGTTGGGGCAAAAAACATGGCCCCAAAATGACAGATGAGCAGCAAAGCCCAGTTTTTCGTTTGCCTCTGATGAGGTTTTAGATTTTTCATAAATTTGGAAAATTTTGTAAGGCCTTACTCTGCTTGTTTTGCCCGGCCATTTCGGTGCTACCGGGGACTCTGGCGAGTCGGTCGGGAGGTAACGGTGCCAGCCGTTGCCTCCTTCTTTTTTTATGCCGTATCGCGTTTTGTTTTATTTCTTCTTGGCATTAACGGGGGCATGGACGACGTGGCGGCGGTTTATCCGGCGGCATGTCCGGCCATGCATAGTTCAGCGCACTATATTTTTATTACTTTTTTGTTCACTTGTAGATTTTTGCCATGCACACAGACCGTGTATAATCCAGAGGGAAAGTTAGACAACGATATTTTCTCTTGGGCGGCTTCTATTTTCTTATTTAGAATTACCTTCCCATTCATATCGCATACGGATATCTTAAAAAAAATATTAGTGTCAATATCTGATATAAGAATCGCCTCGACTGTTGGGTTAGGAAACACGTTTATGGAATTTATGTGTTCAAAATCATTAGTAGAGGATGATATTTTAGGAAGCGAAAAACAGCCTGTTAAAGCCAAAATATTATTCGCGGGCATTTGACCTTGATATCCTATGCCTACATAAAACAAATTGCCTGTTGATTTGAAAGAATTATCAATTGAATATGCATTTTGGCTTGAAATTATTACGTCTTGTTCTATGGATCCGTCATCATGCTTGTATACTCTTACTATTCCAACGTCATCACCATTTTCGAGTTTGGTGAACCCAGACACCAATAGATTCAATTTACACAAATTCACTTTGTTTCCCCCGTCTCCAAATTCATCGTTTGTAGAGCGGGATATATCTTCCCACTTTAATTCTCCATAACGATTTATCTTACAAGTGACCATATCTAAGGCAAATCCCGGTAACTCAATTGAACCAGTTGCATAAACATTTAACGAATCATCTTCAACAACAGACCTGACCCAATTTTTATTTGTACCCGAGTTTAGCGGATGCACATAAGCCCACAAAGTATCCCCCTGTATATTGACCCTTGTCACATTGTAGCCAAACGCGCGGTTGCCAAAGACAACATCGCCCGTTCGCGAAATGTAGTTGAAGTCAATCTCGTATCCTGAATAGGGTTTTTCGTACTGTGCCGTTATGTTCCCGTCAAAATCAACCAACGTGTTCACAAAATACTTGCTGTCAGGCTTGTATTGTGTTGAAAGCAATTGGATATGTTCCTGTTGAATGCGCAGGTTCTGCGGGCGGAAAACGCCGGAAATTTTTGTTCTCCATATCACGCTGCCGTCGGAGGTGTCAACCGCCTGCACAAACAGGAAGTTTTCGGCGGGGTCGGTTTCGTGAAGATTCATTCCCAGCGTGAGCAGCCTGCCGTTGAGGGTGTCCATTTCGGAGTAGTAAAGGTAACTGTCGCCTGATTGGTCAAGGCCATAGTTAGCCTCCCACTGTTTCGTGCCGTCCGGGGCGTATTTTATCAGCGCCGCATCAGCATCGTAGCCCGGCAAGCCGCCGTCGTACCACTGGCCCACGTATGCGTTGCCCAGGCTGTCCACCGTGAAACTGCCGTACAAGATACCTATGATGCCTACCTGAGAGTGTCGCTTCCAAAGCACATTGCCCAGCGTGTCGTACTTGACAAGGGTAAAACCGCCGAAAGGGCTTTCGTCGGTTTGGTTGGTGAGCATATAGGTGTTCTGGAATTTATCGAGCGAGATGGTTGGTCCTTTTATGTTCATGGATTTCACGTATTCCGCTGCTTGCCACAGTTGGACGGGTTGATTTTGAGCGGACAGGGACGCCAACAAAACAGAACAAAAAAAGAAGATACTGAACAATTTCATAGTTTTCAGTTTTTGCAAAACCAGAGCGGGCATCGGTCGCAGGAGACGAATACCCGCTCTGAAAATTAGAATTTTATTGTTTGCTCACTCGGACGGCGTGGACGGATTCCCCGTCAAACACAGAGATGTTCAGCACGCCCACAGGAAGGCGGGCAAAGTCGCTGAGGCTGACGACGTTGCGCCCTTTGACAAAACTTTGCGCGACGGTCTGCAGCAAGCGACCCTGCATATCGTGCACGAGCAGGTTGCCGTCGAAATCACGCTCCGCGTCGAACAGCACGGTCAAGCGGTCGCTCGCGGGGTTGGGCAGGCAGAAGATTTTTTGCCCGCTCGTCGGCCTGTTGTCTGCCGATTGTCCGTTGCCGCGCTCTCCGCCGCCCAGGTTGTTGACGCTGATTTCGAGGCTGGCGCTGCTCACGCAGCCCCCCTCTGCCGTGAGGAAATAGGTTTCCAGAATGGACTTGTCCAAGGTCAGCGCCTGACTCAGGTCTGCGATGTTCTCCTTCGCTCGCAGGGTGACTTTGAACAGCGAGCCACCGTCAGCCAAAGTCTGAGGGGCAAGGTTGTCGCGCATCCAGACGGCCTTGATGCCTTCCTCGACTTGGTTGAGGTCGCCGGGCGCGGTCTCCGTTGTGGCAAAGTCGCCAATGGAGCCGTTGGCTTTGCCGATGAACTCAAAATCTTCTTTGGGGGCTTTGATGCCCGTCTGGAACGCTGCGACGGACTGAAAGCCATAGCCTTTTACATTCAACTCTATGATGTCTCCCTGCGCCACCGAAACATTTGGGACGAGCAGGGCAATGTCGCCCGGGCAGTCCTCCGCCAACTCGTCGGGGGCCACCGGGCCGCAGATGTTGCCGAGTTTCACGGCGTCGAACCCGTTGCGGACGGTGCCGGACCTCATCAGGAAAGGCCATGTGGGCTCGCAGTATTGTGTGGGCGGCACGGCGGGGCCGCCCATGGCGGGAGGGACGGTCAGGAACGGGTTGTCGTAGCCGACCCCATCAAAATCGGGCTGTAGCCCGCCGCCTATGACGTTTTGCGTCACCACTTCCGGGATGAACCGCCACGGCTGCTCGTAGGCGGACAAAGTCGTGTCGAGGCCCAATATCAATCTTCTGAACAATACGATGTCGAAGGTCGTGACTGAGTTGCTTTTATTGGCATCTGCGGCCAAAAGTTTGTACCCATCAAGCGTGTCCTGCCCAAGAATATGCTTTTGAATGCAAACGAGGTCAAATGTGGTCAAGCCGCTCAGCCAGTTGTCGTCCAACTTGGTCACGTCGCTGGTGCGGAAGCGCTTCACATCGGCCCTCACTTGCACGCTAAAGGTGGACAGGGACAGTTTGCCGCTGAAATCGCCGCTCGCGCTCACGATGGTTTGCGTGTAGTCGGCAGGGTCTGCGATGGGAGAGATGCGCAATCGAACGCGGTCAAGCCCCGTGCTCGTGCCCTCAATCTCCACACGGTCAATGAGGTTGCCGCAGAGTTGTTCCTGATAGTAGTCGTTGAGGAAGAAATTGGCGATTAGGTCAGCGCGACCCACTTGACCGGGCGTGAAGTTCTGGCGGCAAGAGCCGGTGTATGACATGATGTTGCGGGCCAGCACGTTCAGGGTGTCCACAATCAAGTCGAAGTTGTAGTCGCGATAGTCGCCCGTGTAGGTACAGTTTGTGTAGTCCCAAGAGCAGCCGTTGACGCAGGGGGTGTTGGGGTCGCCGTCCAAACATCCCGCGATGGTGGCGGACGAAGGGTAAAACACCGCGCGCTGGGGATTGCTGTCACAGCCGGGCGGGGTGTCAACAACGCGGTCGCCTGCAAAACTACCGTTAGGAGCAAATTCTTTGTTCGGGTCTGATTCTGTAATCATTATTTCTCGCCCTCCTTGCGCTTCAGGATGGTCTTGCTGGCCGGGAACCACGGGCACTGAGTATGTCATCTCTGGTGAAAAAGTGTGCAACAGGCCAAGCGTGTGGCCGAGTTCGTGGAAGCCCGTGGCATCCGAAGTGCCTGCGATGCCAGAGGGCATCCAAACGGCCTTAGGCTCTGGGTGCCACGGGAAAGTTGCCGACGCTGGCTGCCCGGGCTTGTTGTAGATGTAGAGGTTGAGGTAGTTGCGGTTGTAGGAGTACGCCTCCGGGGGCAATGAGCCGTTGTACAACTGGTCAACGTCAATGTAGTTGATGGGGCCGCAGCGAAAGAAGTGAAAGATGTTGGGGCCGCCCGCCATTTTGGCGTTCATGTTGGACAGGAAAGCGTCAATGAACGCGTCGTCGTAGGTGATGCCCCACCCGCTGCCGTCGCTCTTGCGGAACACGGTGACGCGCACGGGGATTTCCCAGGTGAGCGGCCCCGACGAGGCGTTCGCGGTGCTGTTCATTTCTGCCTCAAACGCGGCCATCTCCGCCTCGGTGGGCGGAGGTGTGGCGCATGGGGTGTACTGGGCGCGAAGTAGCGGTAGGCCCGCAAAAAGGAAGAAGAGAAACGCAGCCGACAAACGGGAGCGGAAGCGAGGGGGATGAATAAAACCGTTCATAATGAAACTGTTTGGTGGGTGAAAAATTATGGTTTCAATTATGTTGAACGCATTGACAAGCAGGTGTTCGGTCCTGTTGTCTTTGCGCTGAACGGTTGGATGTGCGAACGTGCCGACATTTAGGAGGCATTTTCGCACATCCGTTGTTAGTGGCATTATTAGAGGCTGTTTTAAAACTCGTGCCGGAACGGGAAGGCTCAGATTTTGGGGATAGTCAAGGCTCATTTTTTGGCTAATATCGGGGCATATTCGTCCAAAAATAGCAGATGGATAGCGCCAAAAGATGGTATTCCCGCCCGGTGAGGGGTTTTAAAACAGCCTCTTAGAAACGATCGCCCAAACTTAACCCCATTTGATGAGCGTTCTATACACATAATTTCTTGCGGGCTGATTTAATAAAGGCACAGAAGAACGAGCGGTTTCCACGAATTTGGCTGGCTTAACACTGCCTTTCATCGGTGAGCAGGGGCCACCTCGTCTTTCAACCATGATATGGATGCACTAACTGGCGCAGCCTCAATCGTTTTTCTTAACGAACATAAAAGGAAAGGCCTTTCCATCATTACCCCACACCACGCCCCAATAACTGCCCGGATTTAGCCCAGAAACATCTATCAACAACAAACCGTCGGCTGTGGATTGTTTGGGGCTGAATGTACATGCACCCAAGGCGCTATAAATCCGAACCTGATAGGTCGGCTCGGTCACATTGACCGGAATATCAATATAAAGCCAGTCGGCTGTCGGATTGGGGAATACGGAGGCGAGCGCCCGTTTTTCGGGGAGGGTCGTCGAAGACAGGTCGCAGTTTTCGTCAGGCTTCATGTATACGATTTCCCCGTTAACCGAATAACACACGATATAATCCGATGGGCCATCAAGCGGATTGATGCACTGTACTTCCGAGTGAAAGAAAATCTGCATATCGCCAATACCTTCTACGACAGTGACCGGGGGGGCAGTCGGATCGGTCGCACATTGCACCGTCATGGTTTTGCGCGGTAAACTGTCGTCAAAAATAGCCGTTCCCAGCGCTAAGACAGTCCGGGCGCCCTGGTTGGCACTCTGGTTGGAGGGTAGCGTATCATTGGTGCCGAGGTTCAGATTGTATACTACTTCACCGGCAGAAGTATATACGATGCCGTTTTCCTCCCGGTAATACCGCCCCGTGGCTTTAAATCCATAGAAACTATCGGTATATGTCAATTCATAATGGTGTTTTCCATTGATCAACACAGAGTCGGGGGAGAAACGGTACTTCCTGCGGGAAATCAGGAAAAGTTCGTAATGCTTCACCGTCCATTCGTTGCTAGGGGATACGATAGGCAAATAATCTGAATTTTGAACAACGTCCCGGAAATATCCGCTGACCGGTGAAACGCAATCGTTGCTACCAGCCTGCAATGGCCAGGCTTTCTGGCTCCGGTTCATACTAAGCTCCGTGATAGGATCGGACATCAACGCTTCTCCTGCAGTCGCGACGCTCCCGCCGGGTAGTTCGAGTACGCGGGCGAAGAAATACGGTTGTGCCAAGACGAGTTGAGGGAAGAGAAAAACAAGGACAATGTAAATGTGTCGCATGGCTAATTTTAGTTTAAGGCTCCGTGTATTCTCAAAGGAATGCGCCGGAACGCTTGGTGAAAGATATTGCGTTAGTTTATGATCATCCGTGGGTTCGATGGCTTTTATCTATTTATTATTATTTTAAATGACTTTTGGGTTTTGTTTTTAAAATAGGCAGTGCCAATATAAAACCCATTTGGAAGATGCGAGACATCTATTTTGCCTTCACTCAAAATTTTTTGATTGCTCAACATGAGGTGTCCAGTTGCATCGAATATGTTGACGCTGTTGATTAGGGATATATCCTCCATGTCAAAAAGCAGCACGTCCGATGCCGGGTTCGGATAGACTTTCATTTCAAGCAAAACAACGTCCTTCGACGAGCTCGTGTAGCACCCGTCCACATCGGGCCGCTTATAGAGCAGCTGGCCGTTGGTGCTGAAACATCTAATGAAAGCGGGCGGGAAGTCTTCTCCCAGGGAACAGAAGACCTCCGTCCAGAACAGGCGCGCCACGTCCCCCATCCCCTCTATCCACATGGTTGTGTCAACGCATTGGGTGCTTTTGAGCAAGAGAAATTTTCTCGGTACGCCGTCCAGCAGTTCTATAGTGCCCACCTGTACAATTTTCCTGTCGCCTTGTCCCAAGGCAGGGTCAGGAACGAGCGTGTCGCCAACCCCGAAATCCATATCATAGACCAGGCGCTCGGGCTGGTTTCCGTTTACCCATATTTTGAACACTTTCCCGTTATCCTCACGTAAATATTCGCCCGTGGACTGCCATGGCCCGCCGCTCATGCTTTTGGAATAGAGCAATTGCCGGTAATACTTGCCTGACAAAAGGGTAGAGTCAGATGAAAAGGTATATCGCCGTATTTCTGGCGGAAACGGGGGAAGCAGATAATCTGCCACCCATTCGTTGTCGGGCGTTACGAGCGGTATGTAGTTGTCTTTTGTGACAATGTCCTGAATGTAGCCGCAATCATCCCAAAGACAGCCCTCGCTGCTAGTTCGCACAAGCCAGATATCGAAATTGAAGGGATTGGCTGGCGGAGCTCCGCCCACATATTTGTGGACGTAACCCGCGGCCAACAGGTCACCGCCGGGCAGCTCGGCCAAGTCTTTGAATCCTGCTTGATAAGGGAAGTCCTCCGGAAGGGTCGGGGCAAAATTTTGGTTCACCCGAAACGCCCTTTTCCATTTCAGGACGCCCTGCGGGCTTATCCGTGCGATGAATCCGGACTGGCCAAGTTTGTCGCCAACCGCCGATATGGCGCCCGCCACAACAAGGTCGCCGTTTTGTGCCACCATTAATTTGCTGATGTGGTACAGGCGTTGCCCTATTGTGGAATCAATCTTCATGTCCCATATAACTTGGCCAGCGGGCCTCCTCGCCACAACATGGACGTGTGAATAGTCGCTCTGATAAACATGGTACAGCGTGGAATCCGCTGCGGCAGCCAGGCAGGAGCGGGTGTCATCGACGGAGAAGTCCGGCCCGAACCATTCGAATACCTTTTGGTACCCTTTGTCAAACCCGTAAATCACGTGGCGGTTCTCCAGATAAGGAAACGGGACGTTTGAGACAAGGTATCTTTCGAGAAAGGATACATAAAGAATCGAGTCGGAGCCGACCGCAAGGTCTTCAATCTTGAGAAAAGCGCCGGAGGTGGGCGGGATTATAAGAACGGTATCTGTTTGAAGGTTGTCGTTCAAAACAAAAAAAACAGCGTTTTCCTGGTCTTTGTACCACCCCGTGTAAGGGACAAAGGTTTGGCTGTCCAAAACCTGGCATCCCATGAAAAATTTGTCTCCAAATTTTATCGCTTTTTTTATTGTATGGCTATAATACCTATCGTCTGGAATAGTTAACAAAATCGAAGTGTCCTGTTGGAGCGACAACTTATTTATCACATTAACCGTGATATTTTTTAGGTCTGGCACATCTTGGGAAGACAGCAATAGTCTGGTAGGCTCCGAATAAATAAAATTTACACCACTTTCTACCTCATTAAAATACTTGGCATCAGCAATGACATCGGTGCTGTAGTCGTATTTTAAAACAGAGGAATACAAAAAACTATCCGTATTGCCTATCGTCCTTGCCCGTATCAAAAGTGTGTCGCCCACAAGAATCATGGCATCTGCCAATTCCTGTTTTCCATCGAAGGGGTCTATGATTTTTGAATACCAGTTTTGGCCAGTCACCGTAGCACATTGAAAAGCCAGCAGGATAAAAATTATATTTTTCATGGCACATAGAATTGTGCTCTGGGCATCGTCGAAACGACACCCAGAGCAGGTTTATGTTTAGTTGGACACTACTAGTTTTGACAAGAAAAGCGTATAGCCGAACCCGTCCCGGACTGTCAGGAAATACAGGCCGGGCGACAAGCGTTCGCTACCAATGCCGTACACCCCGTCGGTTGAAACATTGACGTTGTGGACAAGCCTGCCAAACGTATCTGTCAGGGTGGCGCTATGTGCAGCGCCTTGCGGCAAGCCCTCAATCCTTAGGTTGAAAATCCCGTTGCCGGAAGGGTTGGGATAGACCAGCATGACCAAGGATGCGACATCAGAGGAAAGGGACTCGCTCCGCTCCTCCGTTCCGACCTCCGGTATCTCGACCTCAATACGCTCGCCGGTCAGCACCTCGTAAAGCGAACGGGCATAGCCGTCAAAAGGCCCGTCGAGTGTGCCCACGCTGTACAGGTAGTTTTTGGTTGTCTCGCCAAGTACGTAATGCCTTGTGTCTCCTAAGTAATCGAGGTTGATATGCTGCACGGCCACGAAGTCGGATTCCTCGCGCGTCTGCGGTACAAGATTATTCAAAAAGGTTCTTGCCCTGCTCAACTCTCCGTAATGCACCATGATGCCGTAGGCGGTCGTCCTGTCCTTGAAGTCCATGCCGGCGGACGTGTAGAAAGCGATCGCATTTTCCTTGCCGGCCCCAAGGTCTTCCGATTCGGGGTCGAGCATTTTTTGGCCAATGAGCGACTCCAAGATTTTTATGCAGCGTTCGAGCGTCTTGACGGCTACCACGCTGCTGCCCGACGGTAGCGCGGCGAGTTCCTGCAGCATTAGTAGCCGTTGCTGTTGCAAGGAGGCAATCGAAAGGCTCTCGTCGAGGTCGCAGTAGTATTCGTCTTCACTCCCAATCAAACCGCTCGGGCCGCAAGCCAAAGGATTGTCAATGTTAGCAGTAGTCGATAATGTTACATTTTTCAAATTGACAGGGTACTTGCAGGATGTGGTCGGCGTGCCTGTTTTGATGTAGTAGGTGATTGTGCTCGTGCCTGCGTCGTTGTCAATCTCTGGCTTCCCGTTTTTGGTAAAGCAGTTGCCGGCCGCCACGCCGCCATCCTCTCCCTGTGCCGGGAAAATATCGCCGTCCGATACAACGATGTCCACCAATTGGTTGGCCGAAAAACAGTTGTCCCAGTAGCGCAGGCCGGAGTTTTGCTTCACGGAATGTGCGCCGAGGTAGGAGGACTGTATTTCGTTGTCTTTGACGTGATTGAAACTGGTGCCGCCACTGTGCAGCTCGACTGAGGTGATATGACCGGAAAAGCGGTTGTTCTCGATGTACAGCAGGCCGTTGCCGTTTTGGTGGAGTCCCCTGTTGTCGCCATAGAAAATGTTGTTGAATACCCGGAGCGGTTCCACATTGCCGGCAGACTTTATGTTTATTCCCATGTCCTGACAGTTGAACGTATTGCTGCCAAGCCCCTTTCTGCCGATTTTGGATGCAAAAACAATGGGGTAGGTGGTAATCACGTCCACGCCGATGGGCTGTTGCTCGAAGGTGTTGGATTCGCGGACGACAGTCTCGCAGTCGTAGGGCAAGATGCTGCGTTTTGCGATTTTTTTGAAGGTGCAGTTGTCAAAGGTAACGCCGTCGTCGGCCCAGATAGTGACACCTTCGTGCAGATTTTCAAAGGTGACGTTTTTGAACTTGCTTTTGTCTTTAATGCCGCCCTGACCATACCGCATGAATTCCACGGCACGCACGCAGTTGCGGATGGTTGAGTTTTCCGCCTCCACTACGCCGCCATAATAGTTCTGAAGCCCGCCATTGTCCCACGGGAGATGGTAGGGATTCATCGAAATGGCATCCCTTGCATGCTCAATCACCGCGCCGTTTTTGAGCACAACCTTGCCCGATTGCGCCTGTTGGCCTGGCACGTCGCCCTCGACTCGTATTACTCCCCACCTGCCGGGACAGTCGCCGGTGATCAATCCACCGTCTAACACCAACCTGCCGCCTCTTTCCACTATTATCCGGCTGTTTGGTCCCATGTGTACCTCGCAGGTTATGGTGAGCGTAGCGCCATCTTTGATTCTGACATTGCCCAAGACCTTTAGGTTCATTGCCCAAGTTTCGTTGTTGTCCACCACAAGGTCAAAATTGAGCACGTCTTCGCACTGCACATATTTGCGCAGGTTTTTCGTCATCAAGGTTTGGTACATTTCCCTGACCTGACACCCCGTAAAAGCCAGTCGGGTGAGGTTCTGACCGCCCGAGCGCATGATGTTATTTTGGCAGCTTACATGAGTTAGGTTAAAATAGTGGCCATATTCATGAAGTAAGGTGCCCGCCATCCATGGGACATTATCGGTATGTAGCCACCAGAGGCCTCCCAAGTGGTCAAGGCCGTTAATATACCAGAGGTAAGCATCAGGGGCATGCCACATGGGCGGATGATACAAATCGTAGCTCGGGAATGCGGAATACCAGAATCCGGCGTAGAAATTTGTGTATCCCATCTATCATAAAGGTTTGTTGTCTGGATTGTCGTACACATAGGTATTATAGTCCGGGCCATCCGTGGTAATGATCAAGTCGAACCCCGTTTGATAGCCTGGCGCCTGTTCGGCAAGTGCATGGATGTAATTCAGATATGGCTTGTCATAACTATTTACCCAAATGGTTCCTGCGTTGGGATCGGGATCATTGTTGTGATCCCATGCGAAGTTGTCCCTGACTTCAACATAGTTTGGCACAAATTCCACATGGATATTGCCGTAATGTGTCGGCACCGTCTGACAGCCGCAGTTCTCCTGCAGAAGTTGTTCAAGTCTTCCGTTCGCCTCGGTAAAAATCCTCTCCCAGTAGTCCATGTGATCGGGATTCGAGATGGAAAAATTGCCCTCCCCTCCCTCATTTTGAACAAAAACAATGTTCGTTCTAATTTTTAGTTTGCGGTCAATACCCTGCGGGACCATATCGTCGGCGTGGTTCGTCAGGAAGGAAGCAAAAGTGTTGTCGCAATTTTGCGGTGATGCGTATGCTTCGGAGGAATCTGGGTTGGGGTCTGTTCCGCAGGAAAAATCAAAGCCGGGTTGAGCAACAAGACTAAAAGTGAGGCCAAGGAGCCACAGAATCAAGATGAATTTTTTCTGTTTCATTGCATGAATTGTTTGCGAAGCTTGTCTTTCGGCTTCTGTTAAGAAACCCCTCTGTGGTTTTGGGTGGTCGGAGGGGAGTCATTTCCACCTTTGGCTCGTTCCAATTCGTGAAATACCCAATCTTGAATTTTGATCCTGAAAGCCAGATTGCTTGGATTGATATTTTTTTATGTTTATGGTTCGAGCCATCGGGGGCATGGACGACGTGGCGGCGGTTTATCCGGCGGCATGTCCGGCCATGCATAGTTAGTGGCATTCCCTTTTAGGCCTTCCGGTGTCGTTGCCGCTAACGGCGGCATGGCTGCCCGTACCGACGCTTAGGAGGTATGGACAGCCATGCAGAGTTAGCATTATTTATGAATTTTTACGAATTTGGAAGCGTAAATTTTTGATCTTTCATATACCCTTAAGAAGTAAAAGCCGGATGAAAGGCCACTTACATCAATAAAGCCAGTCTTTGTATTCCTTTCTGTAAAGACAATATTGCCAATCAAATCGGTTATTTCAAAATAGGCATCTTGAGCCAAATCCGTTTTGAAAAAAAGTTTGTCAGAAACTGGCACGGGAAAAATGTCCAACTTTTCAGTGGGCTTAAAAATGGAATTGGTACTGAGAACAGCATCACCTTCTTGGTCTAAAAACATGAAGAAGCCCTCAAAGCCCTCAGCGGAATGATAATTTACGGTAAAACCGCAAATCACAATGTTTCCATTTTCCATGAAGTCTATACCTTTCGCTTCATAGTAATAATCGTTGCCATAGCGCTTGTAAAGCACTTCTTCTCCTTCTACTAATTTTTTAACGTAAATGTAACTTTTTGTAAAATCGAAAGGTGTTTCCGGCTCGGCACCAGCAAGGAATATGGCAGGGTGTGAGGGAGTTGGGTAAGTCGCTTCGACCCCTTCTGTCCCCCTGTCCGATGTGGCATAAGTATCATGATCTTCAAACACGATTTTTGCGTTTTCTACCTTGACCGTTTGAATCGTCGGTTTCACTAACAGTGGAAAGTTTCCATAATAGCCGTCTCCAATGACTGCCATACGGTCACTCGTTACCTGCCGAACAACGTACCCTCGTAAAGAATAGTCATTGTCCGAATTGAAAGGGTCGAAATAATTGGTATTTCCTATGTCCACTACATTCAGGTTAGTGTCTATTATTGCACTGAGCGGGCTATTGTACCCGGTCACATAATAATACCCGCCTAAAAAAGCGAAATCTTTTAAATAGTGCAGTATTTCCAATTTTTGGGATTCTATACTGTCCATCCGCGTTACCTCTAACTGATGGTTGGGCCATACTTTTATCAAAGCATGGGATCTTGAGTTTTGACTATTGGTTGTAAAAAACGAAACAAAAAAAAGACGCTCGCTATTGTCGGGGTCAATGATAGCATGGGTGGACTCGATGTTGTGGCCCTCCACTGGCAAATATTTCAAATCAAGGGTTTCTACGAAATCGAAGTCTTGGGTGAATTGTGTGTTTATCAGAAAAACAGAGTCGTTTCGTTCCCCGATAAACAGGAGGTTAGGATAAGAGACTGCCCCATCCTGGATATTTGGCAATTTGGATACGGAATATTTGAGGTCAAAGGATGGGACAACAGGGTTTGTTATCATTTTTAACGAGCCGTCGTGCAAGTTAAAAGTGTGAAAACTATGCGTTATTTGACCGCCCAAGCCAATAGACAACAGCGTTACGCTATTGTTATCGCTGAACATCATTCTCTTGTAATAATGGCTAATGTTCAAATCTGGCACGTGGATGGTGTCTTGCGCAAAAGTACCGAAAGGGAGTAGTAGGGTGAGCAACAGAATTGATTTCATTGAAAAGCGAAGTTAAGGAGTGGCGCCACGCTCGGCTTGTGGTTAAAAGCCTACGATATCGCCACTCACTGATGAAAGTTGGAATCAGTCAGAATTGAAACCGAACAAGTTCCTTTAGCAGCAGCAATCGCAGCATTGTACGGCCTTCCCAACTCTGAATGTTATGTACCAATGATGACCGGCTGGCCCGCCAAAATGTGGCTCAAGCTTTGCAAACTTAACGTCAATGACATAGTAATTTGGCGGCAGCACCGAAAGCACTTCTGTCCAAATTTGACAATAGTAAAGGTTCATTTCGACACTTGATATACACAAAGGGTGTTGAATGCCTGGTTCATCGCGATACCACAGTGTGGGTGTCTGTTTCTCGATTACCCCATCTGCTATAGAGCCAGTTATTATTGTCGTGTTCCAGCCCAATAGCCCTATCTCTATTATGTCGGTAAAGTAATAGAAGTTGTCGGGTTGGGGGATGTTCGCCTTAAAGACCTTGGCAATCCTGCCAAGCCCTCCACACATGGCATCATAGGCATTGTCACAAAAAGTACCAGAAGCGCAGAACACTTGAGGTATCCCTCCATTTGGTCGGAGGTTGGCAGCACCTGGGAAACGTTCAATGGTGCAATTCCTTGCTTTTGCAAGCCTTGCAGGGAAAGTGGTACAACCACTTACCCCGTGAATTGTGTCGTTCATATTTGGCCCCTCTGCTTTCTCAGCGGCAAAGGCCAGTATTATCTTGTTTTCCCGAACATTTACGTCAATGTAATACGGCTTTTGATCCTGCTTCTGCGTAATCATATTTTGAACGAGACCGAACACTTCCGTTTGCTGGCTTCTGTGACCCCTTCTGCCGCAGAAAATAGTATTTCTTCATATACTGTCACCTCCTTCCTGTACTGTTTGCTTGCAAATTGAGCGTTTAGATTGGCTTCAAATGCCAAGGGTGTAATCTCCCCTGTCCTACCTGTTGCGGGCTGATTGACAGTTTCAGAGGCCGTGACTGAGATGCCGTCATAAGCGTTTTCCTCCTTACACGTTATGAATGCAAGAGAAAAGCAAAACAAGAGGGTGAAAAATGAAAAATAGTTTTTCATATTGATGTGGTTTTGACCTTTTTAGGTCTGTAAATGAAGCCCCGATTTTCAAAGTGGCCGAGGTGTTCCACCGTATAGAAAAAATCAGAATTTTTTCAATCGCACATCAGACTTATTTACGCCACCGAAAGTCGGACACTTTGTCTGGATTGGATTTGTATTATACTCTGATTGATGCTAACGGAGGCATGGCTGCCCGTACCGACGTTTAGGAGGTATGGACAGCCATGCAGAGTTAGCACATTTGTTATTTCCTGAAAATCCTACCCCTAAATGTCCCTTCCGTAATCCGAATCGTATCTGGTTGCTGCCCGGCGGGTGTCCAAAACTCATGCCGGACGACAGTACCTTGAAACTTGCCGCTGATGTCCCCTGTTGCAAGGTCAAGTTCGGTAATATCGAGGTAATTGTCGTCATTTTGCTCAAAAACGGAATAGTCTCCGGTTAGCACATCGCCATCGGATGTGTATTCACCATACGACAAGGAACAATGCACCTTCTGGGAAACATGCCGGCCATAATTCAGGGTCTGTCTGCCGGGGCGTATGGGGATGTGGTCAATCGTTATGTCGCTTCGAATTTCTCCTTTTTGATTAAAGTGAAAAATTTTAATGCCAATGCAGGAGTCTGGCTCGCAAAGTACAGTAGTGAAAAATATGCCGGGCTTGCCAGTCCATGCCACACCATTAAGTTTGGCGTGGCTTTCCCCGTAAAAACCGTACTCATCAAATAGCGACTCCTTTTTACAGGTTGCGAGCAGCAAGACAATCAGAAGAGTTGATGTTAGATTTTTCATGACTTTTATTGTTTGATTATTAACTTGTCGTATGTTTTTTGCCCTATTTTGAGTCGGAGCAAGAATGATCCGGCAGCAGCACCTTTTGTAGGCAATACTTCATGGTACTCACCTGCGCCCAATACTTGATTTATTTCTGCCACCATGATTCCCGTAACAGTATAAAGTTGGATGCTGACTTGCGACCCCTCCTCCAGCACAGTGAGCGAGACATTGAGGTTGTCGCTTGCTGGATTTGGATAAACTCTTACAGCCGCTCTGTCATCTTCTGATATTAGGTCGTTGGACCGATAGCAAGCGGCGTAGTCGGTGGGGGAAATGATGGTCACCGTGAAAAAGGCAAACTCCACATTTCCTAGCATATTCGTCACCCTGACACGCAAAAAAACATTCGAGCCAGTGTCATAATCGTTGGAATTTAAACTTATGGACTGTTGCGTGCCTGCAACCATCCCCCAGTTGATTCCGTCGGTTGAAACGTGCCATTCATAAGAATAAGGGGAACCCGACCCGGTTGCAATCGCATAGAAATCACCCCAAAATGGCTTACACAATAAATTTTCGCCCCAGATATACACGAGGAGTGGGAATATCGGATCAACAGGGTTATAGTTGGAAACAGTACAACCATTGTTTGTTCTTATCCACCGAGCATTGTCTCTTTCGTTTGAAATTCCTGTTGGATGCCCGTTGTGCGATACGTCTGGGTTGGAGTATCGCAACAATCTGGTGTTTTTGTTTCTGAGTTGGTGCATGATCGTGCTGTAGTTCCTCCATTTGCACAACCAGCACCGGCGCTCGCCCCAACCGTGGCCGTGCTCAAATGTGCCCATATCGTCGCATCTGCTTCCAGCATATGGCGCAAGTCTGATGCCTGCACCCGATTACATGGGCCAATTCGTGACTGAATGTAAACCTGCTGGTGAAACTATGGCCCTCAACGATCATGAAGGCCAGGTCTTCCATGGGATTGCCCAAGTTCGTAATAACCTGACCGGGGGTAGCAGGGTCGGGCATTTCGCCCGCAAGCCCCAATTGCTGACCATTTGAATACCCCGCGTCGGTGATGAGACAAACCACATCGGCCAAATCATCTTGACGCCACTGTGCTACATCATTGTCTGTCAGAAGGGTGACCATATCTTGCCTGATATCAAGCGGGTTTTCGTTAAAGCCTTCCCATTCCCTTGTATTTGCCCTTGCCACACAGACGTTTGATATTTGGCTGTTTGCGAAGGCTTGATTCGTTTGCGATATCCCAAGACTAACCATGTCGTTTATTCCATTGGCTCCAAATCGATCCTCTGCTGCCTGTGTGAACAGAAAAAGGACTCTGATAACACAAACGTTATCGCCAGTTCGGGACAAAACGGCTGTTTCTTGCGAGACGTATTCTCTTTCTGTTTCCTCTGGCGCCAAGCATTCTTGTTTGTCGGCAAAATAGTCTTCGCTTGTTCTGCCTAACATGCTATACTCCCCATCAATGGCCAAGATTTCGTAATGTGCTTCGTCAACGATGAAGTAGCCATATTTCCTGCCCCCAATTGCCTCTATCATGATTTCGCCACTTTGACACTGGCAGTCGCATGAATCACCCTCAAGCAACGTTCCATAATAATAGTAGTTTTGGTCGTCAATGTAGCGTGATACTTTTGGTGAAAACTCCAGTATTTGGCATTCCCCTTCTTGGTATTCATCAGTAGCAAGGTTAATTTGCAGATTACTGTTTTCGTTGACGCTTGAGGCCAAGGCATTGACCTTTATCAATTTTGTTGTTGAAAACCGTTCGATTTGGGATAGTAGGCTATAGGTCTGAAGTTGCTCAACACCCAACACGCCCGTGTTGGAGAATCTTTGGAGCAAGTCAGATTGCGCTTGAAGCAGATTCATTGTAGCTAGGAAGAGAAGCTGAAGAAGCGAGATTTTTTTCATAATAGCGTGAATTTTGCAGCCATGCGGCTGGTTGAATTCCTCATTTTTTAAGTGGTTTCGGATTGCCACCGTTATGCTTGCAAATCAGAGGAAAAACATCGGGGTGCCAGATCAATTTCTATTTTCCGAAAGCTGGTCCGCTTTGCCTGGCAGATCAGTTTTGTGGTCTGATTTGTGCTAACGGTTGGATGTGCGCAGTGCCGCCGTGCGTGGGCTTTGCGGGTGGGCTTTCGGCGGCATTGGCGCACATCCGTTGTTATCCCATTTTTTATATTTCGTTGATGGTGAGGCTTTTATCAATCCTTCTTCGCTCCCGGGGCGTTCTTGTTGCTGTACTTTTCCTTCTCCGTTTTGAGCGATGTGAGCCACTCGACGTACATCTGTTCGGGCATCTGTCGGTAGCCGAGTTTGTAGAGTTGCATATAAAGGCTGTTCATTTCGTCCCATTTTGCTTTTCCTTCTGGCATTGCGGTTACGTCTTTTAGGTAAGCGTATTTCATTTCCTTCTGCATGGCTTGCAGTTGTTTCAGGCGGGTTTCTGCTTTCAGAAGGATGGCGTTCACATAATCGGGGAAGTGTTTCAGGGCGAGGTCGCAGCATTCAATTACAAAGTTGCCGTCGTTGTCAGGGTATTTGTGGTTGTACCCTTGCGCCAAATCAAGTACACAAAGGGCGATGTTTTCCTTCTCGCTCAACGTGTCAAGGTAGATGCCGTTTTGGACGGATTGTAGCGAGATGTAGCCCGAAGCCATGAGCCATGCATCTATGGGGAAGGTTGCACTGGTGAGTTCGGTGTTGTACCAGCCGCCTTTTTGCGCTCTATGCTTGATATAAATATGATTTGGAGCGAGTGCAAGATGACACGGTATATTCAGTTTACTACAAATCATCTTGTAAAAAAATGGCATCGAATGACAATTGCCTTCGTGGGTTGCCAATAGTTTTGTTACGAACATTTTTGACCAACTGCCACTCCCAAAAATATCATCAAAGTCGTAATAAAATGGCATCAGAGTATCTATCCGTTGGCTATCAATCTTTACTGCTATCGTATCGGTCATCAGAGTAAATACGGAATAATACATTTGTATTCTCGCCTTGTCTGGTTTATCATATAAAATCGAACTGTTTAGGTAGATTTGATTTGCAATTTGTGCGTATGCATCAATTTGTCTTTCAAATTTATCAAAAGAGAGTACATTTTCATAATAGGCATTTTCAACAAGAAATAGGCTTTGTTGCACGGCTCGGCCTCTTGGAGTTTCGATTTTAAAAGGTTGAGCCGGTTGTCGTATCTTTGAGTTTGCGAAAAAAAAATCTCCAACGCGGCTCATGGCAAAGTTAGATAAATTGGCTCAAACCAACAAACCAAAAGATAAATATAAGGTTAAAAACTGGTCTGAGTATAATGCCGGATTGGTAAAACGCGGTAGTCTGACGCTGTGGTTTACGGATGAGGTGATCGCTTCATGGTATCACAGTGGCCCTAAACAGAGTGGCGGCCAATATGCCTACTCGGAGTCTTGTATTCGTTCCTTGCTATCCCTCAAGGTAGTATTGAATTTGCCATTTCGCCAGTTGGAGGGGTTTGCCAGTTCGATCATCAAATGGATGGGATTGGATTTGGATGTGCCTTGTTACACTCAGTTATGCCGTCGTCAAAAAGGCCTGGAGTTATCACTTGGGGTTAGTACTGGCCTTAAGCATAAGGAGGGGTTACACATCGTAATTGACAGTAGTGGACTGAAAATATTCGGCGAAGCCGAGTGGAAAGTGCGTAAACACGGGTATGGTAAGCGGCGAACGTGGCGAAAGATACACCTTGCATTAGATGAATCAAGTGGTGAAATAGTAAGCATGACACTTACGGGGCGCGACGAAGATGATGCCTCACAATTACTACCATTGCTTGACCAAATAGAAGCACAAGGTATTAAAGTGGGTAAAGTAGGTACCGACGGGGCATATGATACCGCTGAATGTTGGGAACTACTTGAAGCCCTGGAAGTGGAGGCCATTATACCACCCAGAGAGAATGCTGTATATTGGATAAATGACGAAGGTGAGTTAATTGACCATGCACGAAACAGGATATTAGAACAGATCGATCAGGGAGGGATGGAAGAGAATCGAAAGGGTTGGAAAGTTCAATCAGGATACCATCGAAGAAGGGCTTTGTTGCATGAACATTTTTTCTTTGGAAAATAGACGATTTTAATTCTGAAAATTTTTTAGCAAGCCGTTATTATGAAATTTATTTGGAAAAAATCAATCTGGCCAAATTTTATTTATTCATGCAACAAAGCCTCGAAGAAGCATCAGTGAGAATGGTTTTTTTAGATGGAAAATGATTTTAGGAGAAAAAATGTATGCACGAAATGAGGAACATCAACAGACGGAGGCCGCTATTAAGTGTGCCGTCCTCAATAAATTCATACAAGTGGCCAGACCAAAATCGGTTAAGGTCGCCTGAACCAAGCGCCGGGAAGGGGAAATCTATGCTAACCCGGAGTCATGCAACAAAGCCCAAGAAATACGGCAGATGTAAAATCTGCTTTACTTCTGCCTTCTAACATATCATCCAGTTTTTGTCTGGCTTGCATATAGTGATTTCCTTGCGCCAGCGAGAAAGTAGACGAGAGCAATAATACTGCCTTAATGAGAAACTGTACTTGCATAAAAAGAATTTAATAGTTTAGGCAGTTCTTTATCAAGCAATTTCTGTTCCCCAGAAACTGTTAGTTCTAAGCAAATCGTTTTAGAGCCAACACTAACCTGCTTTATAATTATCGCAAGGTAATTGGAAGTATTTGAATTGTCAATAAATTTGATTAAGTAAGTGCCTCCTCTTATTTCTTTATCAAGAATACCCCCTGCTTCTTTGTACATCTTCAAGGAATGGTCTAAATTATTTTGCGTTAGGCTAAGACTGAAATCGACTTTATGCCTTTTCTTTCGAGATGTGAAATTGTAAACCAAAAATTCAGGTGCTTCACTTCGTTTAATGGTTTGAGGGGTAATTTTGACCTTATATGGCAAGTCAATTTCGAACCGTACCTTTTCGCTGAACTCTCTTTCAAAGAAAGGGTCAATAGTTGCCTTGCTCTGAGCCAAGACATAATGAGATGACACATAGCAAAAAACGATGAGTATAATTATTTTTTTTGTCATGTTTTATTCTTTTTCTTTACGTTGTTTAACTGTTGTTTTATTGTAGTATCCGTCCTGTGTAACTGTAACAATTACTCTTGTTCCTCCGACCTCAAAAACAGTAGGTCTGATTTCAAGTTGCGGGTTACTTACGTTTCTTAAATCCTCCCCTCTCGTACTACCACTTACTCTGTTTTCGGCTTGAATTGCTTTCCCATGAGCACTCGGAAAATCACTATTCCCATTTATCTGCTTGTCATGTTGTTCGGTAATTTCATGCGCAAGTTTACTTTGAGCCGAAACTGCATTAGGCACCCCTGACGTATTCGTAACATTCTCAAACGCTGCTAAATCTTTCATGTCAATCGCTTGGTCTTCAAACGAACCAACTACCACATTATCGTCACCATTTAACACGTTGATTTCGACTTTGCCTTCGGCTGATACCGATTGGTTGAGTACATCATAAAACCCTTTCACTTGGTCAGATGCCCCTGAAAAGTCCTTGCCTTCAACTGCTGTCAAGGATACTTTACCTTTCTTGTCAATCGAAGCGGTGTAGTAACCACCTAAACCTTCGTTCAATTGTCTTTGCAAATTCGCCTTGTCTTCACTTTTCGTATCTTTGTTTTTGAAGGCAAAAATCAAGTCCATGCCGTCAGGGTCAATGAAAATCAATGGATTGTCAGCCACAAAGTTATACGGCGACCAATTAGGGTACTTCGCCGCCAACGGGTCGGGCGACAGCCACCTGCTCACCACCTCAGCCTTCAAATTGTACTCGCCGTAAAGCGTATCATCCTCAATGACGGTGACGACCTCGCCCGTCACCCGGTTGAACATCACCGAGCCAAAACGGAAAGTCGTGTCGTTCGGGAAACTCTCCTGATATTTCCCGTTGCTCAAAGTCAAGACCTTGACCTTGATGCCCAGTTCTTCAAAGGGCTGTATTGGCTCGTGCTGAGCGAAAAGGCTTGCTGTGAAAAGCAAAGCGAATGCGGATGTCAATAACTTTTGCATATTCTATGGATTTTTAATGTTAAGGTCTTATGATTTCTTTTGGTTGCCCGCCCTTCTCCGTCTCGAAGTACTTCAACCACCGCTCGTAAGCGTCCTGTGGCATTTCCTCGAAGCCAATCCCGTCAATCTGCCCGTAAACCTCGTGCATTTTCAGGAACAGTTCGTAGGCTTTCGGAAATTCGGGGAGCCGCTCGACGGGCGGTCTGCCCAACTGGTCAATGACGTAAAAGAACAGATAAGTCTGGTAGTCCGATTTCAGTTGCAGGGCATACACGTTGTTCGGGCTGTACTCCAACGACTTTTCGAGGCAGTTTAGCACGAAACTGTCAAAACCGTACTTGATGGCGTAGCCTTTTGCCATGTCCGCAAGGCAGGCGGCAATCACTTCACACTTTCCCATGGTATCCATGTAGATACCGCTCCGCAACGCCTCCGCCTTGATGTAGCCCGAACTCTGCACCCAAACGTCTGTTGTGTAATGCCCATTGGTTGCCTCGTAGTTCAAAATATTGCCCTTGCCGTCGTCCACCTTGATGTAACTGTGCGAGGGCGAATAAGATAGCCACGCTTCAACCCCAATTTCCTCCGCCAAAATCAGGTACAAGAGCGGCATCGAATGGCATTGCCCCTTGCCGCTGCCCATGAGTTTCGTCACAAACTGCTTCGACCAGTCCTGTTTGCCCCAAGGGTCTTCAAAATCGTAGCCGTAGGGTTTGTGCGTTAGGGTCACCTTTCCTTTTTCGTCCTTTAACTGTGCTGTATCTGCCAAGAATTGGCGCAATCCCCATTTCTTGGCGGTCGGCTTATTGAAGTCGTAGCCGTTCTGCTCGATGTATGTTTTGATGATGTCGGCACTGCTCGAAATGTCCGCCGAAAACCAGTCGTAGGTCATACGGTTGTCGAAGTAGGCGTTCTCGGTCAGGAAAACCGCACGTTTCAGGTTGCAAGGCTTTTCGCCTTTCAGCATTTGGTTTATTTCATCGAATGCTTGGCGGTAAAATTCTGTCCCTGCAACTTGGGTTTGGTCGGGGAATTCGTATTTCACCTCTCTTGGGTTCATGTCCCGCTCGATTTCCGCTAAAAATTGCTGCTGTTGCAATCTTCTCTGCTCGTGCTGCTGCACCTCTTGCATCATCATTTCGTTGTTCCTTTGAACTTGGGCGTTCGGTGTAAATGGGTTTACTGTTCCGGGCATCTGTTGCTGCGGAAAACCTACAATCACTTGCGGCGCAAGCGTGGCGGGCTGCGGCGGTTGCGGGATGGGTATTCCCGGGGTGGGCGGCATCTGCCCGATTGCCTTCAACGAGGCGCAAATCATTATCGCTGTGAGTGTTTTATATTTCATTCTTCATCTTTTTTATTTCATTGTCAAGTGTTTTTATATTATATTTTTATTGTTTTATTTTTTAATTTGGGATAACGGTTGGATGTACGCTGTGCCGCCGTGCGTTGGGCTTGCGGGTGGGGCTTCGGCGGCATAGGCGTACATCCTTTGTTGGGCGATTTATTTACTACGTTTTAGGTAACAATCATTCGTAACACCATGTGTGTTTATTATTTTCAATTTTTTTTCTTTAATTAAATACATATCTTTGAGGGGTTGGTCTGTGTTTTTTATAACTGGTCTTAGGCTTTCACGCCTCTCTTCAAATTTACTTGATGTGAGGAAGAGGGTATCTTTTATTACTTTCCATTTTCCTATAACTAATTCGTCATTATAGGCTAAAAAATATTGAAATGTACTGTCTTTATTTATTTGCAGTTTTACTGCGGTTAAATCATTAATCCTGCATGTACTGATATACATACCTGATGTCAACCTATTGCCTACACATCCAAAAAATGAAAGTATAGAAAGCATTGTGATTATTTTCTTCATGGCTTCTTCTTGTAGTAAGTTACACCATTTACACGAAAAGCGTGTCCTGTTACATTTGAAAATCGTTGGAGATGTTTTGAGGGGTCAGATGCGGCAAGTGCTGCGCTTATTTCAGAGATATTTGTATAATTGTAAGGTCCTTCTGCTACGTTTTTGTAGTCGGAAGGAAGACTTCCGGTGGTGCTGTACCTGTCGCCACCAAAAATTGCACCTCTCGCATACCCTTCTAGTTCGTCCTGTTTATCGTATAGTAGATTTTTATGTGCTACTCCTGAAATTTCAGGACCAATACTATAACTTCCTGTTTCAAATTGATAAGCATGTTTCAGTTCATGTGAAAACAATCCCATGCTTGATTTGGGCATAGTTATTACAAAGTTGCCTGTTGAAAAATCAAAACCTGCTCCTGCTCTGTCAGTTCCACTATCACTAAACCCGCTTCCCATTTGTACATCATAAATCGGTAGTGGAAATATTTAACTGATGACATTTAAGTTGTAGTGGTATGCGAATAGTTTGAAGTGCAGATTGAGCATATACTCCTTTTTGGAGAAGGAGAGGGTTTTTCGGACGAATCGGCTGATACGCTGGCGCAAGGTGTTGTTCAGCCTTTCAACATGGTTTGTCAGACCGGTCTCCTTGCCGACCATGTAGTGTGTTTCGTTGGGCAAGCATTGGTACGCCGTCCAAAAATCGCTGAAACTCAAGCATTTTTGGTACTCGTAGGGTAGTTTTCGCCAAAGGCGCTTGCAGGAGTCCATCGAGCCATCGCCAATGAAAAAGGAAAGTATCTGCCTAGTTCTACAGCACTGGACAATCCAGACCCGTACTTGATTGATTTTCACGGCGATGTAAGTGAACATTTCGTCCGCCTCTAACTGGTCGTCGGCTTGTCCTTCCTCAATGGTGGTTTTGAATGGGGGGAGTTGCCGGGCTTTTTTTTTAACCAATTGAGTACCGTCCGATGCGAGACATTCAACAAGCGCCCCGTGCCTCGAAGGCTTTGCCGCTCTTGGTAGGCACGCTCCACCAGTTCGGGGTCCATGTTCCTGCTGGGTTGCTTGCTGTCCAATACCCGGCAGCAACCACAATCTTTGCACTTGTAGGTTTGGGTGCCGGAGCGGTTTTTCCCGTTTTTGACGATGTTGCTGCTTTCACAGCGGTGGCAACGACGAACTTCCGTTATCATGGCGCAAAATTACATTGTCAGTTAAATATTTCCACTACCTCATAAATCTGGCTTGATGCAGCAAGGGTAGCAACTTCACCTCTAATTACATCAAGTTCGGCATTTGCACCTTGCAGGTTGCCAATTTGTCTATTTAGTTTATTCATTTGTTTTTCAGACAATCCTCCTGCATCAAGTTTTCCTTGCAATTTGGCGATTTTCGCACTATTTTTATCATATCTGCTGTTAACATCGCTCATGTACCTATCAACCCACTTCTGGGCAGCATCAGTAAACTCTCTACCGTCGGGGTCAATATTCCTAATTGGATTATTACCCGCATAATGATATGGCGAGTAACTTGAAAATTTATGAGCCGAAGGGTCAACCGATAAAAATTTAGCCAATTCTTCCGGCTCCAAGAGAGTTGAATGCAGAAGATTGCCCGTTTTATTATAAAAGCGAACAATGCCTGTACTCAATTCAAAAATAATGCTTCCAATATCTGAATTAACATCAGAATTTGAAACCTTTAAGTAACTGATGCCTTTCCGCTCGGCTTCTGTCAATAACACTACGCTACTGTCACCAAACATGGCATACGGGCTTAAATTCTTCCGCTCGGTGTACCGAAACTTTGCGTTTGGGTCGCCATAGTCCAAGGCGGTTTCTTCCGGTCGCTGGTTGAAGTAAAACCAAGCGGCTGCACAAACGGCAGCAAAAAGGGTGGTGAGTAATAGTTTCTTTTTCATCTCGTCGAAGTTAAGGAGTTATTGGATAATTGTTTCGATTTTTCCTGTTCCATTGATTTGAGCCATTGCTCGTACTTGTCGGGCGGCATCTCACGGTAGCCAAGACTTTCAATCAGGGTTTCGTTCCGCTTGAACTCCTCGTGCCACGCAATCATTTCGGGCGTTGGCTTTGTGCCTTTGAACGTTTTCACCCTTTTCATCCCGACCGACCGCATTACGTTGTGTTTCTGCATCAACGTGTGGATGCTCTTGGGAAAGTATTCCAGCGTCTTGTCGCAGCACAAAAGCCCAAACTCGTCGTAATCGTACTTCTTTTGATAGCCGATGGCAAGTTCCGTCAGGCAGTAAGCGACCGACTTTTTCAAGTCCAAAGCCTCCATGTAAATCCCGTTTTGTATCGCCTCCGCCGACATCCCGCTTGAAGAAATCATCCAAGCATCCGATGAAAAATGCCCGTTCGTCAGTTCTACGTTCACCCATTTCCCTTGTTCGTCAAGGTGCTTGATGTAAATGTGGTTCGGGGCAATTCCAAAAACGCCTCCGTTTTCATTTCCTCTGCCAATATCTTATAGTAGTAGAGCAGGGAACGGCAGTTGCCTTTGTGCGTTTCCATGAGTTTCGACACGAAAGTTTGCCGCCAATCTTTTTTGCCCGTGAAATCGTTGAAATCGTAGGTGTAAGGTAAATTCCCGTTCAACTTGCTCGGTCGGGTGAAAAACTCGTACAAAGCGAAGTTGCCCGCCGTTTTGTACTGCCCAACGCCTTTTTCTTCGATGAAGGTTTTCAAAGCCTGCGCTGTTGCCGCAATGTCTCAGCAATACTTGTCATAGTCCAATTTTCCTTCCGAGTACGACCACTCTGTGAGAAAAACCGCCCGTTTGAAGTCCAATGGCAATTTCCCTTCGAGCATGTGGGCGATTTCGTTGTAGGCTTTGTTGAAATATTCGTCTTGGGTCACAAGGGTATCTTTAAAAACCACTTGCGGCGTGGTTTTTACTTCCTCGACTTGTGCGACAGGCTTATCTTTCTCGTTCTGGCAGCCGAGTAAAACGAACAAAAGTAATATTGGCAGTTGCCTTTTCATATTTTATTCTTTATTTTTTATCTTCATTTTTATTTTATTTTTTCTTCTTGTTTCGCCCAACGGTGGCATGGACGACGTGGCGGCGGTTTATCCGGCGGCATGTCCGGCCATGCATAGTTAGTGGCATTCCCTTTTAGGCCTTCCGGTGTCGTTGCCGCTAACGGGGGCATGGACGACGTGGCGGCGGTTTATCCGGCGGCATGTCCGGCCATGCATAGTTAGTGGCATTCCCTTTTAGGCCTTCCGGTGTCGTTGCCGCTAACGTGAGCATGGACGCTGTGCCGCCGTGCGTTGGCTTTGAGAATTGGCTTTCGGCGGCATAGGCGACCATGCATTGTTCTCACCTTTTATATTTTTTGGTTCAGGTTTGCCGTACTGCTTATGTACGCAAACGACTGTGGTGGAGTAAGTCCAAAATGCTGTCGAATACAAAGTTTATCTTCATAAAGTTTTGCTCGTTGTATTTTTATCGCATATCCAGTTTCTCTTTCTGCAAAGTATTGATAAAAATAATCCTCATCAATTCCTGCGTGGCGGCTGGTCTCCTGCCATAATCGCTCTAACTCATCGTGAATAATATCGGCAATCTCAAACTCGCCAATAACCATACTTATAGGAGCGGAAGCATAAACAACTACTTTTGTTATACCTTTTCTCTTAAAGATGGCTTTTCTAAACTCATATTTTTTATTGCCCTCAAAAATTTTGAAAGCAAATTCAGGCTTAATTGACAATAAAACTCTCATTGGTCAGCGATGATTTTATTATTTTTTCAAAACTTTCTCTCGAAATTCTGTCAAATCCACGAGGTGCGTAATTGCCCGCAAAGATACCTAAATCAATTAAGTCTTTCCTGGTTGGTCTTTTTGGAAATGAGTAAACGTATAGAAAATTGACAATGAATGGTCGCCAAGTTGGCTTGTAATTCCAATGCTCTTTGAGTTGAGCATCAGTAAATACGCTTCTTTTTCTGCAAAGCGAGACAAAATCTGACTCGCTTTGTATATTTGTTATTACACTTTCTACGACACCTATTGTCGAAACCACAGAGGAGTAATAAGCGTCTTTTCCTTGTTCGGCGGTTCTGTAAAAAACTATTACGTCTCCTGCATTCAAACCTCTTTCGATGGAACGGCTGATATAGACTTTGCTGATTGCGTTTCTATGTGGCTCACTTTCGATAAAGTTATTCGGCGATTCTGTTCGCAAAATAGAATCGGGAAACAACTCGGTGTGGTAGGCTGGATATATCGGAACAATCCAAAAGTTGGTGTCCTTGTCAATGAACGGGTAAGTTAATTTGGGACTTGGTTTGTTCACCTTTTTGCTAAAATCCCGGCAAAGCACTAATTCGTTTCCTGTTGACGATGCCTTCTCGCCAAAGTTCTCAAATCCCCAATCTGAAAGCAACTGTATCAACCGCTGTTGTTCAATCCTTTTGTTGAAAATGGTCACATAGATTTCATCAACTTTGTTTAGTAGTGCGTTGTCGAAAACTATTTTTAAAAACCGTTCGCCTAATTTGAAGCCGTTCATTACCACTTTGAACGTACCTATTTTGAGGCGTTTCTTCTTTGAGAATTGAGGGGTTATGTCATTGTAGGTTTCATCCTGTCCTTCTATTTTGACATACAGGAAAGCCAATATTTTATTTTCTCCGTCAAGGCATATATAGGCTATTTCGTCAGATTTCCTCGCAAACCATTTTTCAAACCCAGCATAGTCTTCTTTGAAAGAGTCGAAAAAAGAGTCGTCGATATTTATATTGCCGAAGTATTCTTTTTTTACAGACAGAACTTTGTAATCAGTCAGTTTAGGGTTTTCTGAATTGACTTTTTCCAGAAAGGCATCAATCGTAAAGACTTTATCGGAGATACCAAGCAAACTGGCTTTGTAGTGTATTTTTCTATCCTCTGTGATTAATGCATCAATTCTACCGCAAAATACTTCGTTTAAGATTTTTGTGTCGTTCCAGTCGTTTTCGTTTTTATCAACTTTGTCGCTGACCGATTTAACCTGCTGTCCAACAGGTGCTTCGGTTTGCATTTGGTTATAACTTCCAAGTTTCACCGACATTGTTTTTACAACCTTCGGGTCTTGATGCTTTTGAATTTCGGCTATCGTGGTTGGGTGAACGCATTTTTGATAGCCCAATTTATCTATCCAATTGAATAGAACGCCGATGTCTTGATTGACGACCGTACTTGCTTCTCTGTGAATTATTATATTTGTGTCAAGGAGTAGTCGCATTGGGTCAGTTTTGGTTATTTTTATTTATATTTTCTTTCTTTTTTTTCTTTTTAGTTGGTGAGAACGGTTGGATGTACGCTGTGCCGATGTATAGGAGGCATGGGCGTACATCCGTTGTTCATGCCCATTAAGTTAAGCCTACTGGAATAAAGCGAGAGACGACCTTTGTGATAAATACCACTCTATCATGGGGTCGTCTCTCAGCAAGTATTTCCGGGTCATACGGCTCGCGGTTGCAAATATAACCAACTCACCGGAACTATACTTCCGCCGTCCGGGGCGGGATTTTTGTCGTCGTCGCCTGCTGCCAGCCGAGCGAACGGTCTGGCTGGTGTTATCGCTGTTGCGCCAGAGCCTGTGCGTCGAGCTCGGCCATTTTTTCCAACGTCTCGACGCTGTGGATGACATACCCACCAAAAGCGCCCTGGTACAGGCGCGCAACAAAATCCACCACACGTTTTTCAGGGATTTGCTGCGGCAAAGCGCCGAGTTGTTTTATCACTGTTTTGAGGCGCGGCGCTGGCGTTCTTTCCGTTTGTGGGCTACCGACGGGTCGGGGTTCCGCCTGCCTGACACCGATGAGTTGGGCGAGGAGTTCGGCTGGCACGTCAACCAGCATTCGGCGGTGGCCTCGGCCCGCGTCCTGGCGCACTTCGACGTGCTCAACCAGATCATTGTCAACGCCTTTTTCCACACCCGTTATGAATCCGAATCCCTCATCGCCCCATGGCATATTCATACCGTACCCTCAGACGTGCTCATGATTTACGACCGGGGTTTCCCGGCGCAGGTCATCCCCTGGCTGCATCTTTATTTCGGTTCACATTGCTTGGTCCGCCTGACCCTCACCCATTCGACCGTCGTCGAGGAATTCGTCGCTTCCAAAAAACGACAACTCATTGTCCGCGAAGCGCTTAACGTGCGCTCCAAACGGACGCTCCGCGCCCTTGGCATCCCCTTCCAGCGGGGGCAGGCCCTCGAGCCACCCTCATCGTGTACAATTTCCTGTCGGCGCTCCACCACAGCATGCAAGATGACATTGACCGGATCAATGCCCGCAGAAAAACGCCCTGCCAGGCTAACCGCAATATCAGCGTCGGGCTTTTCAAGTCTTTCATCGTCAGGCTTTTCCTGCGCCCGCGCGAAAACCTCGACGCCGAAATCGCGCGACTCAAAAAATACCTCCTCAAACAACTCGAGCCCCGCAAAATCAATAACCGCCCCAGAAAGCCTCCAATGATGCGCCTCGGCGAAAGACACAATTTCGAGTTCAATTACCGTCACGCCCTCTGAGGCTAATCCTTTTTGGGGCTTTTTCCAGCTCCGGCACTTCGCCCGGACCGGCAGGGGATTGACCGCCCTGCGTGGACAGCCCCATGGTCTGTGGTTTGGTGTGTTGGCGGCGCACCACCAGCGCCGGGGCAAGCGATCTATAGGGCGGTGGCGAGGCTTAACTTAATGGGGTTGATGCATTGTTCGGTGCTTTTTTTATTCATTTTCAATGCTTTATACTGAGGGGGTCAATCCGCTTGCAAACGATACTCGAATTGCTCTTGCCCAATCGCCAAGGCTTCAATAAGGTTTTTGTAGGCTTGTTCGCCTCCGTCCATTGTCGGAAGCATGTCAAGGTACTGCTGAATTGCTGCGTCAATATCGTTCAAACTCTGTTTCGATTTCACCCAATTCTGTGGGCTAAAAATTGCATTGTTCGGCAAGTTTCTATTTGATGCAACTCGCAACGCCGTATTCAAACATCTTCCTGTTACCTTTATCAATTGCTCAACCATTCCTTTTTGGCTTGCACTTTCCCATGTTGCCATTGGTGCCGGCACTCTGTCTGATTTGTTATTTCCTATCGCAAAGCACATCGAAATTGCGTATAAATGATGAAATGGAGCGTAGGCTTTCATTGTTAGAAGCGTTTCGTTCAATGCAAGCGGGTTTGCATCTGTCCAATTCTTCATTATCTCTCGCATCCAGTCGTTCAACGCCTGTATGTTTTCGGGCTTGTAATCTCGTTTGAAAAGTATCTCGAAGTGCTTGTCAAAGATTTTTGTTTCTCCATAAGAAATATTTGGGCGTTGAGAATGCCATGCAATTAGATACTTGCCCAAATCTGACAAGTCAATCACATAATTTTTATTCTTTTCGGGTGGTTCGATTTCACCTCTTTTGGTTTTGAAATATCCTTGTGGGTATTTCTGCTCAAAAAGTCGCTTCAAATTCAGCACTCGTTTGTCGTTACTTCGTAAATCTCTTGGCTTTACCGCACTTTGAGAGTTAGTATTTATGCTTATCAAGTCGGCTCTATCTCGTTGAGGTATCTCGTAAAATCGAAACAGAACGTACGTTTCATCAATTTTCTTGGCGGTCTCGCTGCAACTCAAAATAGTGTTCAGCGATTGGCAACCATTGACTACGCTCAATCCATAAAGTTTGAGTTGCGTTTGGTCTTCACTCAAATCCATTCGGTTGCAAATCGCTGTAATTCCGTTGTGGAAAAAGAAAAAGTCCTTGTGCTTGTCGCCTAAAATTGTCTGTCGAATTTTTTTGTTTATCGCATTACTTGCGCCCAAACTCTGACGCACATTTTTTTGAAAAAGCGAACCGTCCTTTATTCCAGGGATGAGCACACATTCTTTCAAGGGCAATGCTGCGATAATTACTTGAGTTCCTGCAATCGTTATCGGCATTGACTTGCTTTGGGTCAAATCAATCGTATAATTTATTGAAGGGTTGTCTAATTCAAGTGCCAACTCATACCTTCTTTGAAGTTCGGCATCATCAATTACGTTGATGGTGGCATCGAAATCTTCATTTTCTGAAATTTCAGCAAGTTGTCTTTGGAAGGTTTCAAGGTCGTTTTGGGCGGACGGTGTTAATACACATGTTGTAATCAACTCAAAACACACTTCATATTCATCTTCAAACGCCCTTGCTACTTCGGACAATTTTCGTTGAAGTCTTGAATTACTTACTTGTTGCAGCCTTACCAAATCTCGAAGTTGCATCCATGAGGAAAGCACTTCTCGAAGTGGTTCGGCATCAACCGTACCGCCTGAAATGAATTTTCCCTGAACGATGTAGATGGTTTGTTTGTCATCGTTGATAACAATTGCATCTATTTGTTTATCGTCTGCGCCGTCGGTTATCGCATCTCGTGTTTCATTTCGTCCTTGCTGCAAAATGTTGAAAAGATACCACGCCACAAATCTTTGCCCGTCATTGGGGAAATTCTGTTGGAAGTATTCCGCTTGTATTTGGTCTTTTATCTTTTGGTAGATGTCCATACAGGTTATTGATTTATTTTACTTTTCTTGTTGCACCGAACGGTGGCATGGACGACGTGGCGGCGGTTTATCCGGCGGCATGTCCGGCCATGCATAGTTAGTGGCATTCCCTTTTAGGCCTTCCGGTGTCGTTGCCGCTAACGGTTGCTTCCTTGTTACACCGCCGCGCTTAGCGAGCGGTTGACAAGGAAGCCATAGTTCGCTGTATTGTCATTCTAAGGTTAAATACGAAATTTTTACCTTAACCTTTATTACATCTGCAATACCATCGCCGGACCCAGTGCCGCATGTGCTAGCGCCGAGAAGGTGCCATCCACGACCTTGAGAAACTCCTACCTTTAATCCTTTGGCCTCACATTGCGGATTAGTCCATTTTCCAAATTTCAATCTGCCAAAATATTGGGGATCTTCAGAGTAAAAATATGAGTATTCCTCCTTACCGTTGCTTAAGACTCTCTTGCCCGATGTAAAACTCACTATTTCAACACTTTGAATGTTTTTTATGCCTAAACATTCACTTTTAGTGCAATTTACCTCTTCATCTAGGTCTTGATATGTGGTTTTTAAAACAAACTTTTTTTCCGAATTTTTCACATCGCTTATAAACAGTGTACTAGTGGGGTTTTTCCTTGCTAATTCTGAATACTCCGGCTCTTGTGAACTTTTTGAAGAAAGCGTTATTGATTTTACTGGAATCGCCCAACAATAACTGGTGGCGCCCTCTTCTAAGCCCCCGTTTGCTATACCTACAACTTTGCCATTTAACAATACAGGGGCCCCTGAACATCCCGGAGCAATAGACATTTCAACATCTAAAACTTCAGTGCCTATGTCAGGGCTTTTTCTTTCCTTTAACCCTCTCACATGTTCGTTTTTTATACAATCTTTAAGCCAAAGTAATGGTGGATTGCGCACCTTTGCAATGGTAGTTGTTTTAGGTTTCTTCACTCCATGTCCATATCCAATCATTGTAACATCTTTACCCCCTATTTTACTTGGTATCTCACTGGAAAATTCAAAACCAGAACTAAGGTCGATAGTACTTTGTGGGGAAAGTAATGCCACGTCGTTTTCTAAATCAACTGATGTTATACTCATCCTGCCCAAGCCTCTTCCAGAAGCATCTTCCGCAGTTATGGTTTTGCAACCGCATACACCATGTAATGCAGTTATTATCCCCTTATCTTTGAGAATAAAACCTGTTAATATATTGATTGTTTCAGGCTTATCTGTATAAGCACAACTTTCGGCAGTTATCCGCACTACATATTGTTCTTGTGCTTGACAAGGCGAAAGCCAAATAAAGGTGATGTAAATGATTACACCTATAAATTTTATTGATTGCATTTGCATATTCGATGCATTTTAGATTTTAACGAGTCAATATTGATTGTTGAAGAATTAATTATTTCTCTTATTTCCGCATTATCAATGTATTGACATGCGAATATGAGGTCAACTCCGTCAAGGCGACAAAATTTTTTTATTTTGCATACACTTTCAGCAGACGCACCTTTCACTCCATGGAGTATTGATTTTTCTTCCAAGTCTTTTGATTTGTCATCTGTGTTGAGGGCAAATTTTTCAATTTTCTTATTTTGCTCTTCAAATGATTTCAAAAGATTTGTCAAGTCAGAATACGTCAATCCATCTGAGTTTGGTTTGATTTCTTGATTTAAAAGATAGTTATTTTGTTTCTCTAAAATGAGTTTTGATTGCCTAAGCGACAAAAGTTTAATGTCAAAGGTAAGTGAGTCAATCTCATTATCAGACTTAGTCCTTTTTGCCCAAGTAGATGGATTTGTAATGTCATAATTTCTAGCAAGCAAACCAAAATATGCTCCGAAAACAAGTCCTATCACTAACGACATTACTGGCAATATATTTATGTTTTTCAATCCTAGTATCGTACTCGCCTCCTCTGACTTTGTCGGAGTGGTCTGGCCTGACAAAATTGAAATTAGACTCACCATTACAGTTAAGATAGGTACAAGTATTTGAGCAAGTATAGGTGACTTACTCAAACCCATCAGGATTCCGATCCCGATTCCAGTTATTGCTGTGTATATATTTTTTGTCATATTTTTATTCAGTTACAGCGAACGGTGGCATGGACGACGTGGCGGCGGTTTATCCGGCGGCATGTCCGGCCATGCATAGTTAGTGGCATTCCCTTTTAGGCCTTCCGGTGTCGTTGCCGCTAACGGCGGCATGGACGACGTGGCGGCGGTTTATCCGGCGGCATGTCCGGCCATGCATAGTTAGTGGCATTCCCTTTTAGGCCTTCCGGTGTCGTTGCCGCTAACGGTTGGATGTACGCTGTGCCGCCGTGCGTTGGGCTTGTGGGTTGGGCTTCGGCGGCATAGGCGTACATCCTTTGTTATCCCATTTTTTATATTTCATTGCTGGTGAGGCATTTATCAGTCCTTTGTCGCTCCCGGTGCATTCTTGTTGCTGTACTTTTCTTTCTCCGTTTTTAGCGAGGTGAGCCACTCGACGTACATCTGTTCGGGCATCTGCCGGTAGCCGAGTTTGTAGAGTTGCATGTAGAGGCTGTTCATTTCGTCCCATTTTGCTTTGCCTTCGGGCATGGCGGTTACTTCTTTCAGGTAGGCGAATTTCATTTCTTTCTGCATGGCTTGCAGTTGTTTTAGGAGGGTTTCGGCTTTGAGTAGGATGGCGTTCACATAATTGGGGAAGTGTTTGAGTGCGAGGTCGCAGCACTCAATGACAAAAGTGCCGTCGTTGTCGGGGTACTTATGGTTATACCCTTGCGCTAAATCCAAAACACAAAGAGCGATGCTTTCCTTTTCGCTCAAAGTGTCAAGATAGATGCCGTTTTGTACTGCTTGGAGCGAAATGTAGCCTGATGCCATGAGCCAAGCATCAATTGGAAAGGATGCACTTGTGAGTTCGGTGTTGTACCAGCCGCCTTTTTCCGCTCTTTGCTTGATATAGGTATGATTCGGGGCGAGCGAAAGGTATGCTTTAACCCCAAGTTCATCCGCCAATATCTTGTACAGGTATGGCAAAGAATGACAATTCCCTTTCCTTGTTCGTAGGAGTTTGGTCACAAACATATTCGACCAATCTTTGCTGCCAAAAATATCATCAAAATCATACCTATACGGCATGAAAACATAATAGGCAGTATCGTAAAAAAGCGCAAGGGTAGTATCGGTCAACGTCCTGAACATCGCCGAATTGGTCTTAATTTTTGCCAAATCTTTGCCTTTGTAAATCAGACTATCGCTTTTTTCACGCATCATGACCAGTTGCACCAACAATTCCAGTTCGTCCTCAAATTCCTGTCTGTAAAGAAGGTTGTCGAAATAAGTATTTTCTGTAAGGAATACTGCCTCTTTAAATTTTAGACCACCATGCTCCAATCCTTTTTTCAGGGTAGAAAAAGCGATTTCGTGATTGGTTTGGCAAAAATTTGGGCTACTCAACAAGATTAAGGTTGAGAAAACAAGACCTTTTAATAAGGTTCTTTTGCTTGCGTTAGTCAAAAATTGCGCTGTCATAAATTTTTACAAGTTTCTCATTTACTTCATAATTTGGGATACCAATTAGTATTTTATTACTAATGTTTTTATATTGTTTATCAAATTCAGAGATAACAATATATCCATTGTTCCCGAATTCATGTTCTGAATTTATTTTCCAAACCTTAAATTTAGGAATGTACTTTAAATCGTAAAATCTCGAACCATCAAAAGAGACACCCTTGTATTTTGCCTTATTGTAAAGCAATATTGATGTGACAAAATAACTGGTCTCTCCTTCGATATAAAAATCAAGTATGAACAACTTATCCCATTTGGATTTATCAGCGTTTGACCGCACTAACAGTTCTTCCATTTGTTGTTCTGAAAAATTTTTAATAGCACTATCTACAACTCCCAGAGAGGTTCCATGCTCTTTTTTTTCGCCTTTCTTAAATCCAGTCTTGGTTTCAAAAGTTTCCAGAACAGCAGAATGCCATGCTTGAAAATCAAGTTTCAAAACTGAACTTTTTGACTGACTTGAAGATTTGCAACCAGCAAGTATCAAAACAATAAAAATGATGGTAATTTTTTTCATTGCCCTCCTCCTTGTCTTGGTTTAACATTTTGTTCCTGCCTAATAACGTTTTCCTCTATCCGTGTATTGATTTCTTCTTGGGACATTTTCGTAACCTTTCCCTTTCTTGCCGCATCTGGGTCATTAACGTCTGTCATTTGAGAACGTTTGTTTGTTCCCATCATGTTGTTTTTTGCATGAATTAGTTCGTGGCCTAAGCCAATTTTTGCTGGCCTTCCAGTAGTACCATCTTCATTTACAACATTTTCACCTTTACCATTAATGTTAAAAGTAACTATCGAGCCCGTACCAGTGCCGTTTTCACTATCTGTTTTTGCAGCGTCTGTTATAACTCCATTGGAATTTACAGGGTCAGTACCATTTATTGTACCTTCGATAATCGTAACTGTAAAATTCTTCACACTCCCATCCATTTGTTCGATGCCGTTAATAAGGTTTCTGACAAGCATCGTGCCTCCCGCCTTTGAAAGTTCACTCAATCCGCCCTCGGCTTGGCTTGCGATTGTCACTTTGCCGTCCCGCCCCATAGTCAACTTATCATTTGTCAGGCTTTGAAGTTGTGCCAAGTGCTCTTGACGTTTTATATCCGCTGCTTCGCCTCTTCCTTTGATTGAAATGATAATATCCATCCCATCCGGGTCAATGAAAAGTATCGGATTATCAATAGCGTAATTATACGGAGACCAATTCGGATACTTCGCCGCCAACGGGTCGGGCGAAAGCCACCTGCTCACCACTTCCGCCTTTAAGTTGTACTCCCCGTAAAGCGTATCGTTTTCGATGACGGTGACGACCTCGCCAGTCACCCGGTTGAACATCACCGAGCCAAAACGAAAGGTCGTGTCGTTCGGAAAACTCTCTTGGTACTTTCCGTTGCTCAAAGTCAAGACCTTGACCTTGATGCCCAGTTCCTCGAAAGGCTGTATCGGCTCGTGTTGAGCGAAAAGGCTGCCGCAAAAAAGGATTGCAAAAACGAGTGTCAGATACTTTTGCATAGTTGATATGGATTTCAAAGTTATGGTCTGATGATTTCTTTCGGCTGTCTGCCCTTCTCCGTTTCAAAGGACTTCAACCAACGCTCGTAGGCATCCTGCGGCATTTCCTCGAACCCAATCCCGTCAATCTGCCCGTAAACCTCGTGCATTTTCAGAAACAGTTCGTAGGCTTTCGGAAATTCGGGGAGCCGCTCGACGGGCGGTCTGCCCAACTGGTCAATGACATAAAAGAACAGATAAGTCTGGTAGTCCGATTTCAGTTGAAGTGCATAGACGTTGTTCGGGCTGTATTCCAACGACTTTTCAAGGCAATTTAGCACGAAATTGTCAAATCCGTACTTGATGGCGTAGCCTTTCGCCATGTCAGCAAGGCAAGCGGCAATCACTTCACACTTTCCCATGGTATCCATGTAGATACCGCTCCGCAACGCCTCCGCCTTGATGTAGCCCGAACTCTGCACCCAAACGTCAGTCGTGTAATAACCGTTGGTCGCTTCGTAGTTCAAAATATTGCCTTTCCCGTTGTCCACTTTGATGTAAGTATGCGAGGGCGAATAAGAAAGCCAAGCCTCCACGCCAATCTCCTCCGCCAAAATCAAGTATAAAAGTGGCATGGAATGGCATTGACCTTTGCCACTGCCCATGAGTTTCGTCACAAACTGCTTTGACCAGTCCTGCTTGCCCCAAGGGTCTTCAAAATCGTAGCCGTAGGGCTTGTGCGTGAAAGTTACCTTCCCTGTTTCGTCCTTCAACTGCACCGTGTCCGCCAAAAACTGCCGCAATCCCCATTTCTTGGCGGTCGGTTTATTGAAGTCGTAGCCGTTTTGCTCGATGTATGTTTTGATGATGTCGGCATTGCTTGAAATGTCCGACGAAAACCAGTCGTAGGTCATTCGGTTGTCGTAATAAGCGTTCTCTGTCAGGAAAACGGCTCGTTTCAGGTTACAAGGCTTTTCACCTTTCAGCATTTGGTTTATTTCATCGAAGGCTTGGCGATAAAACTCCGTTCCTGCGACTTGGCTTTGGTCGGGAAACTCGTATTTTACCTCTCTTGGGTTCATATCCCGCTCTATTTCCGCCAAAAGTTGCTGCTGTTGCATCCTTCTCTGCTCGTGCTGCTGCACCTCCTGCATTATCATCTCGTTTTGCCGCTGGATGTTGGCGTTCGGGGCAAACGGGTTTGCCGTTTGTGGCTGCGGGTTTGGGAAACTGATGACCACCTGCGGCGCAAGCGTGGCGGGTTGCGGCGGCTGCGGGATGGGTATTCCCGGGGCAGTCGGCATCTGCCCGATTGCCTTTATCGAGGCACAAATGAGTATCGCTGTGAGTGTTTTATATTTCATTTTTCATCTTTTTTATTTCATTGTCAAGTGCTTTTATATTATATTTTTATTGTTTTATTTTATTTTTTAGTTTGGGATAACGGGGGCACTCACGCATACCGCCGCTTGCGTTGGGCTTGCGAGTTGGGTTTGGCGGCGGTTGGCGTTGAGTGCGTTGTTGTAGGCATTTTCCTATCTTGAGAGCATTGCTGGATTTACTTCGGGTTTATTATGAATAGCCTTCAAATAAATATTCGCTCCATCTTCAACTTGCATATAAAGTGGTGAATCATTAGGCAAAATCTCACCATCGCCTACTAAATGCCATTCATAATTTTCATCGGACAAGTGAGGGAATAGCCCATCGGCTAAATATTTCGCTATTTTTCCGATTAAATTAAAGGAAGAAGAATAAATAATAAAAATTAGATTGGATTGATTAAATTTTAGAAAAAAGACAATTTTAGAATTAATCAAACCCTGTTTTCCTTTGCTTGTCAGTGAATTTGGAATGTCGATAATTGGCATATCTTCGTTATAGGGTATATTTTTATGCTTTAAAATATGGTAGACTAGTTTTTTTGAAGATGAATTTTTAGGTAATATCTCAAAACCTGTACTATCCATTAATACAATTTCCATGTATTCGTCTAACAAACTTAAAATGGCATGATTTATTGAATTTGATTCATGCGAAAATTGACTTCTATCAACTAAGCCTAACGCAACATTTTTTTCCCAAGAAGACAATCTGCCTTCAATCAATAGTATTTGATTATATATCGTAGGTTTTTCATCGCCTATCTGGTTTTTGAAACATGATATAGCATCCTTGGCATTGCCTTTACTTATTTTCCATTTTATCTTTTCAAAAAAATCCATTTTACTTACTTTTTAAATAACTTGTTAAAAATATTAGCCACACCCCATTGTTTTACAGTAGTTCTTCCTTTTTGAGAAACTTGAAACTTGCCATTTTCAATAAAAAGGTATTCAAGGTGGTCAAATATTTTTTTTGGGAAAGCAAAAACTAGTTTGGCTTCATCTTTTTTGCAATAAGATAAGGGACCAGAATAATCTTTCAATTTTTGAACCATAACCTCTTCCCCAGAAGGTATGCTAAGAGATAAAGAAGATAACAATATTTTGCCAATGAGGTAATCACCGTCTAAGTCATATTTTGGCATTGTAAGCCTTAATATTATACCTTCAGGAAGAATTGTCATCCCATCTTCTAATGTTCCAAATACCGTACTTGAGTCCAATTCAATATTTTCTATATTCGTCTCGTTTGCTACTCTAATATTAAATAACACATAATCGTCATAAAAAAAACGATTAATAATTCCTAATTGTGACGGCAAGGTGTCGTAATAAACATTATCTAATTTATTTATTTTGTTTGAAAAAGGAATGCTTTGATGTCCAATCGTCATATTATTCTGAAAGCGTCCACTAAAATTTTTATTTGGGTCATACTTTGGCAACGATTTAATAGTATTAATATTTATCCTGCCAATATTCGTAAAATATCCTTCACTAATTTTGCAATCGCTCGGGACAGCATACAATATAGAGTAAAAAAATCCTATGGGTGCATTGTCGAACTTAAAGCCAAATTCTTCAACCCAGATAAAAGTTTCTATTCCTCCAAAGACCCCCGAAGCAAAAGCAATCGGTGTAAATTTTTCGCCTGATTTTGAAAATATTACATCATTTATTATTGAAAAATAAAAACTATCATTCAAGTTACTTACTTCAATGATAATCATCACATATTTCAAACCAGGGTCTGGCATCCAATCTCCCCCGTCATTATTATTGAATCCCATTAACCTTACTTTGTTAGGGTAGTAAGCACCAATTAATTTATTCATTTTTTATTTATTTATTTTTGTCATTGCCTGCAACGGGGGCATGGACGACGTGGCGGCGGTTTATCCGGCGGCATGTCCGGCCATGCATAGTTAGTGGCATTCCCTTTTAGGCCTTCCGGTGTCGTTGCCGCTAACGGGGGCATGGACGACGTGGCGGCGGTTTATCCGGCGGCATGTCCGGCCATGCATAGTTAGTGGCATTCCCTTTTAGGCCTTCCGGTGTCGTTGCCGCTAACGGTGGCACTGCCGCAGTCGCCCGCTGCGTTGGCTTTGAGCGTTGGCTTTGCGGGCGATTGGCGGCAGTGCATTGTTCTCGGATTTATATTTTTATTTTATTGATTGTCAATTCATTGCCGTCAATTTTGAACTTGAAAAAATCTCCTTCGCTCTCGATAACCTCAACGTTTCCGTAGTGCATTTGGCGATGATGGTTGGCGCAAACTGTGATAATATTTGCTGCGCTCAACGACCCTTTTCCTTGTTTCGAGACAGGTTCAACATGATGGCTTTCGACGTAAAATTCTCCATTGCTCTTTTTAAAGCCGTGTGCTGGTTCGCCAAGTTGTTCACAAACTAAACACTTGTATCCTGTTATTCTTTTTATCTTATTTGATATTGCCCCTCGTTCAATGTAGGTCGAAACTCTTTCTTTTATCTCTGGGCGTAATTTTTTCATTTTATCTTCCAACTTCCGTATGCCTTGCAAAGTATCGGCATTTTCATCGGTCAGGGCTTCGAGTTGTTCTTGAACTTCATTTATCTCTCCAATTGCATCAACTTCAAGTGGGAAATTTTCGAGAAAACGTTTTAGTTTTTCATTTTTCGGATTGAGTTGATAGACGAGTTTTAGTATATTTTGTACATTATCGGAATTCAGGTAGTTGAAACCTTGCTGTGATATTTTCTTGCCTTCGGGGAGCAACTCTAATTTGCTTACATTTTCATTATTTATTACGAGGTGGTTTTCAAAGTATATGATGTGTTCAACATTGGCTCTTACGTTCCCTCCGTCATACTCTTTAAATTTTTGGTGCTTTGCTTCCCGGGGAAACCATTCATCTATTTCTGGGAAGCCATAAAATCCTACGATACATTTCCGATTGCCATTTTGGTAATCAGAACTGGTGAAGAAGACAATATTTATATCTTTTGATTTTTCAATCGAAGGCAGCCGATTGAACATTGGCGTGTAAGCTACAAAACTCCCGTCTTCTTCTGCTGGATATATTTCATGCCCGAAGTTCAGGCTTTCGTGCATGTGGGCATTTTCGATTACAAAATCGTATTTCGATGCCTTCAAGTCCTTGTCGGTGGGGTCGTCTTGCCACTTGTTGCTATTCCATGAAATCGAGGCAAGAATTCCAAAATTGGGGATTATCTTCATTTTTATTATTTTTATTTATTTCATTTTTTTCTTTCTCTTATTTCCGAGAACGGGGGCATGGACGACGTGGCGGCGGTTTATCCGGCGGCATGTCCGGCCATGCATAGTTAGTGGCATTCCCTTTTAGGCCTTCCGGTGTCGTTGCCGCTAACGGTTGGCTTCCCCGCCGTGCTCGCGCATAGCGGGCATGGGCGGGGAAGCAGGGTTGGTGGTTGTTATTATTGCTTTTCTTCGCTACTTGTAAAGCCTGACCTCAAACTTGCCATTTTTAATCTCAATCTTTAGACTTTCATCGTCACTAATAAAATGAATCTCGAAAAAGCCTTTCATTGTATCAGTAAGCGTATCAATTTCAGAGATGGTTATAAAACTGTGTTTTTTATCATTAATCCCCATAAACCCAATCAACACATCTCCATCATCTCCCCATTGGCCAAAACTTCCGCCAACGAATCCATCTCCCAAGTCGCTTATCCTACCTTTTACTGGAAAAGTTCCAATCGACAGGGGTATTTCATTTAATGCAAAGTGCTCCCTTTGCTCCCCAAAAGAACTGTAAGTGTAAAAATCAATTCCCCATAGAGTGGAATCGTTCTGGTGGTAACGCCAAAATCCAGAGGCTTCCCACGCTTTACCTTCCTTTGTGCCTTTTGCCCATCCAAATTCTTGTTTCCCGGGGCCATATATTATGACATCATCCTCTTTTTTACAGGAAATCGCAGACACAAGGCAAATAAACAGGAATATAAAATTGAGTTGTTTCATCTTAAAAATGTTTTGAAGATGAAAGGTTGCCGATGTAACAACCTTCCATCTAGCCTATTAAATTCTATTTTTGAAATTTGATTACTTTTTCAATAGATATTCCATCTTCATCGCAGACAAAAACCCAAATCATGCCAGTTGGGCACTTATCCAATTTGATTTCAAGACGGTCCGTATTTTGACCATCTAACTCAAGAAGCAACCTGCCATTAACGTCCAGTATTTTTACACTGAATAATTTTATTATACTGTTTACTCTCTCGATTACCAAAATATCGGATGCCGGATTGGGGGCAACCTTGTACCGATTGCTCTTTAATTCTCTAATCACATCGCTCGTCAATAAACTCTTAGAGTGAACCATTGACACGAATTCATTTGTGTCGCTATTCATAAGTGGGTTCGGTGGTTGGCATTGGGCGCAAAGGATAGTATTAATTACACGAGTCGCATGAACTTTCGTGCCGTCACTTGCCGTTACTGTGACCCTTAGAAAAAATTGTGGACATCCAAGTACCGAATTAATGGTCACGCTGGTACCTGTTCCCATCAAGGTTCCCGGGTTCGCAGATGTGAAGTTGCCGTCAAGGTTCCACCTCCATTCGTAAGTATATGGTGGCGCACCGGGAAAGCCAGTAGCAGGTTCAAGAACATTCGCGGTTAATGTTTTAGGATTGACCCAACCATTTAGCCCACAAAGCAGAGAAGATCCACCTATCGTTACCCCCAGTTCGGGAGATGCCTGATAGTGCTGGATAATGCAAGTGGCATTAGTGATTCCCAGCGTGTTGTTATTATCAGCCGTTCCTGTATCAAAACCATTGAATTGAATATCAGGGTTGGAATAATGCAGTACCCGTTGCGAGCCAGCGGTTATCATGTCATCGAACAGTATGGACATGATGGTTCTGTCTTGACCTCCGTCATTAAATCGCCATCCATGGGTACAAATATCCGTATTGTCTCCACAATTATTACACGGGACATTATTGTTTCTATTGTGCCTCGCACCGAATAGATGAGCAATTTCATGGGCTAGTGTCCACGTTGGATTTACGTTATTTTGGACTTCAGAAATTACGAAGGCACAATGTTTAGAAGGTGCTTCCCATACGAATTGCCCGTTTATTATTCTACCTGCCCGTGCTGCCCCTCGAATTCCTGGATAATTCATTGAGGTTAATAAGACAACGAGATCAGCTCTGAACTCGTCACGTATATCAGCTGCCGAAATGGGCAATTCAATAAAAATATCGTTATCAATATTAAGCGGATCGCTGTATTCGAAGTCAAACGGAGCTGTTCGAAACCTAAGTCCGATATCTTCAACACCGCTGTTGATTAAAGCTGCTTGAAATGCAAATAGACTGCTTGCGAAATGGCCGAATACTTCCCAGATGTTACCGAACTGCGTACCATACCATTCTTGCACATCTGGTGGCACCAAAATAAGGACATCAATGATGCCTCCACATCCTCCATCATTGTCGCATAAATCTACTGCCATTTCCCGCAATTCTGCTTCCGTATACCCTTGAAGGATGTGGTCTATCCCACAAATCTCTTTTTGAAATTTAGAAATATCTATTTCCCTGATTATGGATACACCGTAATCAATTGGAACAATTTCCCAAAATGCCTCATGATTTTGTATGAAACCGGACAAACGACCTGATGTTCTTATGAGGCCGGCATAGCCCTCCTCATTGGCCATTTTGCCTAGATAAGTATAGTCGCCGTTTGCCTGTAAATCATAGTATGTCGGAGTGAGATCGAAGCGGTTCTGCTCGCTCAAAACTTTCAAGGAAAATACCCCGCCTGATGAAAGGTGCTGGGCCAAATCCTGAAACAGTACATATTCAATTCTTTTGGTTGCTGAATCTTGAGACAGATTGTTGATAAATGAAAGTCTTCCTTGGGACAATCCTTGAGGTGCCGTTGTTACCGTAAAAAAATCACCCTGCTGTCCGAAAATTTGGGCAGAGATGTTGAAGGTTAACACTAAACAGATTAGACCGTTGGTTGAAAATTTCCTTTGCATAATCGAAAAATTTTAATGGTTATGGAATGTTTTTCATTTTATTTCTGTAATAACCACCAACGGTGGCATGGACGACGTGGCGGCGGTTTATCCGGCGGCATGTCCGGCCATGCATAGTTAGTGGCATTCCCTTTTAGGCCTTCCGGTGTCGTTGCCGCTAACGGGGGCATGGACGACGTGGCGGCGGTTTATCCGGCGGCATGTCCGGCCATGCATAGTTAGTGGCATTCCCTTTTAGGCCTTCCGGTGTCGTTGCCGCTAACGGGGGCATGGACGACGTGGCGGCGGTTTATCCGGCGGCATGTCCGGCCATGCATAGTTAGTGGCATTCCCTTTTAGGCCTTCCGGTGTCGTTGCCGCTAACTCTTGTTCCACGTCACCCCTAATTGACGGTTAAATTCGCTTTGTCGCCCGCCGGGGTTGCGTGTATCCAACTCGAATCGGCTGGATACACGCAACCCCGGCCACAAAAAAAACGCAGCGTGCCGGACTATGCGTGCCGGCAAGCTGCGCTTGAGAATGTTGGCGGGGCGAGGCAGATTGTCCATGAGAGGTTCCTTTGACGGGCAAAAATAAGCGTGTTGGTCATATCTCCAAATCATCCAAGGGGCTTTTTATTTTTTCCCAACTTTTTTTCGTGATATGGGTGTATATCTCCGTCGTTTTGCTGCTTTCGTGACCGAGCAACTCCTGTATGTTGCGCAAATCCATGCCTTTTTCCAGCAGATGCGTGGCGAAGGAATGGCGCAGCGTGTGGGTGGTTGCCAGCGGGTTGATGCGCGACCGATCCTTGGCGGCTGTGAAGATGGCCTGAACGCTTCGGTCGCTGTACGGGCCTCCGTCTGGCCCCTCGAATAGCCAATGTACCGGGCGGTACAGCGCCAGATACTCCTTCAGGAGGCTTTCGGCCTTTTGGGCAAGGATGGTGCAGCGATCTTTCTTGCCTTTCGCGTCGCGCACGAAGATGCGGTGCTGCTCAAACTGGAGGTCGGTCAATTTCAGTTTGGTGACTTCGCCGAGGCGCAGTCCGGCTGAGTAAATCATGGTCAATATGCACCGGTGCTTGAGATTGTCCACGGCCTTCAACAGCCGGGCCACTTCCCCCTCGGTCAGCACTTGGGGGATTTTTTGCGGTTTTTTCGCCTGCACCAACCCTTCCACTTTCTCTGCCTGATTGGCCACCTCGCAGTAGAACATCTTGAGCGCGCAGCATATCTGGTTCTGGTAGCTCTCGGTGATATGATGTTCCTTGATCAAGTGGTGGATATAGTCGTTGATTTGTTTTCTGGTGAGTTGGCTGGGCTTGGTGTCGTCGTAGAAACGGATAAAATTCCGTAGGGAGTTCTTGTAGCTCTTTACCGTGCGCCAACTGTACCGCTTCAGGAGCAGGCACTGCTCCAGCGCGGTCACGGCGGCCTCGTAGCGGGCGGGTTTGGACTGTTGTGGCTGCCATGGTTGCGCGGGCGAGGCCTCTTCCTCTTCCAAGCGCTCAGGCACGTTTTCGTCGGGAGTGAAGTCCCAGCGCAGCACACCGGCGAAGTATTGGCGTAGGAAGCGGAGGGTGAGCCGGGTGTAGGGCAGTTCCCACCACATCCACCGCTGGTCCCAGCGGCGGCCGTGTATGTTCTTCACGGTTTTTAGGTATTCCTTTATCAGGGCGAGGGGCAGGTCGAGGCAGAGCAGGCGCGGGTTTTGCGGGTGCGGCCGCACGCTCATCCTCGCGCTCGTCGTTCCGGTTGGTTGGCTCTCGGGCGGTGGCATACGGTGTATCGCTTTGATTTTCTCCCTATTTTCGGGCGTGTCAGGCACCGACCAAGCCTTGCGCTCGGGGTGCCACTCACAGCCTTCTATGCGCTTTATCGCGGCCCTCCTCTCGATGCGGGCTATGTCTATTTTGTAGTAAATTCGGCCTCCTTCGAGCGAGGCAGCGGCACGGTGCGCGGGATGTGGTGCGCTTGGAGCGGGTGTTTGCGGCTCCGGGGCGCTGTCTGAAACGGGGCGATCGGTAGTAGGAGGGACGGACGCGGCGTGCGGGATATCTGCCCACGCCCTATTTTCCGGGGTGTCGGGCAAAGACCACACCTTCTTGTTGGGATGCCAGCATTTGCCGGGCTTCATTTTGACCAAGGCGATCAGGTCATGTTGCTCGGGGCCGATTCGGAGGAAAATTCTTCCATTTTCTACATGCTTGTCTTGCATATCGGCATATTTTTTTACAAAATTGTTGAAAAAAAATTGTTGCAAGCAACTGTAAATAAGGTATTTGTAAAACATAATCGTTTGAAACGGTTGGCTATCGGATAATAAACCGCTGTATCCGTTGCAACCGTTTTTGAACAAAAATGCATACGTTTGTGCAAGGCTTGCATACCAGCCAACAAACACGTCAGGGGCATGAACAAATTGAAATGTCAGCAATGCGAAGCCGAGTTCAAAGGTCGCAGCGACAAGCGTTTTTGCTCGGTCGCTTGCAAAAACGCTTGGCATGCCGAGCACAGGCGGGCAACGCGCGATGCCGTGGCCGAGATAGACGGCTACCTGCACCGCAACCGCGAGATATTGGCCACTTTGATGGGCAGCGCCTCAAAGGTCGAGTTGGACCGACTGGTGCTGACGCGCACCGGGTTCAAATACGAATACCACACAGGCACCTACCTCAACAAAGAGGGAAAGGTGTACCGCATCGTCTATGACTATGCCTGGATGGATTTTTCAGACCAAAAAATCTTGATTGTGCGGAAAAAAAATTAGATGGGAGGTGCACGAACACATCGCACAGAATATGCCGCCGACACTCTAATGGCCAGCCATTCTCGGTTTGTATAGTCAACGCGAATCAGCCCCGTCCGCTTCGCTTGGCCGAGCAAGCCCCTGAGTACAGGGTCTGACAAGGTGGTTTTGCATGAACGGCGCTCGCAATCCTTTGAAAATCATGCAAATCAATCAAGGGAATCCCTGCCTTGCCACCGGGCAGGTTCAAATTCTCTTTAATCTCGGTATATACCATGATTCGCTAGGATTTGTCGGCTCACCATGCTCGCTCTCCCTGATTTAGAGCAGATTGCGATTGTGGCCATGCCCAAAACTTGGCGGCGTGAAGTACACAGATGACCCTACCACCTCTCACGGGGGGGCTGACAAACATTAGCTCACAACTCGTTTTGCAGGAACCGCCCTGTCCAACTTGCCCCCACTTTGGCTACTTCCTCCGGCGTGCCGGCACATACAATCGTGCCGCCGCGACCGCCGCCTTCAGGCCCGATGTCCACTATATGGTCGGCCATTTTGATGACATCGAGGTTGTGCTCGATGACGACGACTGTGTTGCCTTTTTCCACGAGGCGGTTGAGCACGGCGAGCAATTGGCGGATGTCCTCGAAGTGGAGGCCAGTCGTGGGTTCGTCGAGGATATAGATGGTGCGGCCCGTGTCCTTTTTGGAGAGCTCTTCGGCGAGTTTCACGCGCTGGGCTTCGCCGCCGGAGAGGGTGGTGGCTTGTTGGCCGAGCGTGATGTAGCCGAGGCCGACATCTTGCAAGGTTTTGATTTTCCGATAGATAGACGGGAGCGGCTCAAAAAACTCGGCTGCCTCGTTGATGGTCATTTCGAGCACGTCGGAGATGGATTTGCCTTTGTAGAGGACTTCGAGTGTTTCGCGATTGTAGCGCCGGCCTTGGCAGCGTTCGCAGTGCACCTGCACGTCGGGCAGGAAATTCATCTCGATGGTGCGCAAGCCCGCGCCTTCGCAGACTTCGCAGCGCCCGCCTTTCACGTTGAAGGAAAAACGCCCCGAATTGTAGCCCCGAATTTTGGCTTCGGGCGTGTCAGCAAAGAGTTTGCGGATGTCGCCAAAGACGTTGGTGTAGGTCGCGGGATTGGAGCGCGGGGTGCGCCCAATGGGGCTTTGGTCTATTTCGATGACTTTGTCCAGATGTTCCAACCCGGTGATTTTTTGATAGGTAAGCGGGCGTTTCAGGCTGCTGTAAAAATGCTGCTGGAGAATGGGGTACAAAGTCTCGTTGATGAGCGACGACTTGCCTGAACCCGAAACGCCTGTGACACACACGAAGGTGCCGAGTGGCAAGCGCAGGGTCACGTTTTTGAGATTGTGCCCGCTCGCGCCTTCGAGTTCGAGCCATTTGCCATTGCCTTTGCGGCGTGCTTCTGGGATGTCGAGGTGGGTGCGGCCCGCGAGGTAATTGGAAGTCTTGGTCGGGTTTTTCAAAAAGTCGGAGGGGACGCCGATGTCCACGATGTGGCCGCCGTGCCTGCCTGCACCGGGGCCGAGGTCAATGAGGTAGTCCGATTCGAGCATGATGTCGCGGTCGTGTTCCACCACGATGACGGTGTTGCCGATGTCGCGCAGGTTTTTGAGGGCTTCGATGAGGCGATGATTGTCGCGTTGGTGCAGGCCGATGCTCGGTTCGTCGAGGATGTAGGTGATGCCCGTGAGTTGCGAGCCGATTTGTGTGGCGAGGCGGATGCGCTGGCTTTCGCCGCCGGAGAGCGTGCGTGCGGGTCGGTTGAGCGCGAGGTAGTCAAGCCCGACTTGGAGCAAAAATTTGAGGCGGAAGCGGATTTCTTTCAGCACATCCTTCGCGATGGCTTTTTGGCGCTCGCTCATCCGGTTTTCGACGTTTTCCAGCGTGGCGGAGAGTTCGGTCAAGTCCATTTCCGAGAGTTCCGAGATGTTTTTCTCCCCAATTTTAAACCACAGGCTTTCTTTTTTAAGGCGGGCACCATTGCACTCCGGGCAGGGGGCGACGGTCATAAAGTCTTCGGCCCATTGGCGGATTTTCTCGCTGGTCGTGTCGGTGTACCAACGTTTGAGCATATTGAGCAGGCCGTCGTAGGCGAGATTGTAGGTCCATTCCTCGCTGCCCCAAGTCATTTCTATTTTCAAATCCTCGTCGCCGCCGTGCAGCAGGGTTTGCATGGCGGCTTCGGGGATGTCCTTGATGGCTGTTGAGAAGGAGAACTTGTACTTCTTGGCCAGTTCGCGGAGTTGTTTGAACATGGTGTTGTCGCGCACCTCGCCAAGCGGCACGATGCCGACTTCATTGATACTCTTTGCGTCGTCGGGAATCACACGCGCCATATCCACTTCGTGCACTTCGCCCAATCCTTTGCAATGCGGGCACATTCCGTAAGGCGAGTTGAAGGAAAAAGTGTTGGGCGAAGGCTCGTCGTAGGAGATGCCACTGTCCTCACACATCAAGTTCCGGGAATAATTTGCCAGATTGTCGCTTTCCAAATCAAGAATTTGCAACAATCCGTCGCCCAGCCGAAGGCTCATCCTCACGCTCTCCGCCAACCTGTCCGTCCGGTCGTCGCCGATTTTCAGGCGGTCCACCACCACTTCTATGTCGTGGATTTTGTAACGGTCCACTTGCATACCGGGCGTGATTTCCACGATTTCGCCATCCACGCGAACGCGGGTGTAGCCTTGTTTTCTGATTTGCTCGAAGAGCTCGCGATAGTGGCCTTTGCGCGAGCGGACGACGGGGGCGAGCAGGGCGATTTTCCGGTCGGCAAATCGCTCCAAAATGTTTTGGATAATTTGCTCCTCCGTGTATTTCACCATCTTTTTCCCGGTGACGTGGGAGTAGGCTTCGCCAGCGCGGGCGAAGAGCAGCCTCAGAAAATCATAGACTTCCGTTACCGTGCCGACGGTGGAGCGGGGGTTGCGCCCTGTCGTTTTTTGCTCGATGCTGATGACGGGCGAGAGGCCAGTGATTTGCTCCACGTCGGGTCGTTCCATCTCGCCGATGAACTGGCGTGCGTAGCTCGACAGGGTTTCCATGAAGCGGCGTTGCCCCTCGGCATAAATGGTGTCGAATGCCAGCGAGCTCTTGCCTGAGCCGCTCACGCCGGTGATGACCACGAGGCGGTTTCGCGGGATGCGCACGTCCACATTGCGGAGGTTGTGGGCACGCGCGCCGATGACCTCGATGAACTGTTGATTTGAGGATTCGGTGATGGGGTGATTTGAAAGCGCGGCTTCATCGCTGGGGGAACCATTTGTAGGGGCGATTTCGGGAGCGGTTTGGGTTTTTGCCTTTGCCATAGTTTGGGAGAACAACGCCGTGAAAAAGAGGTTTGGAGGGAAAGGCAAAAGTAGGGAAAAGGCAGGTTTCGGGAAAAGAGTTTTAAAACAAAATGTCTATAAAATTTATTTGGAATGAACCCGCTTCCCGTTCCTCCAAACGTCACAAACCCGACAAGACGAATGTTTTTCAATGTGAACTGGATAAAATTTAGAACAATTTGCCATAGAATCAAAAACCAACTCTACTTTTGTTGCCGAACAACCGCATGAAAGCGCCTTTGAGCCTTCTCGTCGCGGAACCATGCGGGAAGGCTCTTTTTTTTGCCTCCCGTTTGTGATGAAAAACCTGCCCGCCCTCTTTCTTTGCGTGTCGTTTGAGCGACACTTCCAACAAGGTACTTCATATTTGGTACAATCTTTTCCGCCATTAAATCATCCGGTGTCGAATCATCGGATTTTGTGTGATGTCCGAACTTGCAAAGATTATTGAGCATACAATCTTGAAACCTGACACATCGCTTGCGGATGTGCGACGTGTGTGCGAGGAAGCGCAAGCGCATGGGCTTGCGGGCGTGTGTGTGCCGCCGCTTTATGTGCGCGAGACACGCCGCATTTTGGGGGAGCCTGCGCACATCAGGGTCGTGACGGTGGTTGGGTTTCCGATGGGATATTCTGCCATTGCTGCCAAAAGCGAGGAAATCAAACGCGCCTTGGAAGAAGGTGTGGACGATATAGATGCGGTCGTCAATATCGCAGCGGTGAAGAGCGACAATTGGAACCATGTGCAACGCGACATAGAGGCCGTCGCCTTGGCGACTCACATGCGCGGTCGCACTCTAAAACTAATTCTTGAATGTGGCCTTTTGAACTGGGCTGAAATCAAAAGAATTTGCGAACTTGCGGCCAACGCCCGCATTACTTGGCTCAAAACAGGCACGGGCTTTCATGGCTTGCCTGCCACGGAGGAAATGGTGCGCCAGCTGAGAGCGGCGGCGCCCAAAGACATGAAAATAAAGGCCGCCGGTGGCATCCGCACCACTCAGGATGCAACGGCGGTCGTCGCGGCGGGTGCCGATAGAATAGGCACGTCGGCATCGTTGAAAATTATCGGGGTGGAAAAATAAATAGGCATGAAGTATCTGAAAGTTATTTCTTTTTCTCAACGCAGCACACGCGAGGTTGTGAGCGTTTGGGTGTTTTTCATGGTGATTTTTGGTTTTCAGCAACAGCTATCCGGACAGGAAATCCAGCTCAACGAAGACCCCAGAATCGCTCAAATGTTTCGCAACTGGACCAACAACAATCGCGCAAACCCCAAGGTGGATGGCTGGCGAGTGCAAATCATGGCAACTGCCGACCGCCAGCAGGTGGAGGATGCCCGCACTCGTTTCCGCATTCAATACCCTGAGGTGCCCGCTGAATGGATACATGAAAAGCCTTATTACAAGCTGCGGGTGGGCGCTTTCAGGAGTCGCTTGGAAGCCCAGCGATTTTTGGCCACACTATCGGGATATGCGGGCGCTTACCCAGCCAGAGATGCGAACATCCATCCGCGCGATTTTTTAGAACAATAGACAAACAACCCTCGCATTTTTTGCTCATCACATTATGGCAGCGTCCAAACGCACCGCGTTCACGATTGGCGACATTGACAAACGATTGGTCTGGCTCTATCTGGCATTGGTCTCAATAGGGTGGATGATGATTTATTCGGTCAACTACGACCCGAACGGCCCGTTGCTCGGCGTATTCGACCTGACCAACAATGCGGGCAAGCAAATGCTTTTCATTTTGGTTTGCTTCGCCATGATTTTTGTAATCATGATGACCGACTGGTCGTTTTGGCGAACTTATAGTTTCATCATTTATTTATTCACGTTGGTATTATTGCCCGGAACCTTGATTTTTGGTCGAGAGGTGAATGGCGCAATGGCCTGGTATCAGTTTGGCGGTTTTTCTTTTCAGCCGTCTGAATTGGCCAAGTTCGGAACCAGTCTTGCTATGGCTGGATATTTGAGTTCCACGGGCGTTGATTTGGGCACATGGCGTAGCCGTATTGCAGCATTCCTCATTTTTCTTGTGCCTGTGGGCATTATCATGGCTCAATCGGATACCGGCTCGGCGTTGATTTTTTTCTCTTTCTTTCTGGTGCTTTATCGCGAAGGGCTTTCCGGGACTTGGTATTTCTTGGGGGCAATTGCCATGTTGAGCGTGATTTTAGGCTTGGCTTGGCCTCCTGCTTACATTATGGCGGGCTACATAGCCATCTACAATTTTTTGCTCATCAGGCCCTTTCGCAAGCTGAACCGCTTGTGGTGGACGCTATGGACGTTGACGGTGGCGCTCACGGTTTCGTGGCCTGTTGTTTCCTCCGTGTTGCTTGATTGGATGGATAAAAAAGAAGGGGAAATCGCCAACTTTGACCTCTACATGCTGGGGCCTCATTTTCTATTGGCCACTATCGCTTTTTTCTCAAACTACTGGGGCAAGGCATCGTTTATCCAAGCCGCTTTGTTGAGGCGATTGTCGGTGCTTTTGATGGCTTGTGGGTTGGTGTTCGCGGCCAATTTTGCCAGTACCAAACTCCTCGCTCCTCACCAACAGCAGCGCATCAACGTATGGCTCAATCCTTCCAAAACAACCGCTGCCGACGCACGCGGCTCTGCTTACAATATGCTTCATTCCAAAATGGCTATCGGCTCTGGAGGCATCGTAGGGAAGGGATATTTGAACGGCAACATGACCAAACTCAAATATGTGCCTGAGCAAACAACCGACTTCATTTTCTGCACGGTGGGCGAGGAACATGGCTTTGTGGGCGTTCTCGTCGTGGTGGGGCTATTCACATTCCTCCTATATCACATCACCGTGATTGCAGAGCGCCAACGCTCCAATTTTTCCCGCATCTATGCCTATTCGGTGGCAGGCATCATTTTCATACACTTCGTCGTGAACGTGGGCATGACTATGGGTATTTTCCCCATCATTGGCATTCCGTTGCCGTTTTTGAGCTATGGTGGCTCGTCGCTCATCGGGTTCTCCTTGATGATTGGGGTACTCTTGAAATTGGACAGCAATCGGAACTTGGCCTGACGAGCCTACAATTGCGTTTGCCCTGTTCGTCATTTTCATTCATGATTTTTCAAGGCTTCAATCTTTTCTATCAAGGTCTCCGCGATAGTGCCAGTATATCGGTCAAACATTTTTATCATGTCAATTTCCATGTCAAGAAGTTTGGGAAATCGCTGATAGGCAAGAGCAAGCATTTGTTTTTTTAATTCAAGCCCGTGCGTTGTGTCAACGAGCATCGTATTTTCAGAAGACAATGTTTGCCCATCTATAAATTGTTCTATCGTGGCTATCAGGAGCGTGGCTTGTGTTTTGGCAAAATGGCTGAATGTCTTGATTTGCGCGTCGTTCAGCAAATGGAAACCGGGGTAGTGCTCAAAGGCATAATCGCGCACCAGCAATGCAATTTCGTTCGCTTGGCTCTCCCTTCCGATTTTTTTGCGCTCTTGTTCCATCTCGGCATCCAGCGAGCCATAAGTGCCTCGTTCGCCAGCCCTTTTGTCCATCCATGCGCCGCCCTCATCATAGCGTTCTTCTTTGAGCCACGACTGTTTTTGCCTGCGACGGTTGAGCAGACCAACTATTAGCACAAACAAAATGAATAGGCCGAATAGTAAACCCATAGTTGATTTTTTTTGTAAAAACTAAGGTAGAGGGTTGAGGGTAGAAGCACACTACTGAACGTTGTTTTTGTGCCGCAAAGACACAAAGGCACAAAATGCGGCAAATCAACGAGTATTTTGCTTTGCGTCTTTGTGACTTCGTGGCAAATTTGAAAATATCCAGTAGTGTGGTCCATCACATCTATCTTCTTTGCAAAAACATCGCATCTTCAAGACGTTGTAGATGCGATGTCTTGTAAAGAAGATAAAATTGGTTAGTGGGCATTCCTGTCCGCTCGTTGAAACGAACGGTTTCAAGATGATAGATGTGTGTTGTGGTTGTCCACATGAAGTCACGAAGAGCCATTATTTTTTCAAAAACGCTACTGCTCTCTGCCAATCCGCCATTTTGAAAACAACCGCTCCAACCGCTCCTGCCAGCAAGCCGATTCCGCATTTCACCCACCAGTCCAAATCGGTTTTTTCAAAAACAAACCAACTCGCGGCGAGCACGAACGCGGCAAAACCCGCCTTGCGCAGCCACCATTTTTGGCTCGGCCAAAAATCGAACGTTTTGGCGCACAGCCACATCATGCCGACGGACACGAACGATTGCGTCAGCACCGCTGCCAGCGCCGTCCCAAAGGCTTGATAACGAGGAATCAGGAAGAGATTCAGCACGAGATTGAGCAAAATGCCGAAGATGAAAACCCGACCCATTTCTCTCAGTTTTTCGTGTGCTGTCAGCAGCGTTCCGAAAATATATGTCAAACTCACTGGCACAAAAGCCCAAATCAACACACCCAAAGTATCCCAACGATAAGCATTCGCCCGGGTCGGCATCATCAGGCGCAGTAAATCTTCGCGGGCAAAGCAAATGACGGTCACCAAAGTCAGACTTCCCGCCCACAACAGGTTGAAACTCAACGAAGCGAGCGACCGGGCACCGTTTGTCCCGTCATTTTTTAGCAGCCGCGCAAACATCGGCAGTAGCAGCGACGCGAACATGAAGCCGAACATATTGCAGGCATCGAGCAGACGGTATGCCCCGGCAAAAACCTCGGCGTGGGCTTTTCCATCGGGCAACAGGCGTTCGAGTAAAACCCCGTCGAGGCGCGTGTAGGCGAACATGAGCAGGATGACGAGGGCGTAAGGAAAACTTTTGCGGAGCAAAAACAAAACAACGGGACGACCCGCCCGCCAGTTTTTCGCCCAAGAAGGCCGCACCGGGAAATCGGCTTTTTGCCGTAGCACCCAAAAAACGATAAGCGCCGTGAGCGCCAAAGCCAGCGTTTGCGCGAGCGCGAAAGTCTCGATGTTGAGCGGGATGCCCGGCAGATTTCCCCACAGCAAAATGCCGCAAGTGGCGAGCATGAGCAATTTGTCCAGCGAAGAAAGCAGGCTGTCGAGCCGATAATGGCCGAGGCCGGAAAGGTTGGAGCGCAGATACAAGGTCAGTTGAACCAGCACGGCGTTGAACAGCAGAATGAGCAGCAGCGGCAGTTCGCGCGAGCCGTAGCCGAAAATTCCCCAAGCGACGAACAGCGTTAAAACGATGTAGAAAACGCCGAGCAAAAATTTGATTGCCAGCAAATTGGGAAAATATTTTGGCAGCAACTGCGGGTGCTGACTCAGGTAGCGGCTGTTGAAATTCTGAATCCCAAAGTCGTTGAGGATTTGAAAAATGTAGGTAAGATTGAGCAATGCGAAATACAGCCCGTAGTCCTCGCCGACGCGGTTTTGCACCGTCAGGTCAATGCCGAAAATGAAAAACGGCTTTATCAGCAGGTTGATAAAGACGAGCAGGAGGACGTTGAGGATGAATTCGCGGTTCACGCGGCGAAGGTAGGATTAACGTCGGTTTAACGTCGGAAGGGTTCCAAACCCTTCCGACGTTTGTCAAAACCCTTCCGACGTTTGTCAAACGGTCTTTATTCGTTTCAAAAACTCTTCTTTTAATGTCTTGCTCAAAGGCAAAGTTTTTTGTCCGATGACCACCGTGCTCTCATCCACTTCGTCTATCTGCGCGAGATTGACAATGTGCGAACGGTGGATGCGCTGGAAAAGGGCGGCAGGCAATTGGTCTTCCAAGGTTTTCATCGGCATGCTGAGGAGGTATTCTCTTGTTTTGGTGAAAATGCGGCAGTAGTTCCGCTCGGCTTCGATATAAAGAATGGCCTCGAACAGGATTTTGACCATCCTGTCTTTATTTCGTACAAAAATGCGGTCGGAAAGGATGTAGGGGTTGTCTTCGCCCGTTTTTTGTTCCCGATGTTCGGCGGGAGATTGGTTCGCCATGAGGCTGATGGTGAGTTCCAAGGCCCGTTGCAAGTCCAATTTTTTGAAAGGTTTTGCCAAAAAGGCATAAGGCTTTGCTGCTTTGGCGCGGTTGAAGGTAGCATCGTCGCTATTGGCAGTCAGGAAAATGACGGGGATGTGATGCTCTTGTTGCAAGACCTGCGCCAGGGCGATGCCGTCCATGCTGCCTTTCAACTGGATGTCGAGCAGGGCAATGTCGGGCGCGTTTTCTTCCAATTGCAGCAGGGCTTCTTCGGCGCGGGACATGATGCCGGTGACCTCGTAGCCGAGTTCGCTGAGGAACATAGCGACTTTCGCGCCGATGAGCATCTCATCTTCTACCACCAATATTTTGACAGGACTTTCGGTCATGCCGCTTTTTTCAAGTTGAAATCAAAAATTACTGTGGTACCATTTTTCACTTCTTCCCGCATGGTGCCGCTCAATTGGCGGGTGAGGAGCGACACCAATTGTCCGCCGAAACCCGTGCCGTGTGTCAGGCTACTTTTGCCCACACCGTCGTCAGCGACTTCCAAGTGCAACATTCCTGCCGGATTTTTTTCCAATTTGATGCGCACCTTGCCTTTTCGACCGTCGGGGAAAGCGTATTTCAAGGTATTGGTCAGGAGTTCGTTGACGATGAGGCCGAGGGGAACAGCCGTGTCAATGTCAACATCCAATTGGTCCATCGCGCATTCGATGCTCACGCGGTCGTCCGCGCCAAAAGAATCGAGGACACTTTCGCTGAGGTTGAGGAAATAGTCTTTCATTTCGATAGCCGCGAGTTTGTCGCGCTGGTACAGTTTCTGGTGGACGATGCCAATGGACTGCACCCGGTTTTGGCCTTCCAGCATGGCGTCTTTGATACCTTGGTCGTCAATTTGTGCGGATTGCAGTGCCAAAAGGCTCGACACCACTTCGAGGTTGTTTTTGACGCGGTGGTGGATTTCCTTCAAAAGCAATTCGTTTTCGGCGTTTTTGGTCGCCAAAAGTTGGTTGGCCTTCGTGCGGGCGCGGTAACTGCGGTAGCCGAAAAACAAAAAACCTGCGAGCAATGCCGCCACGCCGATGCTCAACCATTACACCAATCGCTGTTGGGAAATTTGCTGCTCCTGCGAGGCGATGGTGGCTTCTTTCTTTTCTGTTTCGTACTGGGTGCGCAGTTCCGAAATGGCTGCGTCGCTTTGGATGGACGCGGTGCTGTCCCGCATCTGTCGGGCTTTCTTTTGGTACAACAAGGCCGATTTGTAGTCGCCTAATTTTTCGTAAATCGTGCTGGCGTGGCCGTAGTTCTCGGTAAGGTTGCTGATGTCGCCCCCTTTCTCTTGCAATGCGATGGTTTTCAACTGGTAGGGCAAGGCATCGGCATATTTTCCCATCAATAAGTTGACCTCTCCGAGGTTGGCGATGGCGGTGGAGATGCCGCCGGGGTAGTTCGCTTTTTCGGAATTGGCCAGACACACTTTGTAGTCTTCCAATGCCTCGGCATAGCGCCCCAAGCGTTTGAGCGCGTTGCCCCGGCAATTGATGATGTCGGCTATGTTGCTGAGAGACGGGTCGGACGAGCGCGTCAATTCGAGTGCCTGATTGTAGTAAGCCAAAGCCTGCGCATTGTCGCCCATGGCGATACAGGCATCCCCCGCATAGCGCAGGGCGTAAGGCAATTCTCGCTGAAAATTGTTTTTTTGGCAAATGTCAATCGCTCTCCGGGCATATTCTAAGGCTTCCTGCTGCCTTCCCTGTAGGAGCAAATCATCGGACACCCGGCCCAGGGCATCGGCGATTTTTTCTTGGTCGCCCAATTCTTCCATGCGCCGCAGCGCCTGAAGGTCGGCCGCCATGGCTTGGGCGATTTCCCCTCTGCGTTTGTGTACCCAAGCGATTTTGAAATAGGTCGTGGCCTCGCCCCTTTTATTGCCCGCTGCTGTGTAGCCAGCCATGGCTTTGTCAAAGAACAGCGTAGCGGAATCCAGCTGCCCGAGGTTGGCGTGCATCCGGCCTTGCATTTCGTGGAATTTGGGCTGCCAGTTTTTGTCGCCCGTTTTTTCGGCCAGTGCCACGCCGCGTTTTGCGTAGCCTAGGGCTGTTTTGAAGTCCACGCCAAAAGCCATGTTGGTCATTTGACTGAGCAGTTCGAGGCGTTGTGTGTCGGCTTGTGCGACTGCAAAACGCTGTTCAAGGCTATCGAGCGGGGAGTTTTGGCTGAAAAGAAGTTGGCAGGGGAAGCAGAGCAGGAAAAAAAGTTTTCTCATATTACGGTACTGCACACTGTTATGTGTGATTAATTTTTTTGTAAAGTCGCCGAAAAGGCTCGGTTGTGTGAGCGCTATACCTTCTCAAATCATTGTTGCCTGGTCTTGGAAAATTAATCAAGCCCGTTTTTTCTGCGCTTATTAAGTAGGCCTCAGCCATTTCCCTGTTAAAATTCATTTCTTTTTGGACACTTGTCAAGAACTCCTGCCAATTCTCGGCATTCATTCTTTTTCGAGTTACATCGGGCGTAGAATGGTCGGAATATGTCATTTCAAACTTATAAAGCAACATCACCAACCGGATTTCTGTAAAACTTAGATTGTCCAGAGCGTTGAAGTCAAAATCGAATTCATCCATTTCTTGTGGCTGCTCTGCTGAAAAAGTATTGCTTAAGAGATCAGCGAAGTATTTAATTTTTTCTTGTCTTCTTGTTTTCAGAACACTCAAAAAAGTCTGTCCGCATGCGTGAATGAAATCTTCGTTCCGAGATAGCTCTTCGGTAATTTCAAAATTATTATCAGAAAGTCTATTGAAAAATGTTGTTGCTCTCTTCTGCTCAATTTCACTGAGTGTTCGTAGTGCCGCCTGTGTAACTCTGGCTTTTTCTAGCAAGTAATCTTCGGCCTTCAATGTACCCAACCCAAACATTTTCTCCACGGAAGTCATCTTATTTTGTAATAAAATGATTTCGTGCCTTTTTTCCGTTGTTGTGGTTTCTTTTGAAATCATGTCGAGCGCAGGAAGGGTCTCACCCTCCGCTATCAATTTTTCGGCGTTCAGAATTTCATTACTCATTACCAATGATTTTGTAGTTTAAAATTCAAAGTTGCGGCTAACATTCGGTCAACGAGTCCCAGCCTTCGGACAGTAAAACCCGCCATTGGGACAATAGCACGCAGGACTTGCCTCGCAAGGAGGCTACATTTGAAACAGGGGGGAGATTGCTTTTTCTGGCAGGACGAAGGTAGCGCAACTACTATGAGTTTCGATGCTCGTGAAAACATCTGATTTTCAAAATCGGGTATTTCCACGCTGCTGCAGTCAAAAGTAAATTGCCCATTATTCCCATTTCCTTTTTTACAAACATAATTTGCTAACAATGAAAAAAGTCATTCAATCCAGCCTCTTTTTCGTGGCCCTTCTGTGCGCCGCTTTCACCACGACTTTGAACGCCCAAGACGTTGACAAAGAAATGGTGGCCTTTGCCCAGCAGTTTCAAGATGCCTACAACAAAGAAGACCACGCTACCCTCAAAACCTTCTACACCGCCGATGCCGTCAGGGTCGCCAAGGATGGCACCAGCATCACGGGAGCCGAGGCAATCGGAGCATTTTGGGCCGAACAATTCAAAGGCGCCGATGCTACCCTCACGCTCAAGCAGTCAAGCGTGGTATGGAAAGATGTCAGCCATGCCTATGTCGCAACCGGCACTTACCATGTGACCGGCGTCACCGTGAAAGGGGACAAAATCAATCTTTCGGGCACCTATACCAATACGATGCTTAAGGAAAATGGCGCTTGGAAAATGACCAAATCTGTGCTGAGCGAGTAAACAACACCACTTTCACAATCAAATTTTGCTACAATGAGAAACATTATTTACACCGACCCGAGCGCCCGATGCTGGCTGCTCGTTTTCTTCCTCTTAGTGACCGGCGCATTTCAGTCCACAGCGCAAATCGTGGTGGACAACTGCAATACCGGAACATTCCTGCAACAAGGCAACGGTTCCCTGCATATCATCGCTTCCGGGGCCATCGGCGGTTCGCGGGATGTCAGTATTTCCAATGCAGGGGGGGCATCTTCCTATATAGCTCACTTCGATATGACCGGCTATATAAGGGTAAATCCCTATTACAACGGCTCCAATCCTACGGGCAACTTTGATATCGGCTGGGGCAACAGCTATGTTTCAGGGGGGACTGACTTGAACCTGAACGCCGCCGATTACAGTCGTATCGAGTTGAGACTGACAAAAGCGCCGTTTAATGATGGACAGATAGCCGTTCGGTTTAACAAGCCGGGAGACCCTGATTATTCCAGCGTTTCTGTGAACATCCTTGGCCAAAGCCCTATAACTTATACCTTTCAGCTGTCGGACTTCAGCGGTCTGAACCCCTCGGATATTGACGGCATTTCCATCGGGTTTTCAAATTGCGACCCCGACAGCACTAGCGAGATTGACTATATACAGTTCAGCGGGTTCGCCGATGACGATGGCGACGGTATCGGCAATGGCAGCGACAATTGCCCGAACACTCCAAACGCCAACCAACTCGACAGCGACGGCGATGGTATTGGCGATGTTTGCGACGATTGCTCTGCCGCACCGGACATTGCGAATTTCAACGAAGAAAACTGCAACTGCCAACCGGGCTATTACGCCGTGATGACCAATAACGTTATCACTAGCTGCCAGATTTGCCCTCCAGGTTTCTACTGTCCGGATGGTGTAAATGCATATCCCTGTGCAGCAGGTACGATTTCCAATCTCTCAGGCCAAATACAATGCACTGCCTGCCCGGCAGGGACTTTCAATCCCAATTCGGGTCAAACGGCCTGCATCGCCTGCCCGCCCGGCAAGTATTCTTCCACCACAGGAAATGTGGCCTGCGCAGACTGCCCGGCGGGGACTTCCAACCCCAATTCGGGTCAAACGGCCTGCATCGCCTGCCCGCCCGGCAAGTATTCTTCCACCACAGGAAATGCGGTTTGTCAAAACTGCCCAGCCAACACCTATAACCCTGTGTCAGGTCAAACACAATGTCTCGGATGTCCGGCGAACACGGAGAGCGACCCCGGTGCCACAGAATGTACGCCCATTGAAAATGGCGAGGACAGCGATTGCGACGGCATTCTTGATGCTGACGACGACTGTTCCGGTGGCAACGACATGGTGGACAACAACAACGACGGCTTACCCGACTGCAAATACCCGCCCGCCTACAACCAAATCATCGCAGCATGGAAATGCGGCAACAACAAAGTCTATATCTGCCACAACGGCAACACCCTCTGCATTAACGAAAGCGCGCTCGCCGCGCACATCGCCCACGGCGATTACCTCGGCCCTTGCGGCAACGCGACTTGCGGGGGGCAGGGGCGCGGTCGCGAAAATGCGGAAGACCGCGAATCAGCCACCGAGCAGCCATTAGCAATCGTCAAACTTTCCCCCAACCCTGCCTCTAAAGAGGCTTGGCTCGATATGTCAGCATTTGAAGGGAGTGCGTTTAACATCCGTTTGCTCGACGTGCAAGGTGTTTTGGTGCGCGAACTCAACGTGGTGCAAGCAAGCCACGACCTGTTGCGCCTCGATTTGAGCGGCATGGCTGCCGGGATGTATTTCGTGCAGCTACAGCCCGAAGGCGAGGTGGTGCAGACGCTTAAATTAGTGGTGGAATGAAACTTAAAAACATCGGACGAAAAACGCCGGAAGGGTTTGAAACCCTTCCGGCGTTAAACCTTAGACCTGCCCCAAAAAATCATTGATAGCAATCGCGCCCTTATCGTCCTTCGGGTCGGTGAGGGCGTTTTTACCTAAAAATAAAACGGTCGGAAGAGTTCTGTTTTAATATCCCGTTTCCAGCACGGATTCAATCTTCCCTCCTTTCAATTTCAAAATCCGCCCCGTTCGTTTTGCCAATTCCAAATCGTGCGTCACCAGCACAAGAGTAGTGCCGACGGTTCGGTTGAGGTCGAAAATCAAATCAACGATACCAGTCGCGTTGTCGGCGTCGAGGTTGCCGGTAGGCTCGTCGGCGAAAAGGATTTTCGGGCTGTTCGAGAAGGCGCGGGCGATGCAGACGCGCTGCTGCTCGCCGCCGGAAAGCTGTGCGGGGTAGTGGTCGAGCCGACTGCCGAGGCCGACTTTATCGAGCCATTGGCGGGCGATGGATTCGGCAGCGGGGTCGCCGCGCAGCTCGAGCGGCACCATCACGTTTTCGAGGGCGGTGAGGGTGGGGATGAGTTGGAAATTTTGAAAAACGAAGCCGACGTAGCGGTTGCGCACTTCGGCGCGTTCGTCTTCCGAGAGGTCGTCCAGTTGAATGTTGTTCAATGAAATAGAGCCGCTCGTGGCGCGGTCGAGGCCAGCGCAAAGGCCGAGCAGCGTGGTTTTTCCCGAACCGGACGGGCCGACGACGGCAAAGGTGTCGCCTTCGGCGAGCTCAAAACTGACATCGTCCAGCACGGTGAGCGACTGGCCGTTGGCGGAGCGGTATTGTTTGGTAAGATGTGCGGCAGATAGCATAGAGTATTTGATTTGCTGATTGCGAGTTGGGAAACAGCATTTTTTCGGATTTGCTTTTGGCTTTTCTCCAAAAGCAGACCGATGCCTTGTTTTTTTCGATGAACAAAAACAAAACCCCCGCCGGTGGTGACGACGAGGGTTTGAGCGTTTGGTTCTGAAAGTTCGCTGTTAGAGCGAAGCTTCGTAAGCCGTTTTTGTGCTGTATTGCAGGATGTTGTTAAGTGCAGCGGTGGACGGGTTGAAGCGGACTTTTGGGAGTTGGATTTTTGCCAACAGCAGCGCATCGAACATGGCACGCATCTCAAGGTCTGCCTCAATTTTGCTGGCCATTTCCACGGCTTCTTCGGCTGGCATTTCGCGGTACAGAAACTGCACCAAGGCGTTGTTATCAGTGTAAGTTTCCTCCATAGGCTTTTTTGTCTTTTCGACTGTGAAATTTAGTTTAAAAAAATCGCGTATTAAACAATGGCAGCGGAAGTGTTATTGCTTTTTCGAGAAATTTATTTTCGATTTTAACACTTGGCTTTTCTGCCGCTTGTTTGCCAAGGGCCGCCGCTCTCGCTTTGAGGCTTCCGTTCCCTCTTTTTGGGCTTTTGATGCCGTATCTGGCAAAAGGCTGGTCAATTCAAAATCACCACTTTTGCGATGACGGCATCGGGTGCGTCAAAGTTTTGGGCGCTGGTGGCAAATATCAGATAAACGCCTGATGCCGCACGCCGACCCAAATAGTCGCGCCCGTCCCAGATGGCTTGGCCGCCCAATGCCTTGCCTTCATAGACAAGGTTGCCTGCCACATCCGTGATTTTGACATTGGCATCGCGGGCAAGGCCATAGATGGCGATGGGGCCGTCGTAGTTGGGGCGCACCGGGTTTGGATAAGCGTAAGGCGCGGAGCTGTTGATGCGGCCTCCCACCGTCGCCTCGCTTCGCACGGAGACAATGCCTTTTTGGGTGCCAATCCACGCCTCGCCTGTTTTGGGGTCTATGGCAATGTCAATAATGCTGTTGTCGAACAAGGGGCTGTTGGTCACGGTGAACCGTGCTTCTTGATTGAGGGCATCGGGGGATTGGACGAAAACGCCATTGTTGGTGCCGAACCACTTGCGATTGGCTCCGTCCACGGCAATGGCATTGACATTCTCCGTCTCAAGCAAGTAACCATTGAACCCGTCCACATTCACAATGCGGCGGCGGCCTGTGCAACCCGGTTCAAACACATTGCTGCCGCACTCAAAACTTACCGCACCCTGCGCGGTGCCTACCCACACATCGCCGTCCAAATCCACCGCGACGGAGAGGATGGTATTGGTCGGCAGCACACTATTGGCGGTGGTAAATAGTTTGTAGCGGTCGTCGGCAGGATTGTCAATATCCTGACCGCTATCATAGACCAGCACGCCGCCGTTGAAACCCACCACGAACCATTTGTACCCATTTCTGTCCACGGCCACCTGGAGAAGGTTGTTGGCGGGTGCTGCCGAAAAATTGCGCAAGGTGCCGTCGGGTTTCAATACGGCAATAGGCGCTGCCGCGCCATAGTTGCATATCCAGAGGTTGTTGGCGTTGTCGTAAGCGATGCCGCCAATGGCTGTTCGACCCGGCCCCGAGGCCCCCGCTCCTTGCAGGATGGAGTTGCGTTGGGTATAGCACTTGGTGGGGCCGCCGGGGGTAGTGGCTTCTATTAGGCCAATGGCAAAACTTCCGACCATGAATTTATCCTCTGTCGGGTGGGTTGCCACTCGCCAATGCGCGTATTGGCAGGTATCCAGCGCGAGTTCGGGATTCGACTGGACGCTGAAGCGTTGCCATTGGTTTTTTTCAAAAATATAGACCCCCCAATCCCTAAAAATTGCGTTGAGGCTGGGGTCGGCACCGGGCGTGGCAACATAGACCTTGCCGTTGCCGATGACTATTTTCGAGGAGTGCTGGTAGAGTGGCGAGTTGTAGGAAAACAAATCGCACTGACCAGTATTGTGGTCGTAGTATCGGAACTGGTCTTGCTGGTCGGCAAACCAAAATTTTTTGTTTCCATCCTCTATCCCGTACAGTGGAAATTCCGCTTTGCAGGCCCAATGGATTTCCGAGCGATTCCCGTTGGGCTCCACATAGTCCACGACACCGAGCCCAAAATTATTTTCGTTGGCCCAGCCCACCAGCAGTCCCGGGCCTTCTGCCGTCAGATACTTGACCGAGCGCAGGGGGTGGGTGGCGAATTCCACCGATGTAGTGCCATCGTAGTTGTAGAGTTTTTTCTCAATGCCGAGCCAAAGTTTGCTGTTCCAGATAGTCATGGCGTTCACGGACTCGCCCATAGGGATTCCTGCGTTGCCTCCCATCATTTCCCATCGGCTGAAATCGGCAGGGTTGGCATCGTCGGCTGCGATGCGAAAAAGGCCTTCGTCTGTGCCAGCGTATAGTTTTCCATCGAATAGCGCGACGGACTTTGCGGCCATGCCAGTAAAGGTGGTATAGACCGCTTCCGCCCGTTCCAAGTTGAGCTTGAGCACCCCGAATCCACAGGCGAGATAGGCAAATTTGCCGTCGAAGGTGATGTCGTAAATCTGCTTGTCCCCGATGAGGTTGATGTTCGTTCGGATGAACGGGAGATTCAGCACGTTGCCGTTCGATGGATAATAGAGGTCTATGTTGCTATTGGTGTAAACGAGGATGAGCACATCGGAGGCTTGGTTGTAGCGTATCAGCTGCATACTGGCATCGCTCAGCCCTTCTACTTTTGTCAGGAAGCGGGGCGAACGGTCGGCTTTGTCAATCTCCACCACCGCCCATTCAGTAGCATAATAAACTTTTGTCGCGCTTTGTGTCACAAAGGTCGAACGTTGCCACGGGAGGTGTTGCCGCCATTCGCCAATTTTCAGCGGTGGAAACGAGTCTGATTGAGCGGGGAGGTTTTGAAGGGCGATTATCAGGCTTGCAAGTAGAAAAAACGTTCGCATGGTGTTGGACTGGATAAAGGGTGTTCGGAGCGAGATGTCGCAGGCCAACACCCACATAGGACTTGTTCAAATGCCCCCCTTGATGCTTCAAGATGGCGATGGGTTGCCCAATTTTGGACAACTGTACTTCGCACCATCAAGTTTTCAGCGGGATGAAATTTCAATCCATTCAAAATCAAGGACATCAATCATGGCATACCCAACCATCTTGGCGAATCAAGGTATATTTTCATCGGAAGCCGCGTGTTTACCTAATTTTGCCGCTCAATCTGCGGGTGCCGTCCAATCTTTGGAGCGCCTGTGTCAACGTGCCTTAAACTTGAAAGCGCTCATCAAACGATTTCTGAAATCCCTCCCATTTGCTTTCACCCAAAACCAACGCTACGACCGGCAGACGCGCCGCGTCATTCGGGCGGTGTGCCGGCCCGACAGCAATTGCCTTGATGTGGGTTGCCATAAAGGAGAAATCCTCGACCTCTTTTTGCATTTTGCGCCACAAGGCACCCACTACGGGTTTGAGCCAATTCCGGGTTTGTTCGAGGGTTTGACAAAAAAATACGCGGGTGCAAAAAATTGCCATTTGCTCGACATCGCTTTGTCTGAAAAAAAGGGGACTTCAAGCTTCAACTATGTGGTTAGCAACCCTTCATACAGCGGCTTGCTCAAGCGACACTACGACCATCCCAACGAGCAGGATACACTCATCACTGTCCGCACCGAAAAATTGGACGATGTGCTGCCAAGCGACTTTCGCGTTGACCTTTTAAAAATTGATGTGGAAGGCGGCGAGATGTTGGTGTTGCGTGGTGCCATGCAGACGTTGGCCCGTTGTAAGCCAGTCGTCATCTTCGAACACGGTCTGGGTGCTTCCGAACTTTATGGGGCCACCCCGGAACAAATCCATGCGCTCTTCCTTCAATGTGGCATGGGGGTCTCGCTCATGCGCCGTTTTCTGAAAAATCAACCGCCCTTGACAAAAGAGGAATTTGCCGCTCATTACTATCAGAAACGGGATTACTATTTTATTGCCTACGCGAATGAGGGGTTGAAATAAAGTGTTGAGAATGCGTGCCATTCAGGCGGTGATTTCAAATCACCGCCTGAATGAAAGATTGAATATCAAACACCAAGAAATTTCAATTCCGCATTCGCGTTGCTCACTGACAACAATCCTGATTTGTAAAAACTTAGCCGCTCGTGCAACCCCACCCCCTCCCGGTGGGGTTGCACGAGCGGCTAAGTTTTTACCTTGATTTTTGTGTCCGCGTCTTGGCCAAGCTCGTCTCACAAGGAGGGATGTGGCTCCAAGTGAAAGCGCACCCAATCTACCGCGACCACAGGCCGCTTGGGTTGTTTGTCATTTTTGAACACAAAATAGAGGTCGCGGAAACGGCCATCGGCTGGCGGCAAAAAAGCCATCTTTTTTTCCAAAAATTCCATTTTGTCCTCGGCCTCCGATGCGCCAACCTCTACCTGCCCAATCAATGCGCCCTCGGGCGAATCCAATCTCAACTCCACATATCCGCCCACAAATTGGTTGAGGCGGTCGCTCAGGCCCAGCCTGAGCGTGATGGCACTCAGGCCATTCAAATCCATATATTTTAGGCAGAAAAAGGAGCTGTGGTTCAAGTTGTTGAGCACCGCCACGTCGTCGTCGAAAGGACGATAGATGGTGGCGCCTTTGGAGATGCTGTCCGTTTGTTCGGCCTGTTGGAGCGCGGGTCGCAGCGCGACGACGGCGCTGCCTTCCAACGGCGCTTGGCCTTTGGCACCTTTGTCGCGGTAGGCAGCCCTGAGTATGTAGGTGCCGGGGGTTTGTCCTTTGGTGGAGAGCACGATTTGCCCTTTCACGGGAAGGGATTGCTTTGGTTTGGGGGTGGTGCCAAGAGCAAGTATCCAGCGAACGATTTCGCTCGCATCGGTTTCCGAAAGTTGCGGGTGTGGGGTCATCACGGTCGAGCCCCAATTGCCGCCTCCTCCTTGAATGATTTTGCGGGCGAGCCGAGCCACCTCTTTGGACGGGTTATTTCTGTAGCGTTCGGCAATGGCCATGTAAGCAGGGCCATTCACTTGGCGGTCCATCGCATGGCAGGTTTTGCAATCGCTGCGTTCTATCAGCATTTTACCCTTGGCCCATTCCGTGTGGTCTTCCAAGGTTTGGGTGCCGCGAGCCAAAAGCCCCACGTCGAAGCCTGTCTCCACATAGTCCATCGTGGTGGATACCATAGAGGGGTCAATCCCCGTGTTGGCCAATGTTCCTTCCTCCGCGTCGTCCACGATGATGTTGTATGAAAGCACCTCGCCCGGTTGATAGAAGCTGCGGTTTCTGCCACCAAAATCCCACATCACCAACGGTGCCTCGTTGCCGACGTGAACAAGCATCTTCGTAGTGTCCCATTTGCCTTGAGCATCCGTCACTTTTAATGTGACCTCGTAAGTGCCTGTATTGTAGAAGGTGTGCGACACGAGCGACTGTGCGGGAGTGCCGTTTGAAGCGGAGCTCGCTGGCTTATCGTCGCCACCCACTTTGCTTTTTTTTGTTTTGATGCTTGCGCTATCATTGTTGACATTGGATGCCCCATCCACGATTGCCTTTTCCGAATCATCGCCAAAATCGAGTTCAAAGCTCAAAGCATCTCCGTCGGGGTCGTAAGAATTTGAAAAATCAAAAACCACGTCAAGTGGGGCGGCGCCAGCTGTCTTGTCCGCTTCCAAGAGCGGTACGGGCGGGCGGTTGTCCCTCACCAAATCAAGGCGCACCAAACGAGCGTCAGGGTTGGCGGCATATCGCTCGGTTCCATATTCAAGCACCCATATCACGCCGTTGCGGTCCACCAGCATATCCACCGGGCTGACAAATCGCACATCGGCAGCCAAGTGTTCCATCCCAATGTAGTTGCCAGCCGAATCTAGCTCTACGGCCATGAGCCAATGGCGCATCCAATCATAGATGAAAAGTTTCCCGTCAAAATGGTCGGGCAGGCGAGTCGCTTCCGGGTAATCGTCGGCATAATATACAGGCCCGACCATCGCGCATCGGCCACCGTCGCCCTCGTATTCGTCCAAGAGCGGAAACTCTTCCGACGGGCCGTAGGGGTACCAAATCAAGGCGGGTTGGGCAGGCGGCAGCTCGCGCAGGCCTGTGTTATTTGGGCTGTCGTTGAAGGGGCGCTCGGGATTGAAGTGTGGGCCGGGTTTTTGGGTAGCGAAATCGTAATCGCGGTAGGCTTGATTGTTGGCGATGAAATAGGGCCAGCCATAGTTGCCGGCCTTGGCGGCGCAGTTGATTTCGTCGTAGCTGTTGGGGCCTCGAATGGTGTCCGGTTCGCTGGCATCGGGGCCTACGTCGGCCCAAAAGAGCAGTTGGCGGCGGGAATCCCAAGAAATGCGAAAAGGATTGCGACACCCCATGATGTAGATTTCGGGTTTCCCCTCCATTTGCTCGGCAGATATGGAGTATTCATTATTGGTGACCGTCACATCTTCTTTTGTGAACAAATTGCCTGCCGGGCAGAGGTATGAGCCGTCGGGCAGGGGTTTGATTCTCAGAATTTTGCCGCGAAAATCCATTGAATTGGCTGCCGATTTTTGGGCATCCCAGGGTGCTCTTCCCGGACGTTCGTCAATGGCGGCATAGTCGTCGGTGGCGTTGGTGTTGTCGCCTATAGCAATGTAGAGGCAGCCATCCGAACCGAAAACGAGCCCCCCACCGGAGTGGCAACATTCCTCGCGCTGTACCGGCACCGTGAGCATCACCTTTTCGGAATTAAGGTCGAGACCGCTGTTTTCATCGAAAACGAACCGCGACAATCGGTTGGCCACCTCACTGCCTTGTGGGGAATAATAAAGGTATATCCAATTGTTCTCCTCCCAGCGGGGGTCTATGGCCAATCCCAACAGCCCCTCTTCGGGAGGGTGCACCACAGGCACTTCCGCAGCCACACGCAACGTCCCTGTGGCGGGGTCGAAGAGTTTGATGGTCCCATATCGCTCGATGAACATTATCTTGCCAGTAGGTAGTTCGGCCATTTGAATAGGCTCGCTAAGCGATTCGGCCACCACGGTTTTGACAAAAGAATATCGGCTTTGAAATTTTTTCTTTTCCGAACAGCCAATAGAACTTAAGGCTATGAGCAAAATCGGCAAAAAAAGGTTTGGGAACAAGCGGTTCATGACGTGATTTTTTTGATAATCAGATGATTCCGAGGGCGGATTAAAAAGACGTGGGGGGTGTTTCAAAAATTAAACCATGTTGTTTTTTTGCCATGAAAATACGACGCAAAAAAAGATTTAGGCAGCATGGGTGTTGCATGGCTCTATTTTTTTTGAACATCTTTGCCCGTGACGCAATTTCTAAGCTTTAAATCGTTTTTGAGGAGCAAACTCACCCAGTCATGGAAATTCTAACGACCAACGGTATCACGGTTAGCGTGGAGACACAGTACCTGCCTGCTCATTCCAATCCCCGCGAGCAGAAGTTTATTTTTGGCTATCACATCACCATAGAAAACGGTAGCCCATACACGGTGCAGCTGCTACGCCGCCATTGGGTCATCCAAGATGCGGACGGGCAATTGCGCGAGGTGGAAGGTGAGGGAGTAATCGGTCAGCAACCCGTGATGCAGCCGGGCGATAGCCACGAGTATGCTTCCTTTTGCAACCTCAATACGGACATCGGGAAGATGCACGGCACTTACTTGATGAAGCGCCGCGACGACGATTCGCTGTTTGAGGTGGCGATACCTGAATTTAGAATGGTCGCGCCATTCCGGCTGAATTGATGCGAGGCAATTTTCATTGCACACAACATGATGACCGCCAATCATGGGTTTAAACTTTCGAGCATCGGATATTCAGGCTGTGATTTCAAATCGTCGCCTGAATAGCTTATGTTTTAAGCACCTTCCCCAACCTGTGATTCGTATTATGAAGTCAATTGTATTGCTCGCTTTATGGGTTTTCACGTTCATGGCGACAGCCCTTGCACAGCCGCCCCAACCCTCGTCCGGCTCTATCCAGCGGTTCGAGCGTTTCCCTTCCCGATTCGTTGACCCACGCAACGTGGATGTTTGGTTGCCAGATGGTTACGACGCAAATAAAAAATACGCAGTGCTCTATATGCACGACGGGCAAATGCTGTTCGATTCCACCACCACATGGAACAAACAGGAGTGGGGCGTGGACGAGACGGTCGGACAATTGATAGCGGAAAAGAAAATCCGCGACTGCATCGTGGTCGGTATTTGGAACAACGGCAAAAAACGCCACAGCGAGTATTTCCCGCAAAAACCTTTTGAATCGCTTTCGCAGCCACAACGTGATTCGCTCATGCAAGAGGCGCGAAGCGTGAGCAACGACCTTTTTGCCGATAAAATCCAATCGGACAATTACCTGCGGTTTCTCGTCGCGGAACTGAAGCCCTTCATTGACAGTCATTTTTCCACAAAAAAAGACCGGAAAAACACTTTCGTCGCAGGCTCTAGCATGGGAGGCCTGATTTCGCTCTACGCGATTTGCGAATACCCGGAGGTGTTTGGCGGGGCGGCTTGCATCTCAACACATTGGCCGGGCATTTTCAGAACAGAAAACAACCCTGTGCCGGACGCTTTTTTGCAATACATGAAAAACCGCCTGCCTTCTCCCCGAAAGCACAACATATATTTCGACTGCGGCACGGTAGGGTTGGATGCCATGTACCCGCCTCTTCAAAAGCAGGCCGACGAAATCATGGGAGCCAAAGGTTTTTCTTCCAAAAACTGGCTCACGCGCTTGTTTGAAGGCGATGACCACTCGGAGCGGGCGTGGCAGAGAAGATTCGACGTTCCGCTCGTATTTTTGCTGAAAAAATAAAAACGCTATGAAACACACCGTCGCCACGCTCTCCCCATTTGAAATTTCCAAAGGCTTCACAGCCCGCTTGATTCACTCCGACACCATGACGCTTGCTTATGTGGATGTGGACGCAGGGGCGGATTTGCCCGAACATTCGCACCACCACGAGCAAGTGCTGAATATGCTCGAAGGCCGCTTCGAGTTGGTTGTCGGTGGCCGAGCGTATATCTTGGAAGCGGGCGACGTGTTCGCCATACCTTCCAACGCGCCTCACTCTGGCCGGGCGCTGACACAATGCCGCATTTTGGATGTGTTCAACCCCGTTCGAGAGGATTTTCGGAGCGGGAATGTGGCATACTCAAAGCGGTGATTGTACTTTTGTCAGCATAAAAAATTACTGAGCCATGCCAATCGCTAAACCTTTCAACCTCCAAAAATGGATTGACGAAAACCGCCACCTGCTGAAGCCGCCTGTCGGCAACAAGCAGATTTACATTGACAACGAAGACTTCATCGTCATGGTCGTCGGCGGCCCCAACGGGCGCAAGGACTACCATTGGGAGGAAGGCGAAGAGCTTTTTTATCAGTTGGAAGGCGACATTCAGGTGAAAATCATCAACGAGGACGGCAAACCGGAGACGATTGACATCCGCGAGGGCGAGATGTTCCTGCTGCCGCCGCGCATCCCGCACTCGCCGCAGCGCCCTGCCAACACCGTCGGTCTTGTGCTGGAACGCCGCCGCCATGAAGGGGAGATTGACAAGTTGCTTTGGTTTTGCGAAAATTGCGGCGCGCCGCTCCACGAGGCGGGCTTTCCGCTCAAGGACATCGGCACTCAAATCAAAGAAGCCATCGGAACCTACAAGGAAAATCTGGAAGCCCGCACCTGCAAAAAATGCGGGACGGTGATGGAGATGTGAGCTCGTTTATTGTTGTTTGGGAAATTTTTGAACCTTCTTCTTAGTAGGCTTGCCGTTTTTATAGGTCATGAACCCAATCTTCTCACCCGAATCGTCATAGACAATGAGGGTTCCGTTGCCTTCTGACAAAGTGCCGATTTCGAGGGCATTGCCTCGTTCGTCGAAGTGTTCTCTCCTCTCCATCAACCGGCCTTCTTTCCACACCTCGTGGGTGTATAGTTGACCGTTGTGATAAAAACAAATTGCTCTCCGTCGCGCACGTCGTTTTTGTAGCGACATACGCATTGCCTTTTCCCGTCTTCGTAGTATGTTAAACTTGGCCCGTCCACTCTCCCGTTTTTGTACCAAGAACGCACCTTAACCTGACCATTGGGATGCAAGATGAGGCCCTCTCCTTCATATTTTTGGGAAAACCTTTTTTTTGTCGTGTAAATCTCGATGTCTCCGTTCTTCTGCTTCGTGACAGTTCGGGTGAATAACCTCTCGCCGTCCTTGTAGAATTTCAATACTTTCAACTTGCTGCTGACATTTTTCAAGCATACAAGGGTGTCGCTGCGCATAAAAACCGAGTCGCAATTGCGAAGTTGCTTATCCGCTTCTTGGCTGTTGGCTGCACAAAGACTGCCAATAAACAGCAATAGGGTGGCAATTTTTCTCATGTCGCGAAATTTAAATGAAGCATCAAAATCGAGGTATATTAGACTTGTTGCGGTGGAGGGCTTTTCCTTCACCCAAAGCCCTCCACCGCAACAAGTCTAATATACCTCGCGCCGCCAAGCTTTGGGCATGGCTGCAATCGCAATCTGCTCAAAATCAGGGGCGTCAATCATGCTCATCCGACAAATCCTAGCGAGTCAAGGTATAATTCGGGATTCGACGCGAGGCCGAATCCCGGATGTTTTTTGCGTCGCGCTCGTGCTCAAATTTCGCATAAATAATAAATCCAAGCCTCTTTGCAAGCGCTAAATGCTTCCCCAGTCAATTCTTTTCCGGTCTTTACGGAAAAAGCGCGGATGTTCTTGAATTTCTGTTCGCGCAGCTGTTGCATTTGATAGTCGGGCTTGGAATAGTAGAGCGATATGGAAAAACGCTCCACCCCGTCGCGGAAAACGGTTTCGTTCATGCGAAGGTATTTGCCGGGAAAACCGTTGTAATAAACCAATAGCACCAACCGATAAAATTGATAGAGAAAATCGCGGAGATTCTTGTGCCATTTAAAGGTGTACATCTTGTCAATGTACTGAATGTTGTGGCTGGAGAAGGCAAAATACCCGCCTTTCTTGCCTACGCGCCGAGCCTCCTGAAATACCTTGACACGGTCTTCGGGTTCCACGCAGTCTATGCTGTTGTAGCTAAATAGCACAAAATCAAAAGAATTGTCGGGCACTTCGGACATATCTGTTGCATCAATCTGCTCGAAACTAACGTGAGCGCCAGCGTTGTGAAATCTTTCGCGGCAGATGGTTACCATGTTTTCGGCATAATCGGAACCGACGTATTCTTTCACGAGCGGAGCGTAGTGCAAGGTGGTGCGCCCGCCCCCGATGCCGAGGTCGAGCATACGCATGTGGGGCAGTTGGTCTTTCAGAATCTCTATGATGCGCTGTTCCGGCAATTGGAGGGTTTCTTCCGCCGCGTAGTTCTTGGTCGTTCTGGCAGAGTTCCAGACCTGTTTGTGTTTGTCAACATCAATTGCGTTCATAAAGCATTTTTTAAGTTTAAATGGTTTGCAAAATAAGAAGAGTGTCGGCTATCTGCTCGTCAAGCAGGATGGTATTGAGCCATTTGATGGAGAACAAGCGAGCCATGAAAGTGCTGACGCTGCCTTTCATATTGCGATATATCGGGCGCACTTTGTTCTGATAAACCTGATACATTCGAGGGTTTTCGCGGATGGCCTTAATGAAGCGCGTTTTCACAATAAATGGCAGGTTGTACTTGCCGGAAATAAAGATGCGCTTGAGGACGTGTTCTTTGGTGGCGACGTGGTATTTGTAATCTTCGTTGCCATAGCCAAAATCCAAGATGCGGAGGTTGTGCTCCGCCATCCATTGGGTCATGTAGTAGATGAGTACCCGACCGGGGCTGCAATGCGAAAAGTCGGGGTGAAAGGTAGGCGCGTGATAAATCAACGAGTCCCTTTCCAACAGGCCAATGACGCAGCCAATGCGTCTTCCGTCCACCATCAAGGCAAAGCGAACCAACACCCCATCTTCGTGCCATGCCCTCAGATATGCTCCCAGCAGTGCCCGGTTGGCCTCGTTGCGGTAGAATGAAGGAGTAGGGGTGGTGGCCCAACGAACGACGTGCGCCTCGCTAAACTCTTCCACCCATTTGTCAATGTCCGAATCGTCGGTCAGCACCTCGCAAGAGGTCTCGCCCTGTTTGGCGAATTTGTTGACTTTGTAGCGGGTATTGCGCGACGAACCGACTTTTTTGAACAATTCGGCAGGCGTCTCGGCTTCCGCCACAGGGCACACGGCATAGTCAAGGTTCATCCAATAAACCCTGCCACGCCGCGCCTCTGCCTCAAAAATATCCATGTATGGTGCCCATGCAGGCTGGCTATTGAGCATCATGGACCATTTTTCTTGCCTGACCATTTGGAAAAACGAGCTAAAAAACTGGCGGGTCATCTCGTCGGTGCAACTGCTGTGGAGCACAAAGAAATTTGCATCGGTCTTGAAGTCGCTCAGAAAGACATAAACGCCTTTGCTGTACCTGAAAAAGGCCGCTCCCATCATCTCGCCGTCGAGTGAACACTCAAATATGGCCACATCGTTCTTGACCTGTTGGGTGAACTGCTGCAAAATATGGGGCGACTGAAAGGGCGAACGCTCTGGGCTATTGCGCCAAAGTTGGGTATATCGCTCCCAAAAATTCGAGTCAGGTGGTTGGTATAGAACGGTGTGTTTCATTGTTTGACAAACGGCGGAAAAGTCACTTCGGTTTTGACAAAGATAAGAATAAGTCGGCTGGACGGCATTCGGCCAGCACAACATGGGAATAGCAGTGGATTAAGGATAGGCGGTTTGAAGGGGCATGGAGGCTGCCAAATGCCTGATGTGCCGACAGGAGGAATGGATTAAAGGCACATTTGGGCAGGCAGCAAAGTCAGTAGGCGACTAGGGTGGTGTGCTTGGGGCGAATGGCATCCTGTTTTTCAAAAAACGTGCCTTTCAGCGGCAATTCACGAATTTTTCAGCGTCAGCACCGACGACGACGACAGGAAGCGAACGGATGCTTTTTTGCTCAAAAAATTGATAGCCAAACTGTTAGCATTGTTCGCCAGCAGTATCGTCAGCCAATTATTTTTTGCAGGCTTGGCTGCTTGGCAAAAAAACGGGACGCGCACCAGAGCCCCCTCTAAAGTGAACCTTTGAGATGGAAGCGTGTTATCTTTGCCGCACATTTTCTAACTGACACTAACTTCTTGATGATGGAAGCTACGATATCCAAAAGTCCCGTGATGCTTTACACGGAGCAAACACCCAATCCCGAGGCACTAAAATATGTGACCAACCGCCTGCTTTACCGAGGCATTGCCGACTTCAAAGATATGGACTTGGCCGCAGAATGGAGCCCGATGGCCAATAGCCTGATGGAGTTGCCCTATGTGAAAAGCGTTTATTTCAATAACAACTACGTCACCATCACGAAAGAGTTCAATTACGAATGGGCCGACATCATGCTCAAGCTGAAAGAGTTTGTGAAAGATTTTGTGGAAAAAGGTGGCACGGTGGTGAAAGAGGGTTTTGCTGAGTACATGGAAAAAACAATGGCAGAGAGCAACGCCGAGCAGTTCAGTGGTGAAAATGGCGAGTTGGCCAAAAAAGTGAAAGAATTGATTGACACTTATGTGAAACCTGCTGTGGAGATGGATGGTGGCAACATAGAGTTCAAGGCCTTTGAAAACGGCCGCGTGTATGTCACCATGCAAGGCTCGTGCAGTGGCTGCCCATCTTCGACGGTGACGCTGAAAGCTGGCATAGAAGGTATGCTGAAGCGCATGGTGCCAGAAGTGACAGAAGTGGTGCAAGAAATGGCCTAACAAGAACCCACTTCCTTCGTGGAGAGGGGAAACGGATTGCCCGCGGAGCGCGTTGACGCACCTCGCGGGCAATTTTTTTTGCAAAAAACACTTTTGCCCGCGACTACCTTTGCCTCGCAAGGCCGTGACAGTGAATCATATATCGTCGGCCTACGCAACCGTCAAAAAAAAATGTCCCTGATAAAAAAATTAGCGGGAGAGACCGCCCTGTATGGGCTCAGCAGCATCATAGGCCGGCTACTCAATATGCTGCTGGTGCCATTTTACACACGGGTGTTGGCCACCACGAACGAATACGGAGCGGTCATTGATTTGTATGCCACATCAGCCTTCCTCATGGTGCTGTTTTCCTACCGAATGGAGTCCGCGTTTTTTCGATTCGGCACACCACAGGAGGCTCGGGAAAGGGTTTATTCCACGGGAATGCTCTCGCTGATGGGCACGACCGCCGCTTTCGCGGGGGCGTTGCTAGTCTTTGCCCAACCCATCGCCGACGTGCTGGAATATCCGCAGCACCCGGAGTATGTGCGATGGTTCGCCTTGATTTTGGCTTTCGATTGTCTGGCTGAGCTGCCCTTTGCTCGCTTGCGGCTGGAGCAACGCCCCAAACGCTTCGTTTTCATCAAGCTGACCAACATCTCGGTCAATATCGGGATGAATCTTTTTTGGCTGGTGCTTTGCCCGTGGGCGGCGGGCAAGGGTGTGGGGTGGGTGCATGCCGTGTGGTCGTCGGGGCTGGGCGTGGGCTATATTTTCCTGTCCAATTTGGTCGCGAGCCTCGTGACGTTGCTGTTGCTGTCGCCGCAGTTGAGAGCCGTGCGGTGGTCGTTCGACAAGGCATTGTGGGCAAAAATGATGGCCTATGCCGCACCGCTCATTATCGTGAGTTTTGCGGGTATTGTGGATGAGATGTTTAGCCGCTCCATGTTGAAATACCTGCTGCCCGGCACTCCGCAGGAAAATCTGGCAGATGTGGGGATTTTTGGTGCGAACTACAAATTGGCGGCACTCATCACGCTGTTCACGCAAGCCTATCGCTACGCCGCCGAACCGTTTTTCTTCCGTCACGCGGGCGACAAAGATGCCTTGCGCACACAAGCCCAAGTGACTTTGTGGTTCACCATTGCCGCCGCGGTTGGGATGTTGGGCATCCTGCTTTTCCTCGATTTGGTCAAGTATTTTATCGGAACAAAGTATCACGGCGGGCTGCGCGTCGTGCCGATTTTGTTGACAGCCAATCTGTTGCTCGGTGTCTATTACAACTTTTCCATCTGGTATCGCCTGAAAGACCGCACGGGACTGGGCGCGTGGATTTCAATAGCAGGAGCAGTCATCACGGTTGCTTTGAATCTGGTTTTGATTCCCCGATTCGGCTACACGGGCGCAGCTTGGGTGACGCTGACTTGCTACGCTTTTATGTGTTGGGCGACTTGGTTCACGGGGAAAAAACATTACCCCGTACCCTACCCTTTGGGTCGGATGCTGTTTTATGTGGCAGTTGCCTTGGGGTTGTTTGCGCTGGGTAAGATGCTTGAGGCGACACTGCCCGCTCAGCCCATTTTGCTCTGGGCCGGGCGGGCAGTACTGTTCGGCAGTTACCTTGCCTTGATTTATTTTTTGGAAAGAAAACAATTTTCTAACCCGCCCCAAAACTCCTGATAACGAGCGGGGGACTTGTGTTCATCGCGTGACAGCCACTGGCATTTTCGGGTCATAAGTTCCTTTGATGACGGGGCTTTGGCGGTTGCTGGTGTAATCTCGCACATTGGCATAGATGTAAGCAAACAGTTCCTCCACCGTCACCACCTTGTCTTTGTTCTTGTCGGCCTCGCCTTTCAATCCCCTGATGAGGAAGTGGCTGAACACGCCTTGCCGCAGGCCCTGCGATTCGAGTGAGGTCTCGTCGGCTTTGCTCGACATGATGAGCGCGGTGCCGGACACGGATTTGGCCAGCGAGGTATAATAGGTGTTCAAAATAGGCTCTTCCGTGGCCGAACGCATCGCAAACAGGCTTCCAGAGTGGCAAGCATCGGCGAGGCAAAGCTTGAATTTTGCTCGACATTTATTGAAAGCCCCTGCTATTTCGTCGTGGGTGATTTTGTTGTTAAAACCATCAAAATCAATAGGCAGGAAAGAGCCGTTCAGCCCGTGACCGGAAAAATAGAAGATGACCAAATCGTTGGCGCCTGCCTGCGCAAAAATTTCATTGATGGCGCCAATCACGTTGTCGCGGGTAGCATCTTCGTCCACGAGTATTTGTACCTGTTCGTCGGGTAGCGCCCCTCCTTCGAGGCTTTTCAGAAAAGCATAGAAGCGGTATGCGTCGTCGTCGGTGTAGCGCAAGGCTGGCATGTGGTCGTAGGCAGCCACACCAACCACCACTGCCCACACTTTGGCACCCGGCAGTTCGACTGGGGCTTGGGCAGGTGTTTCGGCCACCGTGGGTGTTGTCGGTTTGTAATCGGCAGGGGCTTGTTTCCCGACGTATTCGCCGGCACGCCAGTAACCATCCACGATGGTGCCGTCGCGCAGGTAGAGGGTTCCCTTTCCCCCGAAGGCTCCTTCGAGCCATTCCCCCCGGTAGCGGTCGCCATTGGCGTACATACATATTCCATG